>CANQEJ010000001.1 GCA_947594925.1 uncultured Bacilli bacterium
CCCCCCCCGGTTTGTTGTAAAGTGGAAAGTTCGTGGTTGACATACATGAAATTAGAGCATCAAAAAATACCTACAGAAGTAGGTATTAATTATATTCTTTTAAATTTATTATGTTTTCTTAAATATATATATCCACCAGCACTTAAAACTGCTAATCCCCCAATAGTAAGATAGCTAATTACAGAAGTTGGAGGATTTGGCATACCAGCAGCACTTTCTATTCTTAAAGTATCATTATAACCAGCATATAAAGTTAAATCTTTATTTAATGGTGTAACTTCATAATTATTAATTAAAGCTGTATCACTATACCAATCATCAAACTCACTATTTTGTTTAGTAGGAGCAGGTAAGGTATAATTTGTTGGACTTACATATACTGGCGCTATGCTGTTACCACCTTTTGTATCAAAAGTAATTTTAAATACGGGGGTCATCATAGCTAGTAAATTAGATAGGGGGTGATGGTCTGTTATAAAGTTACCATAGGGATTAACTAAGTAATAAGTATCATGAATATTACTTACTACTTTAGCTCTTCCTTCATCCGTATCTAACCAAGTTGGGTCAATAGCATACCAAGAACCATCTAAATAAACAGCGTTCCAAATATGGTTTTCATCAGCATTACTACGGACTTGAATTGCATTAAAACCAGCCATTTCTAGTAATAAATTAGTAAGTAAAGTATACTGACGACATACACCTGTTTTAGCTAAAGCTTTTTCTATCATAATTTCATTTTTAAAAGCTCTTTGACCAGCTTCGCCAGTTAACGCTTGGTCATAGGTAATATTATCAATAACATATAAAACTATTTTTTGAATTTGTTCTTCATTAGATAAACCATCTAGATTTAAAGAGTTATAAATATTTTGAACACTTGCATAATAACTTTCATAATCTTTATTTAAAGTAAATGAAGTTTCAACATTACCTCTTTTTAAGAAGTTTAATAATTCTCCTTTAATATTTTGTTCTAAACCCCATAAGTTTAAAGTTTCTAATCTATTAAGACTTAATATAGGGGACAAATCAATATTGGTATAAGCAGGAAAATCAATTGATAAAGTTTTTAACCATGGAATTTTTCTTAAAAATTCTAAATCACGGAAATAACTAGTATCAGATAAAATAATATTTTGTAAATAACGACAATTACCAAGAGCTTCTAAATTACGAACATAAGAGTTATAAACATTAAAATCGGTAATTTTAGAATCTAAGTTTTTTAAACTAATATTGGAACCACTTATAATTAACTTTGTTAAATTATCTAAATCATTTATAAATGAAATATCATCTAAAGATAGATTAGCAAATTCTATTTCTTTTAACCAAGGCATTTGTTTAATATAACCTAAATATTTTTCATCTTGAACAATAACTTTTGAACAATTATCAGCATCTGTACGTAATTTATTACTGATAATTAAATCTTCCATCTTGCAAGTTACAATTTGTTCTTCAGCTTTAGTGGGACAAGGTAAGAACAAGAATAAAGCAAAAATAATAATTAAATATTGCCATTTAAACTTTTTCATTGCATCACCTTCCACAATCAATTTTAGTTTATCATATTTACTTTAAAATATATTAATTATCGTGTTAACTAAGAATAAAGTAGACACAAATTAGACAAAAAAAGAATTAGATTAATCTTTTTGATTTTCTAATTCTTTTTGTAATTCTTCTTTACTCATCTTGCTATAACCTTTAATGCCTTTTTCTTTAGCTAACTCTTTTAGTTCAGTTAAAGTAAGACCTTCGGTTTTCGCATTAGGCATGTCAGTAAAATCTATTGATTTGTTTTCAACAATATATTCAATTTGTTCTTTTGTAATTGTTTCATACTTCATTAAAGCATCAGTTAAAAGCATAACTAAGTCTTTGTTTTTCTTAAGTATTTCTACCGCTTGTTTATAACACTCATCAATAATTTTACGAACTTCTTTATCAATTTCTAAAGCCACTTGGTCAGAGAAGTTCTTTGTCTTACCATAATCACGTCCTAGGAAGACACTTTCACTTCTTTGTTCAAGTTGCATAGGCCCTAAATCACTCATACCATATTCAGTTACCATAGCTCGCGCAATATTAGTAGCCTTTTTAAAGTCATCAGAAGCTCCTGTAGTTATTTCACCAAAGTATAACTCTTCACTAACACGCCCTCCTAATAAACCAACTATTTGCGAAGTTAATTCTTTCTTCGTCATAATAGCCATTTTTTCTTCTTTAGGAAGCATCATAGTATAACCACCAGCCATACCACGCGGAATAATGGTAATTTTATGAACAGCCTGCGCATCTTCTAATTTTAGACCAATAACAGCATGTCCAGCTTCATGGATAGAAACTAAACGTTTTTCTTTCTCAGTAATCTTACGAGATGTTTTAGCAGGTCCTAATAAAACACGGTCTGTAGCTTCATCTATTTCAGCCATCGCAATAGAATCTTTATTACGTCTTACAGCAAGTAAAGCCGCTTCATTAAGTAGATTTTCCAAATCTGCCCCACTAAATCCTGGGGTTCTTTGTGATAAGTTTTCTAAATTAACATCTTTATCAAATGTTTTATTCTTAGCATGAACAGCTAAAATTTGTTCACGTTCTTTAGAATCTGGTAAACTTACTGTTACTTGACGGTCAAAACGACCTGGACGAAGTAAAGCTGGGTCTAAAACATCTGGTCTATTAGTCGCAGCAATAATGATAATTCCTTCATTAGCACCAAAACCATCCATTTCAGTAAGTAATTGATTTAGAGTTTGTTCACGTTCATCATGTCCTCCTCCTAAACCAGTTCCTCTTTGACGACCAACAGCATCTATTTCATCAATGAAAATTAAACATGGGGCACTTTGTTTCGCTTGTTTAAACATATCACGAACACGTGAAGCACCAACACCAACAAATAATTCCACAAAATCAGAACCACTTATATAATAAAATGGTACATTAGCTTCTCCCGCTACCGCTTTAGCAAGTAAAGTTTTACCAGTTCCCGGAGGACCAACTAATAAAACCCCTTTTGGAATTCTTGCTCCTAATTTTTGGAATTTCTTTGGATTTTTCAAGAAATCAATTAATTCTTCTACTTCTTCTTTTTCTTCTTTTAAGCCAGCAACATCGGAAAATCTAACTTTTCCACCATCTTTAGAAAGTTTCGCACGACTACGGCCAAAGTCCATAGACTTAGAATTCCCTCCAGCCATACGATTAAATAGATAGAAAGTTACTCCTACTAAGATTAAAAGTGGTAAGAAGTTAACTATTATATATAATATAGAACTACTTCCTGGGTCTTTTTCTGTATCATATAAATCAAGATTATGACTAATTGCATATTCAGAAACCTTTTCTATATTTTCAGGAATAATCTTCGTTTTAAAAGATTCATTTTCTCCGTAATCTTCTAATTTTCCTTCTAAGTAATAAACACTTTCACTACTTTTTGGAATAATTGTTAATTCAGTTACTTTAGCTTTATCAATATAAGACATAAACTCACCAGTTGTAAGTTCATGAACTTCATGACCAGCAAAGTTAAAAAATAACAAAGTTCCAATAACTACTAACAATAAAATTGCATATGGAAAAGTGTTTTTCAAAGCGTTATTATTCTTATTTTTATTCATTATTCTTCCCTTCCTTTAATTGATACTTAAGTATTATATCATAGTTTTTGGTTTTTGCCTTATCAAATTTAGATTTTTTCACACTTGGTATCCATAAGATGTTATTTTGACTATCCACCACAATTGGTAAGCTGTCTCTTTGCGACTTTGGCACTTTCGCATTAACTAAAATATCTTGTATTTTTTTTGTACCATTTAAATTCTTAACAGCCATTTTATCTTGGCTTTGTCTACTTCTAACAATTATAGGTAACTTAATTTCTTGACTATTTAAATATATATGATAATTATCGGTTTTATCACTTTTTAAAACTTGTTTAATAATATTGCCATTAGGTAAAGTTACTTCTTGTTTTAATATATATTTATATTCTTGTCTTCTTTCTTCTTTAGTATTTAAAAATTTAAGGTTATTATACTCTTTTACAGCAATAATATTACCAGGTAAATTAATTTTCAGACTCGCTTTAGAGCTTTTAATCATCTCGATTATTTTTTGAACATGTTTTTTATTTATTTTATCTAAATCTTCTTGATATAATTTTTTAAATATAACCCCCAATATTTTTTTTAATATAAAGTCTTCCGTGTTTTTTAATTTTGAAATATCTATTATATTATCTTTATAAATAGCTTTAACTTTTTTTAAAACTATCTTTTCAATATAATTATTTGCTTGTTCTAACTCTTCACTAAACTCTAAATATTTTAAATGAACATCTTTATTTTCCTTTTTTAAAAAAGGTAATACTTCCTTCCGATATCTATTTCTTGTATATTTAGAAGAATTATTAGAAGCATCAAGATAATATTTTAAATCATTATTATCCATATAACTTTTAATCTCATCTTTAGTCATATAAAGTAAAGGTCTTATTATTTGGAAATCTTCTTTAATAGTTTGTTTTTTAATTCCTACATATCCGTTTAAAGAAGAACCTCGCGTAAGACGCATTAAAATTGTTTCCATTAAATCGTCGCCATGATGAGCTGTCATTAAATATTTAGCCTGATACTTATGCACTACCTCATAGAAAAATTCATATCTTTTCTTTCGGGCCTCGTTATGGAAGTTATCATTAGAATAAGCTGTAATTTTTAAATATTCCAATATTAATTCATGCTCTTTCGTAAATCTTCGAATAAACTCTTCTTCTTCTAAACTTTCTTTACGAACATTATGATTAACATGAGCCACAATAATTTTAAGCTTATATTGGTCTTTTAACTGTAATAATAAATGCAACAAAAACATCGAATCAGGGCCTGTCGAAGTTGCAATAACAATTACATCTTTGGGTTTTAATAAGTTTTGTAAATATGTCAATGTTTTATCCAATTAAACCGCCTTCTTTTTTACATATTTTAACAAATTAAAAATATAATGCAAGTAGATAATACTTTGCTTGTCAAAATAAATTATTTCTAGTATAATACAACTCTACAAAGAAGGGATTATATGGACTATTTAAATATTGAATCTAAATATGACAATAATGTTAAATATTTAAATGTTCTCTTAAAACAAAAACAAGCTTTTTTACAGGAAAAGGATTTAACTAAAAAAGTGGAAATGCTTAAAGATGCCTACCAATATGTAAAAGATGTTTCCCCATATTTTTATGAGGAAGAAAATCAAAATATGGCTTTTTGTTTTAATTATTTAATCAATATACTTGCGCAATTTAATGATGGGTTTCCTAAAGTCTATATTACTTCTAATAATCCTACTTTTAAATTTACGAGTAATGATAAAATTTTTAAAAGTTTAAATGATGAAGATATTTTAACTGCTCTTGTAAATTCTACTCGAAGTATGCTTTATAAAAGGAATAATCGTTTAAATAAAAAGCCTTTAGAATTTGCTCAAATGGACCTAACTGGTCTTTGTGGGAAAGCTAGTTCTTATATCACTAAACTTTGTAAAAAGTGGCAAATCCCTAACCAATCTTTTAAAATTGAACCCGGATTTCAAAGGCACTCTTTATTATATAACGGTTATGGATATCATTATTTTAATATTGTTACTCTTAATAAGAATAAATATTTAGTTGATTGTACTTATAGTCAGTTTTTCTTGCTTGTTAATAATTTATTAGAAAAAAATGGCATTGCAAATTTTTGTGGATGCTGTCCAGGTATTTATATGACTATGACGAAAGAAAGATTGCAAACAGCTAGAAAAATATTAACAGATGGTTGGATAAAACTAGATGGTCCTACTTTAAAAAATTATTTAGATGGTTTTACTATTTCTTATCGTAATGGTATATATTATGAGGAAACCAACAATTTCTCTTATACGACAAATTATACTAGTGAAGATTATCGTAACTTCTTAAACGGAACGGATACGATGTTAAATTATGAACCGAAAAAACATTTAGGTTTCCAACATAAACCGCTTAAAAATCCTAATTTAAACTTTCAAAAAAGGTAGCTAGCCTTTTTTCTTTTTGAGCATTGCTACCATAAAATCTAAAATATCGCCATCTAAAACTTTATCAGCTTGCGTTGTTTCATAACCAGTTCGATTATCTTTAACCATTGTATATGGTTCTAAAACATAACTTCTTATTTGACTACCAAAATCAATATTTGTATTTATACCTTTTATCTTATTAATCTCATTTTCTTTCTTTTCTAATTCTAATTGATAAAGTTTACTTTTTAAAACCCGCATGGCTATTTCTTTGTTTTTAATTTGGCTGCGTTCATTTTGACATGTTACCACAATCTTAGTGGGCAAATGAGTAATACGCACAGCAGAATCGGTTGTATTAACCCCTTGTCCTCCTTTACCACTACTGCGATATACATCTATTTTTAAGTCTTTTTCATTTATTAACACTTCTACATCATCTAAAAACTCGGGAGTTACTGTCACTGATGCAAAGGAAGTATGTCTTCTAGCTCCGGCATCAAAAGGCGAAATTCGCACTAAACGATGCACTCCTTTTTCATTTTTTAAATATCCATAAGCATATAAACCTTTGATTAAAACTGTAACACTTTTTATGCCTGCCTCTTCACCTTTTTGTTCATCAATTATTTCATAACTATAATTGTTTTTTTCACAAAATCTTGTATACATCCTTAAAAGCATGGACGCCCAATCACAACTTTCCGTTCCCCCAGCTCCCGGATGGATTTCTAAATAACAATTTAAATCATCATAAGAAGAAGATAGTAAGACATTAATTTCTAACTCTCCTATTTTACTTTCTAAATTACTAATATTTTCTTCAATTTCCTTTTGTAAACTTTCATCGTCTTCCTCTAAAAGCAGATTTATTAACTCTTCTAAATTTTGCAGTTCTACTTTAATTTCTTTAATATCTTCCAATTCTTTTTTTAAATAATTAACTTGAGCACTAACTTTATTAGCTTTTGTAATATCTTGCCAAAAATTTTCTTCAGTCATTAAAAGTTCTAAACTTTGCAGTTCTTTTTCCTTATTTTCTAAGTCAAAGAGACCTCCCAATATCAGTAGTTTGTTCTTTTAATAATTCTAACTTTTGTTTTAATTCTCTTTTTTCCATAATCTTGCTCCTTTTATACTGTTGTTACTCCTTTAGCGTTATTATACCATAAATTCATTTTGCGTTTTAGAAAGTTTTATGCTATTATATAAAGCAATTCAAAAGGGGAATTATGGTATGGAGAAAAAATTACAAAAACTAAAGTGGGATTTACATAAATATAAATCACAGAAGTTATTATTATGGGGTTTAAAACATGGTTATATTGCCCCTTATGGCGATAAGTTAATTGAGAAGTTAAGAACTATATATACTGGTGGTATACCGGCTTCGATAATATTGTTATCTGATGGGATGTCTAATGGTTTTTGCTATGATAGAGCTGTTTTAATGGCTAGAGCTTTTCTAGATGACAAAGACGATGTTAGGCTTTTATATGCTTCCGTAGATAGCATAAGATTAAATCCCAAGTGCATAAGTGATGACCCTCTTTATGCTGACCATTGTATTGTTGAAGTAACTCCTGAAGGTGGTAGTCCTTTTATTATTGATACTTCAACAGGATTTATTTATTCTAAAAATTTCTATTGGTTAATGGAGCACCCTAAAATACGAAGAATTAATAATAAAAAGTCCATAATTGAATTTGTTAAAGCAGATGAATATTATAGTCCTGAAGATATTGAAAGAGATAAATATGCCTCGCCTTTAATATTACCAATGCTGGAAATGTCTTATGGTCGACCTAATGAAATGTATTCGATGCTAGGAATAGAACTATTACAAAGAGAAATCGAACATTATAAAAAAGTCATTAATTATGAAGCGATTTGCCAAGAAATAGAAGATGATATGAATAGATTGATATTTAAAAAGGATAAATGAACTTTTGTTTATCCTTTTTATATTATAAAAATTAACATTTTCACTAACTTATAACTAATTCCTTTTGCAATAATTCAATAACTAAATTAATTGCACTCATTATTTCTTCATAATCAATATTAGATATATAATTCCTTTTATTTTGATAATTTTTAAAGTTTAACTTTAACTTATCACTCTTTTTTATCTTACTAAAAGTATATACGATTTTATCTAAATCAAAATCTACTTTTCTCCTTTCAAAAGTGTTTTTTATCGCTTTTACTAAAACCTTTCTATCAATGTTATCATAATATCTAGTTAACAAAATATATAAATCATAAAAATCTTTTGTTCTTGTATTCATAACATTATTTGAAATAAATGTTTCAAACTTTTCTGCAATAATAGTTTCAATATTAAAAGCCATAATGCTAATATAAGTTTCATCAAACATACATTTATATCTATATTCTAATTCTCTTGGAGTAATTGGGTCACCTGCTGTTATATCAATGGATAATGGCACTTGTAAATGTTCTTTGTATCCTATTAAACTAACTCTAATTCCTCCATACTTATCATTTAATCTTATTTCACTTGATTTCTTTAAAATATAACTTATTCCATCTTTACAATCTACATTAATTATCTCATTTATAACTTTCTCTAGCTTCTTTGCGTCAAGCGGAATTCCTTTTATCATAGTATCCATATCTTGTGTAGTTCTACGATTATCACCAAATATTGCAGATAATAACAATCCTCCTTTTAATATAAAATTGTATTTGTATGCACTTATTGATATTCTATATAAAAGTCTTTCAAAAAAATACATTTGCATAATATCTTGAGGCTCTAAATTATTTTCATGGGCTTTAGTCTTTACTTTAATTTTCAAATCTTCAGCATCAATCACTATATTAGCACCTCCAGATATTTATTGATATCATCTAGAATATTAAATTTTTTTGCATAATCAAGAAGTAAAGGAAGATTTCTTTTATTTTTATCCTTTAAATATTCTGTTATAGCATATTTAGTTATTTCTATATCTTGATTATCCCTATTCCTAAGTAAATCACACATACATCTTTCTGCATTATAACATTTTATAAATTGTCCTTGAGGACTTTTAATTTCAATTATACCTAAATCAAATAATTCTTTTTTTACAAAATGTAGTTTAACTTTTTTTGCTTTCCTTAAACTTCCATTATATCCTCTATTTACTGTAACATGATATTCACGTGGAACTGACTGGCAAAGATCTAAAAAATATAAAGATGTTTCATAAGAAAAAACTGCATTATTTCCATAAATTAAATTAAAATATTCATCACCCCAAGTAGAAGGTAAAACATATAAACCTTTTTTTACTCTTTCTAGTTTTTTATTAGTAACTAATCTTGTCAAAAAAATCTTATTTATATTTTTACTTACTACTTCTTTTGTAGTGATAATTCCATTATTTTTTTTAGCCAAATTTAATATAATGTCTTCTTTTTTCATATTCTTTGTTCCTTTCTACATACAATTATATCATATATGTATGTTAAAAGGAACATGTATTTTTATTTTTCATAAAAAAATGTTAACTTACTTTGTTCGTTAACATTTACTTTAATTTTAACTATTTACCACAACAGTTCTTATATTTCTTGTCACTTCCACAAGGACATGGTTCGTTTCTTCCTACTTTTTTTACTTTCTTAGGAGTAGCTTTGGCTTTTGTTTTTCCATCATTAGCTAACATTTTTTCTGGTTGTTTTCTTTCTGTATTTTGTCTTACTTCAGCGTTCATCATATAGATAGCAATCTTAGCATCAATGTTATCAAGCATACGGTCAAAAATTTCATAACCTTCCATTGCATAAGCTTGTAATGGATTAGTTTGACCATAACCACGAAGACCAATAGCTTCTCTTAAGTGTTCCATTGAACTAATATGTTCAATCCAAGCATCATCAATAACACGTAAAGAAATAGCTCTTTCAAATTCATTAGATATTTCTTTTGGTAAATCTTTAATTTTATTTTCATATTCTTTAATTACTAAATCAGATAAGTATTCAATAATTTCTTCATTAGATTTACCTTTAATATCATCAACATCAATATTATTCTTAGTTAAATTAACATTGAAATAATCTGTAATTTCAGATAAATCAGTATCTGTTAAATAACCTTCTGGTTCAATATGGGATTCGATTAAACCAGAAATATTTATCTTAAATGTTTCTAAAATACGCGCATGGATATCTTCATTATCTAATATTTCATTACGACGAGTATAGATAATATCTCTTTGTTCGTTCATAATATCATCATAATCAAGTAAATTCTTACGCATATCGAAGTTGTTACCTTCCACTTTTTTCTGAGCAGACTCAATACTCTTAGTAAAAGTTTTAGAACGAATTGCTTGGTCATCAGTTATACCTAAACTTTGTAACATATTTTTAATTTTGTCAGTACCAAAACGACGCATTAAATCATCTTCAAATGATACAAAGAATTGGCTCATACCTGGGTCTCCTTGACGACCAGAACGACCACGTAACTGATTATCAATACGACGAGATTCATGACGTTCTGTACCAATTACACATAGACCACCAAGTTCAACAACACCTTCGCCTAATTTAATATCGGTTCCACGTCCAGCCATGTTAGTAGCAATAGTAATTGCTCCTTTTTGACCAGCTTTAGCAATAATCTCCGCTTCTCTTTCATGATTTTTAGCATTTAAAACTTCATGTTTTAAGCCTTCTTTTTTAAGTAAAGCGCTTAGGTGTTCATTGCTTTCAACTGAAATAGTACCAACTAGAATAGGTTGTCCTGTTTCATGAATTTGTTTAATTGTTTTAATAATAGCTTTATATTTTCCTTTTTCATTAGAATAAACAAGGTCAGCTAAATCTTCACGAATAACTGGTTTATTAGTAGGAATTTGAATAACATACATATTATAAATATTTCTAAATTCTTCTTCTTCTGTTTTAGCTGTACCAGTCATACCAGATAATTTATTATACATCCTAAATAAATTCTGGAAAGTAATAGTTGCTAAAGTCTTAGTTTCTTCATTAATCGTAACATGTTCTTTTGCTTCGATAGCTTGATGAAGACCATCACTAAATTGACGACCATGCATTAAACGACCTGTAAATTGGTCAACAATAATTACTGCATCATTTTCGACAACATAATCTATATCTTTCTTAAAACCATAATTAGCTTTTAAAGCTTGATTAATATGATGAACTAAAACCGCATTATCTAAATCATATAAATTTTTAAGTCTAAAGATTTTTTCAACTTTTTCACTACCAATTTCTGATAAAGAAACATTTTTAGTTTTAACATCGACAACATAATCTTCTTCTTGTAGTGATTTAACAGCTCTATCCGCTTGTTCATATAAGTTTTTGGCATCAAATTTTCCACCAGAAATAATAAGTGGTGTACGTGCCTCGTCAATTAAAATAGAGTCTACTTCATCGACAATACAGAAGTTAAGTGGTCTTTGTACTCTATCTTCTTTACGAATTACCATATTATCTCTTAAGTAGTCAAATCCTACTTCATTATTAGTAGAATATACGATATCACAATCATAAACTTCTTTTTTCTCTTTAGCTGAAAGTTCTCTTAAATTTAATCCTACTGTTAAACCTAAAAATCTAAATATTTCACCCATCCACTCTGAGTCACGTTTTGCTAAGAATTCGTTAACTGTGATAATATGAACACCTTTACCAGTTAAGGCATTTAAATAAGCAGGCATTGTTTCTGTTAATGTCTTACCTTCACCAGTTTTCATCTCCGCAATATTACCAAAATGAATAGCTAGACCACCAATAATTTGAACATAGTAAGGTTTCTCCCCAATTAATCTAAATGCCGCTTCTCTTACGGTAGCAAAAGCTTCCACAATTAAATCATCAAGTTCAGCACCCTTATCTAATTTCTTTTTAAATTCTGCTGTCTTAGCCTTTAACTTATCATCACTTAATTTAGAATATTCATCTTCTAAAGCTACTACTTTATCAGCAATGGCTTCAAACCTTTTTAATTCTTTGTATTCTGAGTCAATTAATTTTCTAAAAAATCCCATAATGCACTCCTCCATCTAGTATTCTATCATAAACAAAAAGAGTTTTCACTCTTTATTTCATATTTATTAGACCATAATGGCCATCTTTTCTTCTATAAACAACAGAAACACACTCTTCTTTGATGTTTTTGAAAGCAAAAAAGTCATGATTTATAAGTTCCATTTGTAAAATTGCTTCCTCTTCATCCATTGGTTTTGATTCCACATTTTTTCTTTTAACAATCTTTTCTTCATTTTCTTTTTCATTACTTTCATAATTAAATACGAAATCAACAGTATCTAAATTTTTATATTTATTATTAAGTCTTGTTTTATTTTTTCTAATTTGTCTTTCCAACTTATCTATTACTAAATCAGTTGCAGCATATAAATCTTTGTGAGATTCTTCAGCTCTTAAAGTAAAGCGATGGGTTGGAACAGTAACTTCAATTATCTGCTCTAAACCTTTAACACGTACCTTAACCATAGCTTCTAATTCATCACTATTTTCAAAATAACGATTAAGTCGTTCTAATTTACTTTCTATATATTCTTTAATAGCAGGTGTTATTTCAACCTTCTCTCCACGGATATTAAGTTTCATTAATATACCACCTTTCTACTAAATTATATCATTAGTTTAAAAAAAAAACTACTAAATAGTAGTTAATTGTACTTCGGTTACCTCTTGTGCTTGTAACCCTTTTGAAGTTTCAATAAGCTTAAAGTCAACGATGTCACCTTCTTTTAAAGTCTTATAGCCATCTTTAACAATTGCAGAGTAATGCACAAAAATATCTTCTAAATCATTATATTTAATGAATCCAAAGCCTTTTTCAGCATTAAACCATTTGACTTTTCCTCTCATTACTATCACACCTCACCTTCCACAATTAAACTTCTACTACTAATAATAATCACTCCTGCAATAGAATTCAACAAAAATCGGTCGACAAAATTCGGCATTTCTATTGTAACAGCGACATGTAGAATTTTATCAAAGTTCTACTATCATGACATAAAATATGTCTAAAAATATCGTTTTAATGTCTAAAATGTATTTTCTGCCATATAATACGATAATAAGCTATATTTAAATCGAAATTTTCACTTTTTAAAACAACCGATAAACTTTTAAAAAAATTTTCTGCTAAAATTAAATTGTAATAGGTAGTGATAAGATGAAAAAGAAATTTCTAGATTATGCCATGCAACAAATACAAACTAATAATACATATGACGAAATAAAATTAGAAGAATTAAGATATGGACTTGAAACATTTTATATGTTAGTAACTAAATTATTAGTTTCAATTTTAATTGCTATTATTTTAGGAATTTTTAAAGAATTTGTGCTTTTTCTAATATTCTACACTCCCTTGCGTAGTTTAGGATTTGGCTTTCATGCAAAAAATAGTTTAGAGTGTTGGATCATAAGCATACCTTTATTTATATTAATTCCATTAGGAATAAAATATTTAAATTTTAACCTGTTATTAATTCAAATATGTTTAATTTTAAGTACTATTTCATTTTTGTTTTTTGCTCCCGCAGACACGAAGAATAAACCACTAATTAATAGCAAAAAAAGATTACTAAATAAAAGTATTTTAGTAATCGTCAGTATTATATATTTAATAATTACTATTTTTATTAAACAAAATTTAGTCTTAAATGCTATCTTTTTTGCAAGTATTTGGCAAGCAATATGTGTAAATCCTTTGACGTACAAATTATTTGGTCAGCCTTTTAATAATTATAAAACTTATTTAACAGAGGTTTAAATATATTAATATAAATTTAAACAAAATTTTTAAAAAGGAGGTATAGTTACATGTTTTCAAGTATTTTAGCCAGTATTGGTGAACTTTTCTCAAAAAGTGCCACTAGCTTTAGTTGGTTTTGGTATCATGATGAAACTAAATGTCCAAAATCTTTAATTAAATAATTACGAAGAAATAATTAGTTTAATTGTTACAATAAATAAATTACTAATTATTTCTTTTTTTGTTTTTATATTATTATCAGATATTTTATTAATGTAATCTAGTCCTATTCCACTTTTAATCTTCTTTGTAGAATATTGCTTAGTACCTATTTTATTTATATCTAAGGTATCATTAAATGTATTAATTATCTTAATATCTATATCCTTTCCGTTTTGAACTATATTAATAAATAAACATTTTTCTTTAGTTTTTAAAGTGGCTTCAATCGCATTATCTAATGAGATGCCAACTATATCACATAACTTTGAATACAATTTCTTGTTAATTTTATTAAATGTATCAAAATTAACTGTACTTTTTATATCAAAATTAATATTTTTATTATTAATTGTATTCATTTTATAAAAAATTAAACCTTGCAAACCCTTTGGAATATTAGTCATTTTGATAACAATATTGTATTCAGAATTATACTTTTTCAGTTTTTCTTCAATTAATTCTCTAACATCAGAATCAACATAAGTTTTAATTGCTGCCAAGTCATTATTTAAATTATGTCTAAGAGTACTATAATCTTCAGCAATTTGTTCATAAGCCTTTATATTCTTTAATAATACTTCATTTTCCATTGATATTCTTTGTTTTTTCAAAAACATATTTAAAATAATTAAAATCATCGCCATTATCGAGATAATAGAAACTATAATAACAAAAAATATTTTATAATCTTTATAATTTTCTCCATACACTATTGTAAACAAATTAATTATGATAATTACTATTCCAAATAACATTTCGATATTTAATCTATCTTTAATTTTATTATTGATTTTAAAAATAACATTATGCAAAAGTAACACTAACAAATATAAAACACTCGCAAATATAATTGTAATTATTGTTTTATACCAATAATTATCATTTACTATAGTTATATTAGAAGAAATTAATGATAATAATCCCGCAAAGACGAACTCTACAAATATAGAAACAACTGAAATCATAAGTGTTATCAATATAGTATCAGATATTTCCTTTTTATAAATAATTTTAAACTCTATAATTATTAAAGATAAAGTACAGAAGATTCTAAAAAAATTATTAAAATATAAATTTGTAAACATACTGATAGTAGATAATATTAGGATTAATAAAAAATTTGTAATTTTTTTATTATTTGACACACTAGACGTGCATTTTTTAAAACATAATGTATGAATTATATAAGAATAAATTTCGCTCATGTATCCTAGAATTAATTCAATAGTCATACTACCTCTTCCTTATATTTTTTAGATAATAAACTAATTTCTTCATTATTATCTAATAAAATCTTCCCGTTTTTCCAATCATATCTACTTACTCTATCTGTATTAACAATACAAGAACGATGCGTTTTCTTAAAACGACTATCTAACTCTTTTAAAACTTCACTAAATGTCATATTAATTTTAAAAACATTTTTAGTTGTCTTAATAATTAACTTTCGTTCATCTTTGTCTCGACAAATATATAAAATATCTTTCATATAAATACGTAAATTAATTTGATTGTTTCGATATTTAAATACCTTATTATCTACTTTTTTACTTAAAATTAAATTTAAACAATCACTTAATCTTTTTTCCATATCATCAAATTTTTCAATAAACTTAAATACTTTTAAAACATTATTATAAACTTTTTGTTCATAACTTGTGTGATTAGTTAAAAATATAATTTCACTATCCCAATCATTTTCTCTGATTTTTAAAGCAATATTAATACCCGTTATTTTACTTTTCAAACATATATCTAAAATATAAATTTTTCTTTCAGACAAATCTTCTATCTCTTTTAATAAACCATCATCACATTTATTAAAAAATAGCAATTTTATTGGTTCTTCATATTTAAATAAAAAAGGACTAATAATACTCTGAGTTTTAAGTTTTTCTTTTTCTTCATCTTCGACAACAATAATTTTTGTCATTAGTTCAACTCCCTTTATATTTAAATGATTATAACACATTTTCTCTATTAGCAAAATAAAAATAATAGTTTTAAGCTATTATTTGGTTTAATTTTTCTATTAAATAAAAATCGCTATTATGGTAGACAAAAACTTTGATAGGCACTTGTTCTTCTAGCTTTATTCCCAGTTGTTTTAAATCACTCGCATCTCCAATTAGAAATAATTCACTAGATTTTAAATTACTCTTAATTAATATAACTATACTCTTTAAAAAATCATTAAAAATATGATAATCGAAAAAATAACTTTGTTCTTGCTCGGTTAAAATAGCATAATTTGCCGTTACATTTAAAGTCGGTTTTTCTAATAAAGTATTATAAGTAATAAATTTAATATGATTAAAAGATAACTTCTCTAAAATAGATGTTAATAATTCTTTATCACTTTTTAAGTAATTAGGAAATTCTAAAACGGTAATATTACGTCCCATTAAAGAATCATTAAGTTTATTCTTTTTGATTATTTTTTGCATATAACGATAAAAACTGTCAGTCTTAGCTACTCTATTATGGATAACTATATCTTTAGTTATTTCTTCTTTATATATTTGATTTTTTAAACATAAATATACATAATTATCCGTTATTATTAATCCTAAATTGTTTTTCAAAATATTCACTCCTATCAAAAAAAGCTTATTCTGATAAAGCTTTTAAATCCATTTCATAAAATTTCTCCGGATTAATAAGTTGCCCTTTATTATAAACTTCAAACAATAAGCAATTTTTATTAGCATCATTTAATTTATTTTCCCCACTTGTAGCAATAATATCTCCTTGTTTTACTTCATCGCCAACTTTTACTTTAATATCGCTAATACTTTGATAAGTTGTTTTAAGGTCGCTATTATGTTCAATAACTAACACGTTACCTAAAATTTCATCTTCTTTAATTTCTGCTACTTTTCCATCTAAGACTGCGACAATGTCATAAGGGTTTTCAGCTGTGTATAAAACACCAGAATTTTGCATATAAGTATTTTCATAATATATTAAAGATTTTTGTTGAGTTTCTTCATCTGCCTCATTTTCATAAAAGTTTTTACTTATAACAACATCTTGCGCTGTAAAAGGTTTAACTACTTTATCATTAGTTAAATTCATAACAGGAGTTGCTTCTTCATCTAATAAAGCATTAACTACATATGAATTAATATCTTCTTTTACATAAGAATTTAAAGTCTTTCCTATTAAGACAATACTAACAAACACTGATGTAATAGCAATTGTATAAATTGTGGGCAAAACAAATTTTTTTAACTTTCTTACTTTCATGTTCTCACCTTCCTACTTATAAGTGTGAACATTTTTTTCTATTTTATTCCTTAAATTTCTGTAACTTCCGTATCTTTATAATAATGCGTAAGAATTTGGTCATAACTTGCTCCACTTTTAGCCATGGCATCTGCTCCATACTGGCTCATACCTACACCATGTCCATAACCATTAGTAGTAATTTCTAGCGTATCATTATCTTTAATATTTATGACAAAATCAGTTGAACGTAGATTTAGTAAATTACGGACCTCCACCCCACTAAAACTTTGATTATTGATAATCAAACTATTAATTCGTCCCGAAGCACTATAATTAATATCTTTAATTTCTATGTTAAAACAATTAATCCCTAATTTATTACAAAACTCTGTCTTTGATATCATAATAGTTTTAATAACATTTGCGGAAATTTCATTTTCCCCTTCACTTTCCACACTAACTAAATAATCTTGTTTTTCTTTAAAAACATTAATAGCATCTTCTGTATAGCCATTACTCATAGCAAAATAATATGACTTTATCACTTGATTATCGTGCTTAACTACCATATTTTTAGTTTCTTCGACAGCTTCTTTTATTTTATTATAATATTTAGAATATTCATCTTGCCATTTTTCTTGCATTTGATTTTGATTTAAATAAACTTGGTCGGCGGTAGTTGTCATTACATCATATTCATTATTTAAACTTTTTTTATACATTGCATATGTTCTAGAGGCGACTGCTTGAGCTTTTAAAGCCTCTTTTTCAAAACTCGCCGGCATTTCCCCAGCTACCACCCCTATTACATATTCTTCTAAATCCATTTCGGTAATCGTTTCATCAGGATTTAAAACTTTTAAAGTATAGTTTTTAACTAAAGGTAACTCCTTTTCTTCTTTTTTTGACAAATTAAAATTAGTTTCCTTATGCAAGAAACTAATTACAGCTATTGGTAACAAAATTATCACTATACTTAAAAGAATTTTATTTTTCATGATTATCACCTAGGAAATATTTTACTAAACTCCAAAAAATCAATAAAAAAGTTTGTTAATAAATATCCACTAATAAAACTCAAAATCATTACTAATATTCTTGTTTCAATTACTTTATTTTTCTTAATAAATTTTTCAAAATTGACAGCACTTAAAGCAAAAGCACTAATTAGAACAAAGACTACATAAATATAAACTTTATAATTCATTATATTCACCATTTTCATATTTTATGATTTTATCTACTCTTCTTATGTGTCTTTCTTCAGAAGAAAATTCAGTATTTAGGAAAGTTTTTATAATTTCTTTAATTTCTTCAAAATCCATTTGCGAAGAAAAAGCTAAAATATTAGCATTGTTATCTAATCTGGTCATTTTAGCATCATGGACACTATGAACATTAGCACAACGAATACCTTTAACTTTATTAGCGGCTATGGATATCCCTATTCCCGTAGTACAAATTAATATGCCAAATTGCACTTCTTTTTGAGCCACGCTATGTGCTACTGCAAAGGCAAAATCTGGGTAATCATCAGTAGGTGTATTAATCTTACTCAAATCTACTACTTCAACATGGTTTTGTAATAAATATTCTATTACCTTTAATTTCATTTCTCTACCAGCATGGTCAGTTGCTATTGCTATTTTCATTTTATCACCCTTTATATTTTTATTTTATCATAATAAGAGAAAAACTGCATAAATTATGCAGCTTTTTTATCTTGATTTAAACCAAATTTTTTATTGAATTTTTCTACTGTTCCTGTTCTTTTAGCTTGTTGTTTTCCTGTATAGAAAGAGTGACATTTATCACAAACTTCTGCATGGAATTCAGGGATTGTAGATTTTGTTGTAAATGTAGCTCCACAAGCACATGTTACTTTACAATCAACTAATTTTGGATGAATATCTTTCATATATTTTCTCCTTTCGCCATACTAAATCCATAGTATAGTAATTTCTCGTTCTTATGTATTATATCATAAAAGTTTAACATTACAACAATTATATGCAAAAAAATTAAAATATATACTTATATGTTAATTGGTTAGTTCCATGTCTTTGGATATATGCTTTTATTTCATCTTGTTTCTGGCCTAAATATATTTTTAGTCCCCCTACATCTTCATCTGACAATTGCATTTCCGGAGTAACATTACCATATTTGTCAACTGCCTCTTTATGTTGTTGGTAATAGTTATATTTTCGAAGTTGCATCCATTTCCTGAAATACTCTTTATCTTCAAGCATTGCTTCTGGTAACTCTGAGTTAAATTGATTATAAAATGCTAGTTGCATATATCTATCCTGCCACAAACTAGAGTTTTTTTCTATTCCTTCTTCAATTACTTCTACCTTTAAAAGATAGTTTAGATTTCATCAATTTTAATAACTGCCCCCACTGAAGAGAGTTTTCCTACAATTTTTTCATATCCTCGTAAGATATGTTCAATATTCGTTATAATCGTTGTTCCTTTAGCAATCATACCCGCTACTAACATAGCTGCTCCCGCTCGCAAATCGGTAGCAATTACTTCTCTTCCAACTAAATTTGTTTTTCCTTTAATAATTGCTTTTTTATCAAACAATCTAATATCGGCACCCATCGAATTTAAATGTTTAATATGACGCATACGGTTTTCATAAATTGTTTCTTCAAAAAGACTTTCCCCATCACATTGGGTCAAAAGGGTACTCATCGGTTGACCTAAGTCTGTTGGAAACCCGGGATACACTAAAGTACGCACATTAACAGGCTTTAATTTTTTAGTTTTATTAACAATTATTTTAGTTCCTTTTATTTCAAAATCAGCCCCTGCTTCATGTAATTTAGTTAAAACCGATTCTAAATGTTCTTTAATAATTCCTTCTATTACTAAATTTTTCCCTAAAAGGCTCCCAATAATCAAATAAGTACCAGCTTCAATTCGGTCTGGAATAACTTCGACAATTCCTTTGCCTAATTGCGAAACACCTTGGACTTTAATTTCACTTGTTCCAGCACCACTAATCTTAGCTCCCATTGAATTTAAAAAGGCAGCAACATTAACAATCTCCGGCTCCATAGCAGCATTATAAATATAAGTTGTTCCATCAGCTTTAACAGCAGCTAACATTATATTTAAAGTTGCCCCAACACTAGCAATATCTAAAAATATCTCGGCACTATGTAAATTTTTAGCTTCAATAATAAACTTATCGCCCTCTTGCTTAATTTTTGCCCCCATCTTTTCAAAACCTTTTAAATGGAAATCAATAGGACGACTACCAATATTACAACCACCGGGAAAAGAGATTTCAACATAACGATATTTAGCTAATAAAGCTCCCATATAATAATAAGAAGCACGTAATTTAGAAGAAAATTCATTAGTTATTTCTTTATTCTGACAATTATTATTATTTATTTTAATAGTTTCATTTTTATAAGTGATATCACTACCTAGATATTCTGTAATAGCTTCTAAGGCTTTAACATCACTAATAGCAGGAACATTATAAATAGTTGCTTCTTCTGCTAAAATGGCAGCAGGAATTAAAGCTACTACCGAGTTTTTAGCACCACCAATTTTAATCGTTCCCGAAAGTTCATGTTCTCCTTCGATAACAAGTCTTTTTATAAATACCACCCTTCCCTTAAAAGTCTTTCTTTCCTTTATTATAACAACTAAGCTTCGGGAAAGAAAACAATTTAACTCTTTCCTTTACAGTTTAAGAAAATAAATAACTAGTAGCAACTATAAAAAGTAAAATAATTCCAAAAATGGTTGCTATTTTTCCTAACCGTAACTTAGAATATCTTCCCATAACTAAACCTAAAAAAGTAAAAGTAAAACTACAACTAGCAAAAACAACAGATGCTAAGAAAAAATTATCAGTTAAAGCTGGAAGACCAATTCCTGTTGTAAAAGAATCAAAACTAACACTTAAAGAAAACATTAAAATTCCTAATAAATTTAACTTAACAACTTCTTCTTTTTTAGAAATTACATCTTTAATCATTAATAAAGCGATAAAAAATAAAATTATACTTACTAAATATTTGGGATTTATTATTAGAATTTTTAAAATATATTTACCAATCATTAGTCCTAATAAAGGCATTATAAAATGCATAATACCTACCAAGGAGGAAATCTGCCATATCTTTTTAGAACTTATTCCTAGTGTCCCAATACTAAGTGATAAAGAAAAAGTATCCATACTTAAAGCGATGCCAATACTAAATAAGGATAAAAGTAGAGCCATTTAAAAATCCCCCTAAATAATTATATTAAGGAAGACTTTTTTATTTCCATATTTTCGATATAATTTCTTTTACAAATGATTTATATTCAACCTCAGAAACATCATTATCCGTTGCTTCTAAAAGACACAAGGGCGGAAATAAAACACACCACCAATTTTTGCCTTGCCCTTTTCCTAAAGTAACAACTAAAGATTCATATTCTCCTTCATCATAAGTAATGCCTTTAAAAACTTTCTTCGGAAAATAATTATAACCATAACTTACTTCAAAATCATTACTATTTACAATACTTTGAACATCTTGTTTTATATTACCAAGATTACTTTTAAGAATATCTCGACTTTCATTAATAGTTTTAGCATCTTTTAACATTAAAGCTAAATCTTTATTTAAAGTATTTTTTACTTCATACTTTAACTTTTGGTCTTTTTGGTTATCACTACTTGCTATAACGCGAAAACGAATAGCTTCATCAGGGATAATAATGTTTTCTGTAATACCTTTGGGAATTACAACACTACAACAAATTATTACCAAAGAAATTATCATAAATTTTTTCATAAAAATTGCTACCTTTCTAACTTTCTTATGGGTAGCATTTATTATTTTTATTCACAATTATTTAAAACAAAGATATAACGGTCAAAATTATTTAAATCTTTTTCACCATATATTTTAGCTTCCGGATAAAACTTTTTAAATATAGAAATAACTTTATCTTTTTGATTATACCCCATTTCTAAAGCTATTATACTTTTCTTTTTTAAGACATTTTTACTTTTTTTCGCAATATTTTCATAAAATATTAATCCATCATTTAAAGCAAAAATAGCATCTTGCGGTTCATACTTTGTTTTCGGGTCAGTTGGTTCTTGATAAGAAACATATGGAGGATTACTAATAATTAAATCATAGTTTCCTTGCCACTCTTCTTTTAAAATATCAAGTTTTTGAAAATTAATTGTAGCTTTATTATTTAAAGCATTTTGTTTAGCTATCTCTAAAACATTATTTTTATAATCTAAAGCAGATACATTAGATGTTATTTCTTTTTTTAAAGCAATCGCAATACATCCACTACCAGTAGCTAAATCTAAGATATTAGGATTTTCAAAATTATATTTTTTTAGTAAATTTAAAGTTTTTTCTACCAAATATTCCGTTTCAAAGCGTGGAATTAAAACATTTTCATCAACTTTTATTTTATATCCATAAAAGTCGACATCCCCAATTAAATATTGTAAAGGGTATCCCTCTTGATATTTTTTTAAAGCTTCCCCTCTTTTTGCTTTCGGAATATATTTTTCTAAAAGTTCTAAATCTTTAACCATTATTCACCCGCAAGTTTACGTCTTTGGTCTTCTGTAATTAAAGCTTCAATAATCTTTTCTAAATCTCCTTGCATAACTTTATCTAAAGTATTAATCGTAAATCCAATACGATGGTCAGTTACTCTATTTTGTGGATAGTTATAAGTTCTTATCTTCTCGGCTCTATCACCAGTACCAATTTTACTACGTCTTTCTTCTCCTAATTCTTTATCTCTTTGTTGTAATTTTAAATCATAAAGACGAGCTCGTAAAATTTTAAAGGCCTTTTCCTTATTTTTAATTTGACTTCTTTCCGTTTGAGCATAGACAACAATTCCTGTTGGAATATGTGTAAGACGCACAGCAGAATCCGTTGTGTTAACTCCTTGACCACCATTTCCACTGGCTCTTGTAATATCAATTCTTACTTCACTCATATCTAAATCATCATCAATTTCTTCAACTTCAGGCATAACTAAAACCGTCGCTGTTGAAGTATGAACACGACCTTGAGTTTCTGTTACAGGAACTCTTTGAACGCGATGGGCTCCACTTTCGTATTTTAACTTAGAATAAACATTTTCACCTTTAATCATTAAACTAATTTGCGAAAATCCTCCAGCTTCTCCTTTTTCTTCTTCCATTACTTCTAAACGCCAACCTTGTTTTTCGGCATATTTTTTATACATATCAAAAAGGTCACCAGCAAAAATATTACCTTCATCTCCCCCAGCAGCTCCTCTTATTTCCATAATAATATTTTTATCATCATTTTCATCTTTAGGAATAAGCATAATCTCTAATTCTTTAGTTAATGCTTCTTTTTGTTCTTCTAAAGCCGGTAACTCTTGGGATGCTAAATCGGCTAATTCTGGGTCCTTAAGCATCTCTTTTGAACCTTCTATTTCCATTTCTACTTGTTTATAACTATTATACTTGTTAACAATCTCTTCTAAGTCACTCTGTTCTTTAGATAAACTTTTCATTTTATTATAATCATTTAAAACTTCCGGTGTTGATAGTTCTTCTGTTATAACTTTGTATCTGCTTACAATATCTTCTAATCTTTCTATCATTATTTCACCTCGTATTTAATCTAAATTTTCATTTTCTTCATCTTCAGGGTCAATTACTGCCAAATCCTTTAAATCATCTTCCATGATATCATCATCTTCGGAATTATCATCAAATATTTCTTCTTCCTCTTCTTCTTCATCATCACTAGCTTCAATAAACATATCTTCTTCTTCATCGTCATCAATAACTACTTTTTGAATATGGTTTTCTCTTAAGTCCCAAAAACCATTTTCTAACATTAAAAATCTTTTCTCCGTTGAAATTAATTCAAAAAAAGCAGCGATTTGCGTTTCAAAAACATTATCATCTAAATCTAATATTTCACAAACTTTTTTAAACAAATCATTTATTTTCATTTTAGAGCCAGCTTCTTTTAATATCATATAAGCTAAATCATCATATGACATATTTTCTAACTCTTCTTTTGATAAATCTTTTATTTTCATATCTTTTTCCTCCACGTTTTTCTAGAACATTATACGATATTTTTATATAAATGTGTTAATTTTTTCAGATATTTTTAATTCTTTACAATGACAACCTTATTTAAAGCATCATCACTCTCTATTTTATAGACTATTTCTAGATAATCTTTTTCCCTTTTATAATGGGCTTTTTCCACTTCAATATCTAGTGTTATATCTTCTTTTTTAAGATATATATTACATAAATTATTTTCCCTAATTTCTAAAGAAAATTCATATTCATCATCAATTCTTTTAAAAATTAAAGCTTGATTTTCAAAAATTATTTTAGTTAAAACATCATCCATATAAGATATAGTATTAGCAAGTTTATTATATTTTACTTGAATATTTTTATTCTCATATACTTTTTCATCATCTTTATATAAAGTAACTTTGGCTAAATCTAGCAATAAATCACCCTCAGTCTTGTAGGCAATTATAACATGATGCTATATATTGTGCAATAAAAACCTAATTAATTAAATTTAACTTATAAATATTTAAACTTTTTTCATAATAATAAACGTGAAAGGTCGAAACTATATGAAAAAACTTTCTTTTTTTATTAAAAGTTGCATTTTTCTTTGTGTATTAGGAATTTTAACAATTTTTGGTTTATATACTTATGCTTATTTTAGTCCAAAGATAGAACTTAAAAGTGCCAATCAATTTTTTATATATGATAATGAAGAAAAGATTGTCTATGAAGGTTCTCAAACTACAGAGTGGGTTAAATTAGAAGATATTTCCCCTAACCTTATTAATGCTGTTATTAGTGTGGAAGATAAAAATTTTTATCAACATAAAGGCTTTGATTATTTAAGAATTGCCAAAGCTTTATTTAATAATTTAAAAAGTCGAAATATCGTCCAGGGTGCCTCGACCATTAGTCAGCAATATATTAAAAATATGTATTTAGATTTTGATAAAACTTGGTCCCGCAAGATTGAAGAAGCTTTTTTAACTCTAGAATTAGAAATGCACTATTCGAAAGATGAAATATTAGAAGGTTATTTAAACACCATTAATTATGGACAAGGAAACTATGGAGTGGAAAATGCTAGTCAATATTATTTTAATAAAAGCGCTAAAGATTTAACCTTAGAAGAAGCCACTATTTTAGCTGGTATTCCTAAAAGTCCTAGTAATTATAATCCGGTAAGTAATTTAGAAAAAGCTGTTAAAAGAGCTAATTTAGTAGCAGATTCCATGGTTAAAAATGAATATATTACCGAAGAAGAAAAAGCTAAATTAAACTATAGTAATTTAAATATAGTAGGTAAAAGAAAAACTAATAATCTTCAAACTTTAATGTATTATCAAGATGCCGTCTTAGATGAGCTTAAAACCTTAGATAATATTCCAAAATCTTTAATTGATTCTGGTGGTCTTAAAATCTATACAACCCTTGATTTAAAGGCCCAGGAAACTTTAGAAAATGCCATTTTAAATAATATGGATGAAAATACTAATTTAGAAGTAGCTAGTGTCATTATTAATCCTCAAAATGGTGGTGTTTCCGCTTTAGTAGGAGGCTACGATTATGCTAAAAGTCAATATAACCGAGCTATAAGTTCTAAAAGACAAGTTGGTTCAACTATGAAACCTCTTCTTTACTATGCTGCTTTAGAAAATAATTTCACTGCTGCTACTACCTTTTTATCAGCACCGACAACCTTTACTTTAGCCAATGATAAAACCTATGCTCCTTCTAATTACAATAATAAATATGGCAATAAAGAAATAACTATGGCAGCAGCTATTTCCTATTCAGATAATATTTACGCTGTTAAAACTCATCTTTTTTTAGGAGAAGATATGCTGGTTAATATGGCTCATAAAATGGGAATTAAAGAAAAGCTCCAAGCTAATGCTTCGCTTCCTTTAGGAACTTCTGAAATGACTATGTTAGATTTTGCTAATGCTTATACAACTTTAGCGAGTGGCGGCTACAAAAAGGACTTACATTTTATTAAAAAGGTAGAAGATTTAAATGGTAATGTTTTATATGAATATAAAGGAAAAAAAGATTTAGTGTTAAATGAAAATTATGTTTATATTTTAAATGAACTATTAACATCAACTTATAATAGTGCTTTTATTGATTATAATACGCCAACAGTTATGTCTCTATCTTCGCAACTTTCCCAAAAATATGCTCTTAAAACTGGTTCAACAGGGACAGATTGTTGGATAGTAGGATATAACAAAAATCATTTAATGCTGGTTTGGAACGGCTATGATGATAGTAGTGAAGTCAAAGTTAGTGATGGAACAATATCTAAAAAAATATGGTTAGAAACAACCGAAAGTTTAATGCAAAATAAAAATAATACTTGGTATACTGCTCCTAAAAATATTATCGGCATGCCCCTAAATGCTATAACGGGAAAATATGACGAAAGTAGTAAAAACTCAAATATTTTCTATTTTGTTAAAGGAAGTGAACCTGGCAGTAACAATGAAGTCCTAGTTTCTAAAACAGCCGAAGCAGAATAAAAAAAGATACTAATTTACCGTAGTATCTTTATTAATTTTTATAATTATTTGATATTCATTATCTAAATCAACTTCTTCACTATCCACATTAAAGCCCTTTTCTTTTAGAATATCAATGACATCTCTAGCTTCATTAATTGCACTTTTTAAATCTAGACCTGCTGCTTCTTTTTGTTTTTCCTCATAGTTAGGGTCTAATAAATCAACTTGGTCCATTGGGTCAAATAAAGTCTCTAGTTTTGGCTCATTAGCACTAGGTGCTGGAGTTAAATCAATAACTGGTTTATCACTATTTGGGGTTGGAACTGGTGTAGGAGCTGGTTGTGGAGCAACATTGAAGAATTTATTTTCCTCTTGTACCTGACCATTAGGTATAGGATTTTGAATTGGTTGATTATTTATAGGTTGATTACTTATAGGAGGTGTTTGATTTATATTATTTGGCATCGTATTTGGCATAGCAGTTGGACTACTATTAAATATCGCTGTATCTCCTGTTAAAGTATTCATATTAGCAGATTCATCTTCTAAAAAATTAAAGAACTTATTTTGTGGTTTATCACCGGGAGCAGTTTCCGTAGTTGGTTTCGGTGGCTCTGGTCTTGGTGCTTGATTATCAAAGTTAAAAAAGGTATTATTAACCGGGTCATTAACCGGAGCAATATCAGTGGCATTATCTCTTATATTATCCACATCTTGAGTTATAGTTACCAAAGGTATTCCATCATTTGTATTCATTTGATCCTTTTTTATTTCGACATCTAACTGTCTTACAGTTAACCTTTCATTTATAATTTTTGCTAGCCACTCTTTTTGCTTTTCTTTATTATTCACCGCAAGTAAACTGCGCGCATGTCTTTCGGAAATCTGGCCATTTAATAAAGCTTGTTGTACAGATTCATCTAGATTTAATAAACGTAATTTATTAGCAATAGCTGGTTGAGATACACCCATTTTCTTGGCTAATTGTTCTTGAGTTAGATATCCTTTATCTAAAATATTTTTATAACTTCGTGCTTCTTCGATAGCAGTTAAATCTTTTCTTTGGACGTTTTCAACTAAAGCTACCTCCGCACTAGTTTGGTCATCTATATTAGATATAATTGCTGGTACAGTAGTAAGTCCTGCCATTCCGGCGGCACGATAACGACGTTCTCCGGCAATTATTTCATATTTAGCACCCATCTTACGTAATACTAATGGCTGAATTATTCCGTGTTGTTTAATAGATTCTGAAAGTTCTAATAATTCTTGTTCATCAAAATTAACACGTGGTTGAAATTGATTAGGAATAATATCAGTTAGAGCTATTTGTAAAACTTCTTGATTTGTATTATTCATACTAAATGCCCCTTTTTATTTTATTCTATAATTTATTTTAGCAATTTTTCCATTTTATTTCAATGGTTTCTTTTTTATTTTATCATAACTTCTTGGATATTCTTTTGGGGTTGGTCCTTCTTTTCTTATTTTAATAATTGTTCTTTCGGAATTTTCCTTTGGTAATAAAAATTTAATTACTTGTTCTTCTTTACCTTGTAAAATTTGTAAAGATTTTTGGATATTAATATTTTCATCTTTACCTTTTAAAGCTATAAAATAACCATTAACTTTAACAAAAGGCAAACATAGTTCTAATAAAATATCTAAGCTAGCTACAGCTCGAGCTGTCACTAAATCATACTCTTCTCTTGTTTTTAAGGCATACTCTTCACAACGACCATGAATTAAATTAACATCTTTCAATTCTAAAGTTTTAACAACTTCATTTAAAAACAAAATCTTTTTATTATTAGCATCGATAATATCTAATTTTAAATGAGGAAAACAAATTTTTAAAACTATTCCCGGAAATCCTGCGCCACTTCCGACATCTAAAACATTTTCTACATGAGTTAAATCTAGAGCTTTAACAATAGTTAAACTATCGTAAAAATGTTTTAAATAAACGTCTTCTTCTTTTATAATGGCGGTTAAGTTCATTTTCTGGTTCCAAAAAACTAACAATTCATAATAAGTATGTAATTGTTCTTTTTGCTTTGATGTTAGAATAATATTTAATTTTTCTATTTCCTTATTAAATTCTTCTTTATTCATTTTTTCCATATTCCTTTTTTAAATAAACAGTTAATACCGCAATATCCGCTGGATTTACTCCACTAATTCTTGTAGCCTGCGCAATAGTGGCCGGACGAATAGCCATTAGTTTACTTCTTGCTTCACTAGCTAAATTACGCACTAAATTATAATCTATATCTTCGGGAATTTGTTTACTTTCTAAAGCTAAAAGTTTTTCTACTTCTTTATTAGTTTTTTCAATATATCCTTCATATTTAATTGCAATTTCCACTTGTTCTAATACTAAAGGAGAATAATCCATTTCTAAAAAGCTTTTCAAAAAATCAATATTTATCTCTGGTCTTTTTAATAATTTTGCTAAAGATTCTGAACGACTAGGTATTTCTAAACCCGCTTTAGTAAATATATTTTTCGTTTCTTCATTTATTTTTAAATTAGTTGTTAATAACTTGTTAGTAAGTTCTTTTATAGCAGTTTCTTTAGTAATTAATCTTTGATATTGTTCTTCATTTATTAAACCTACTTCATAACCATATTTTCTTAATCTTAAATCGGCATTATCTCCTCTTAAAATTAGACGATATTCAGCTCGTGATGTTAGTAATCGATATGGCTCTTTAGTTCCTTTTGTTACTAAATCATCAATTAAAACCCCAATATAAGCTTCATTTCTTTTTAAAACTAGAGGTTTTTTATTATCTATTTTTAATACCGCATTTATCCCGGCCATTAAACCTTGACAAGCCGCTTCTTCATAACCACTTGTACCATTTATCTGGCCTGCTGTGAATAAATTTTCAATAACTTTTGTTTCCAAAGAGTTTTTTAATTGTAAGGGATTAATTGCATCATACTCTATAGCATAAGCATTTTTTAAAATTTTAGCGTTTTCAAAACCTCTTAAACTATGAACCATTTCTATTTGTACATCTCTTGGCATACTAGTTGAAAAACCTTGTAAATACCACTCATCATTTAAAATAGTTTCAGGTTCAAAGAAAAGTTGATGGCGTTCTTTATCTTTAAAACGAACAATTTTATCTTCAATAGATGGACAATATCTTGGTCCTACACCTTCTACATATCCTCCATACATACTCGATTTTTCTAAATTATTATTAATAATTTCATGGGTTTTACTATTTGTATAAACTAAATAACAACTCTCTTGTTTATCTATATCATATACAGGTGCATCATCAAAACTAAAAGTATAATATCTATCATCGCCCTTTTCTTCTTCTAGTTTTGTTAAATCTACGCTATTTTTATCTATTCTGGGCGGTGTTCCGGTTTTTAATCTCTGAATTTCAAAACCTAAGTTTCTTAAATTATCACTTAAATTTTTAGATTCTTTTTCGCCATGTGGACCACCAGGTGTTTTTTCCGAACCTACTAATATCTGGGCTTTTAGATAAGTTCCAGTTGTTAATATGACACAAGTTCCTAAAATTTCTTCTTTAGAAGCAAGGATAACTCCCTTTATTTTTTTATCTTCTATTATTAAATCTTCCACCATTGCTTCTTTTATTTCTAAATTTTTATTAGCTTGTAATACTTCTAACATTTTTTGCGGATATACTTTTTTATCCGCTTGAGCTCTTAAAGAACGAACAGCAGGACCTTTTTTAGAGTTTAACATTTTTATTTGTAATAAAGATTTATCTGCTACTTTTCCCATAATGCCCCCAAGAGCATCTATCTCACGCACGACAATTCCTTTCGCTGTTCCCCCTATCGAAGGATTACAAGGCATATCGGCAATATTTTGAATATTAGCAGTTATTAAAAGAGTTTTCTTGCCCATCTTGCTAGCAGCATACGCCGCCTCACAACCAGCATGTCCTCCTCCTACTACAATTATATCGTACATTTTATCACTACTTTCCTAAACAGAAGTTTTTAAATAATTCATCTAAAAGCTCATCTTTATAAGTTTCACCTGTAATTTCTCCTAATAAATCATAAACTTTCTTTAAATCTATTTCTAACATATCAACTGGCGTTTGAATACTTATTTGCTCTTCAATATTTTCTAAAATCTTTTGACATTGTCTTAATAAAGCAATTTGTCGAGCATTACTAACATAAGTAAAATCTTGAGTATTTATTTTATTTAAATGAAATTCTTCTATCATTTTTTCCTTTAAAGCATCTATTCCAGATAATTCTATTGTATTTCCGTAAACTACATCTTTATCTTTAATATCTATTTCTAACTTTTGGTCATTTTTATTGACAAAGATAATTCTTTTTTTTTCTTCGATATATTCTAAAATTTCTTTATCTTCTTTAGTTAATTTTTCTAAACCATTTAAAACACAAATGATTAAATCAACTTCATTTATCATTTCTTTTGATTTAATAACACCAATTTGTTCTACTTTATCTTGGGTATTTCTAATTCCGGCAGTATCAATAAAGTTAAATTTTATTCCTTCAATTGTAATGCTTCCCTCAACAATATCTCTAGTTGTACCTGCTATATCAGTTACAATTGCTTTATTTTCTTCTATTAATTTATTAAGTAAACTACTTTTTCCTACATTAGGACGTCCAACAATCGCTACATTAATACCATCTTTAATAATCTTACCATCTTTCGCCGTTTTTAAAATATCTTTAAGTTTTCCTAAAATTTTACTGTTTTTTTCTTTTAATAATTCTAAAGTTATTTCTTCGGCATCTTCATATTCTGGATAGTCAATATTAACAGCAATATTAGCAAGAACATCCAAAATATCTTTTCGAAGCTCTTTTATAATCGCCGATAATTTACCAGTAAGACCCTTTAAAGATAAATTACGACTAGCTTCCGTTGTTGAGGAGATTAAATCACTTACGGCTTCGGCTTGAACTAAATCAATTCGTCCATTTAAGAAAGCTCTTTTAGTAAATTCCCCACCTTCAGCAAGACGACAACCTAAAGTTAAAAGAATTTCTAATATTTTTTGAACTGTTGCTAAAGACCCATGACAATTAATTTCCACAATATCTTCTAAAGTATAAGTCTTTGGAGCTTTCATTATCATTACTAAAACTTCATCAATTATTTTATCTTCATAAGTAATAAATCCATAATGAATTGTATGACTATTTACTTTAGTTAAATCTTTACCTTTAAATATCTTATTTACTATTTCAATAGACTTTGGACCACTTAATCTAATAATAGATATTGCCCCTACTCCTAAAGCCGTGGAAATAGCACATATTGTATCACTCATATCGGTCTTCCTTTCTAGTAAAAAACAATAAGTTTTTCCTTATTGTTAATTAACTTTTTTAATAACAACGTGACGATTAGGTTCTTCCCCTTCACTAATAGTTGTTATTCCTTTAAAATTAGTTAAAGCATTATGAACAATTCTTCTTTCATAAGAATTCATATTTTCAAGACTAGCATCTATACCACTTTGTATTACTTCTTTTGCCGTTTTCTTAGCTAATCTTTCTAATTGGGCATTTTTCTTATCTTTATAATTTTCTACATCTAATAAGATATATGGTAACATACCCGTTTCCTTACTAATCATCTGACGAACTATTAATTGTAAGGCTGTTAAAGTTTGTCCATTTTTTCCTATTAAAATCGCATTATTAGAAGAAAACATCTTAATATAAATTTGTTCTTCTCTTATTCTACTTTCAAAACTTACATCCAAACCCATTTTCTTTAAAAGTTCTTGAAGAAAATTTTTCGTTTCTTCTAAAATATCTTCTAACTTAACAACTGTTACTTCTTCAACAGTACCTTTAAAAAGTCCACCCTTTTTTGATGCAGTTTTATAAATAATTTGGTCACGTTCTAGATTATTAGCCTTTAATATTTCTTCTAAAACCTTTTCTTCATCTTTTCCACTTTGTTCATATACTTTCATAACTACTTACCTTCTTACTATTTTTTCTTTTTTTTCGTATCTTTCTTTTTATCCTTTTTCGTGCCTTTTAAAATTAAGTTCTGTAATACCATTATACCATTAGTTACTATCCAATATAAAGCAATTGCTACTGGTAAAGTAATCGAAACAACAGAAATCATAATAATCATAAATTTTGACATCATTTGCATCTGCTTTTCAGCTTCGCCACCAGCTCCATTAGAAGCCATATTTATTTTAAATGATAAGTAAGTTGTTAATAAGATTAAAATTATAATTAAAATACAAATTATTTTAACTGACCAAGCTCCTGTTGTAATTCCTAATAATGTTGTTGTTCCTAGTTTAATTCCAAATAAACTTTCTTCAAAAATAGCAGGTACTCTATTAATTGCTTCTAAGAAAGCAAAGAATAATGGAAGTTGAATAAAGGATACTAAACAACCAGAAACTGGATTAATATTATATTTCTTATAAACCAACATTGTTTCCTGACTTTTGGCCATCATTGATTCATTATCAGTTCTATTTTGATATTTCTTTTCAATACGATTTATCTCCGGTTGAGCTTGTTTCATATTTTCAGAAGTTTCAAAACTCTTTTTCGATAATGGCAATAAAACTAAACGAATTAAAGCCCCAACAACCATAACAGCAACACCAAAATTGCCAAGTAGCTTTCCTACTTTAATAATAACCCAAGCCAGTGGTTTTACAAAAATGCTTTCCCATAAACCATGATATTTAGTACTATTTAATTTAAAATGCTCACAATCTGGTAATTTTTTTAATTTTGTTTGCATTTGTTTTTCGTACTTTTCATAAATTTCCGTTAAACTTTTATCAGTTGGCTTACATAAAATATCATTACGGACCGACTGACCTGTTTCTTCATTTTTAACTAATTGTTTATCTTTAGTAGTTATATAATTAGATGCTCCACAACCTGTACAACTTAATAACATTATTATAGCTAAAAACAACGATAACTTTTTTTTCATTATTTCACCTTTTTTTCTAGTAAACTTTTCATACTTGTTAATAGTTTATCATACTTTTCATCTTTACAGGACTTTTTTGCAATTATTATATAATCATTATATGGCTTAAATAACTTAATATTATCAGTAACGATATTTTTAATTCTTCTTCGTACTTTATTTCTTTGCACAGCATTACCAATTTTTTTTCCAACAGCAAAACCAAACTTAGGATTTTCATAATTGCTTTTCATTATATATATAATATAATACTCATCTTTAATAGCTCTACCATCTTTAATAATTTGATTAAAATAACGATTATCTTTTACTATATCTTTTTTTTTCATAAATTAGTCCTTTTTAGAAGAAAAAACCATAAGCTATTATGGTTTATTTAGATAATACTTTACGACCTTTTTTTCTTCTTGCTTTTAATATTTTTGTTTCTTTTCTAGCAAAAAAACCATGTTTCTTTGCTTTTTTACGATTATTTGGTTGATATGTTCTTTTCATTTTTGCACCTCCAAACCTTTGTTAAAGTCAATTTATTATATTATGAGACACTCTTAAAAGTCAAGAAAGATAAAATATTTTCCGAAAAAAAATCAGATTATTCTGATTTTCTTAAACTTCTTACCGCTCCATTATCGCAAGTTAAATTATTTTCAATAAAGAAACAACATTTATCTATACAATATTCTAAATCTAAATCTTCCCGCGCATCCTCTTTGGCTTTTTCTACAACATAATTATACATATCCATTGCATTTAAAGTATCATAATCAGCAATCACATCAGCTATTTTACTTAGTTTTAAATCATCAAAACGCCCTTCATTTTCCTTATCAACTGCTAATAAAATTAAATATTTAACACTACCTGGAGCTATATTTAATTTTAAAGTATCAACATTTTTTGTATCATTTTCAACCATTAAACGACTTATCATCTAAAATTCCTCCCATCGCTTTCTTCCTATATTATAATCCTTCTCTATTTTATAAGTCAAATTAAGAAAAAATATAATCTTTACTAGGAAGTTTAACTTTGTTAAAATAATAACCAATAAATTGCGAGGGATAATTATGCAAAAAACACCTTATAATGTAATTATTAACAATAATAGCTATGATTATAATACTGATAAAAATATAATTCATGATGGTATTAATAATGCTCTTACTTATAATAAGGAAAAACATAATTTTAATTCCATCTCTCACGAATATCTTTTTATTCTTTACTTAAAAAAAGAAGTTCTGCAAGACCCAGTTACGGCATTACAATTTTTACTTTTTTGTGATAAGTTCTATCTTGAATATCCAATAATTTTTAACTTATTTGACCCTCTTTCCGCCGTTTTAATTGAAATAGGAAAAATGGAATATACCGCGCAATATATTAAATTTTTACAAGAAGATAATGACAAAGGTGAACAAAAAATTCAAAGATTATTTAAGTTTGGGGAAATAGCGACAGATTTTCTTATTAGAGTAAAAGGATATAGTTTAATTAATTGTTCTGGTCAAAAAGTCATTATAACAGCTAGAAATAATTGTGAAAAAGAATTTGAAGATTATCTAGTTCAGGGTTATACATTACAAAGAAAAAGACAATATATTTTTAAATATAATGGTTCAAGAAATAGTGCTTATTTTGAAATAAGACCTGTAATACCAACTAGAGAAAGTTATTTTCCTATTGAAGAAATAATTGAAGTTAATCCGAATAAATATCAAAAAATTTTAAATAATCCTTATTTATAAACAATACCTTTCTGTGCATAAATATTTTCTTTTTAACGAAAATACTTGCTATTAACACCTTTTTAAGAATAATCCACAATATTATTAACAACTAAAACTTGGTAAATACTAATTTTTTTTTATTTATTAACAATTAAGAATAAAATTGTGCATAAAGTTATAAATAATGTTTATATAATTTTCAAAAAAATTTGTGGATAATGTTGATAAGTGTCTTTTTTTCAGTTATTATAGAACATAAACTTGTTTATAAGTATGTGGATAATTTGTTGATTAAATTATTTTACTTTTATTTTTAAAAAAAGTGGTATACAATGAAGATGTTATTAAGGTAGTGGGGTGATAGGGATGAGTAATGAAAATTTATGGGAAGATTTTCTTGATATTATTTGTAAGAAAACTAATCCTGTTTCTTTTAATACTTGGTTTAACAATATCACCTTACAAAATATAGATGAGAATAATATAACAATAAAAGTTCCTTATGCTATGCATAAAAAAGTTTTAGGTGATAATTATTATTCTTTAATTGAAGATGCTTTTATGTCATTAACAGGAATTAACTATGATATAAATTTTGTTTTAGAAGAAGAAATAACGGAAAAGAAAGATAATACCGAAATAATTAATTTAAATAAAGAAAAAGAAAAGGTCTGGGAATCTAATTTAATTCCAAGTTATACTTTTGATAATTTTGTTGTTGGAGACACTAATCGTTTTGCGAAAACCGCAGCAGTTGCTGTCACAGAACAACCTGGTAAAATATATAATCCTTTATTTATCTATGGTAAAAGTGGGTTAGGGAAAACGCATTTAATGCATGCCATTGGTAATCAAATTATGAAAACTACTAATTTAAAAGTTTTATATACAACTAGTGATATGTTTATGAACGACTTTACCGGTATTGCTAAAAATGATGGTAACAATTTAGAATATGCAAATCTATTTAAAGAAAAATATCGTAATGTTGATGTATTAATTATCGATGATATCCAATATTTAGTAGGAGCCGAAAAAACTCAACAAGAGTTTTTCCATACTTTTAATGCTTTGCATCAAGCTAATAAACAAATAATTATTAGTTCTGACCGTTCTCCAGATGATTTAAAAAAATTAGAAGAACGTCTAAGAAGTCGATTTACTTGGGGCCTTCCGGTTGATATTTATCCACCAGACTTTGACCTGCGTTGTCGGATTTTAAAAAATAAGATTAAAAATTTAGATATTGCTAGCTTAATAGAAGAAGATGTTATCGAATATATTGCTAATTCTTGTGATAATGATGTCCGTTATTTGGAAGGAGCTATTACTAGATTATGCGCCTATGCGGCAATGACTGTTCCTAAAGAAATTAATATGGAATTTGCTAGTGAAGCTTTAAAAGATTATATAACTAAAAATATCTATGATAACGGAGATATCCCTAGTATTCAAAAAGCTGTCTGTGAATATTATGGTATTACTGTTGATGAACTAAAATCAAAAAAGAGAAGTAACAAAATTGCTTATCCCAGAATGCTGGCCATGTATTTAGCACGGATGCTTACTGATGAATCTTTTCCTCGTATAGGTTTAGAATTTGGAGGAAGAGACCACTCAACTGTAATTCATGCTTGCGATAAAATTGAACAAGATTTAAAAACAGATGAACAGTTAAAAGAAATAATAAAAACTATAAAAAATAAAATAACTTGTTAATAAATAATAAATTATCCACATTTAATAGACAATGAAATTTAATAAAATAATAAGGAATAACCACTTAATATAAAGTTATCAACATTATGAACACTATTATTAATATTATTTAAAAGAAAGAAGGAATATATATGAAATTTACCATTGAAAAAAATATTTTATTAGAAAATTTAACTTATGTAACTAAAGCAATCTCAATTAAAAACATAATACCTATCTTAAATGGTATTAAATTTGAATTAACAGATACGGGTTTAGCATTAACTGCTAGTGATTCTGAATTAACCATTAAAACATTTATCTCTGAAAAAGACATTACTAAAATAGAAAAAACAGGAACTATTATTATTCAAAGTAAATTTATAACTGATATTATCAGAAAGATGCCATCTGATACAATTAACTTTGAAGTTATTGATGGTTTAAAAATAAAAATATACACAGACAATAATCAGTATAATTTAAATTGTTTAGACCCAAAAGAATATCCAACTTTAAAATTAGAAGAAAGTAAAACTCCTCTTACTATCAAAAGTGATATTTTTAAAGAGTTAATTAATCAAACATCGTTTGCTATATCTACCCAAGAATTAAGACCTATTTTAACTGGTATTAATTTTAAAATAGTAGGGGACTTATTAGAAGTTGTGGCAACAGATTCTTATCGTTTAGCAAAGAAAAATATTCATCTTGAAGAAGCTATTAAAGAAGATGTTAACATTGTTATTCCTGGAAAGAATTTAATTGAGTTTGAAAAAATCTTAGGAGAAGATGATGATTTAGAGTTACATATCTTTAATTCGAAAATTTTATTTAAATATAAAAATATTTTATTTCAAAGTAATTTATTAAATGGAACTTTCCCTAATACAACTAATTTAATTCCAACTGAGTTTGAAATTATTGCTAAAACTAGTTTAAGAGATTATTTCTCTGCTATAGATAGAGCATCTTTATTAACTCAAGGTAAAGATAAGAATATTGTTAAAATGAAAATAGATAATAGTAGTATGATTATTAATTCTTATGCATCAGAAATTGGTAAAGTTGAAGAAAAAGTATTAGTTGATATTGACGAAAAAGCTAAAATAGATATTTCCTTTAGTGCTAAATATATGTTAGAAGCTTTACGAACTATTAAAGATAAAGAAATTTTAATTCTTTTAAATACAGATGTTAAACCAATTGTTATTAAATCGGTTAATGATGAATCTCTAATTCAATTAATATTACCAGTAAAAACTTATTAAAAGATATGCTAGATTTTTAAAATAAAGGTTTAGCTAATTAAAGAAATTCAAAAAAATAAGAAGCTTAATAAGCTTTTTTCTTTTTTCGACAAATATAGACTTTAACTTATGGTATAAGAAGAACAAAAAAAGAGGGGGCAGGATTATGCTAAATTATAGAATTAATGAAGAAACATTAGCTATATTTCCATATCATAAGAAAAGTAAGGTTTATGAAAATAGAAAAAGTTTTATAGTTAATGAAAGTGCTTATAGTATTATTGAAGATAGTTGTAAATATTTTGGTAGTTCTTTTGAAGGGCGCAAAAAAGGATCTGTATTCTTAACAGGTATTACTTATAAAACCCCAATTATTATTGAAGAAACTAAGGAAATTATCTTTTTTCCTACAACATCACCCAGAAGAAATTATTGTTCTTGGATATCTTTAAATAACTTAGAAAATTATTATGAAGAGAAGGGAAAAATCAAATTAGTTTTTAATAATAAAAAAGAAATTCTATTAGATGTTTCATATGGAGTAATTAATAATCAAGTTTTAAGGGCTTCAAGACTAGAATCTACTTTAAGAAAAAGTAAGAAAAATAAAGAAAAAATTCAATAATCAATAAAGTATGAAAAAACTTCATACTTTTTTTGAAAATAGTTTAAATTTAGGCTCATTTTGTGATATAATTATTAATAGGTATAGGAGTACATAGATACCTACTATTTTAATATATAAACACAAAAGAGGCCAATATGCAGATTAGAGATTTAAAACTTCTAAATTTTCGAAATTATGAAACGGTTAATATGCAATTTTCGGACCATTTAAATTTAATTATTGGAAAAAATGGGATGGGAAAGACTAATTTAGTTGAAGCAATTTATGTTTTAGCTTTAACTAAGTCCTTTCGCACCAATTTAGATGGAATATTAATCAAAACAGAAGAATCTAATTTGAAAATAGTTGCTAATGTTTTTGATAATTATTTAAGAGAATATCAATTTCTTTTATCTAAAGAGGGGAAGAAGGTTAAAATTAATGGTACTAATATTGCCAAATTAAGTGATTATATATCTAAAATAAATGTTATTTTATTTAGTCCTAATGATTTAAGAATTATAAAAGATACCCCTAGTGTACGTAGGAAAATGTTAAATATTGAAATTTCTCAGCTTGATAATTCCTATTTAAAAAATTTACAAGAATATAATAAAATTATTAAACAAAGAAATGCTTATTTAAAAACTATGAATATTAATGGTAATGCTTCTAAAGAGTATCTTGATATTTTAACTAGTAAATTGATTGATATAGGTCTTGATATTTATAAAAGTCGTCAACAATTTTTAAAGCAAATAAATGAAAATATTGGCAATTTATTTTTTAAAATTACTAATTTAGAAGGTTTAAATATTAATTATGAATCAGACTATAATGAGATAACAAAGGAAGCTTTATTGAAACTATATAAAAAGAGTCTGGAAAGAGATTTAATGTTTGGTCAAACACATATTGGAATTCATCATGACGATATTGTGTTTCGTTTACAAGCTAGTAATTTAAAAGATTATGGTTCGGAAGGACAGCAAAAAAATGCGATTATTTCTTTTAAACTAGCGGAGATTGATATATTTTATGAAAAGAAAAACAGTTATCCAATTTTAATTTTAGATGATTTATTTAGTGAGTTGGATAAGGAAAAAATTAATAATATTTTAAAGTTATTAAGTAGAGATATTCAAACATTTATTACTACTACAGAAGTTGATAACTTAGATAAAAAATATTTAGAAAATACGCGAATTTTTCAAATTAATACTGCGCAAATTGAGGAGGTAACAAATGAAAAATGAATATAGTGACGAGAATATCCAAGTATTAGAAGGACTAGAAGCAGTTCGTAAACGTCCGGGTATGTATATTGGAACAACTAGTGTTGTTGGACTTCATCATCTAGTATGGGAAATTGTTGATAATTCTGTTGATGAATCTTTAGCAGGTTTCTGTGATGATATTGAAGTTATTATTGGTAAAGGTAACACTATTACGGTTAAAGATGATGGGCGTGGGATGCCAACAGGTATTAATAAAAAGACAGGTTTATCAACGGTAGAAACTATTTTTACAGTTTTACATGCTGGCGGTAAATTTGGTGGCGGTGGCTACAAAGTAAGTGGTGGTCTTCACGGTGTAGGTGCGAGTGTTGTTAATGCTTTATCTGATTGGTTAGAAGTATATGTTTATCGTGATGGCGAAGTTCATTATCAAAGATTTGAACATGGAGGAACTCCTGTAGAGCCATTAAAAGTAATTGATAAGTGCGCCCAAGAAAGAACTGGAACTACCGTTATTTTTAAACCAGATGCTACTATTTTTAAAGAAACTACTGTCTTTGATTTTAATATTTTAGCTAATCGTCTTCAACAAATTGCTTTCTTAAATAAAGGTTTACAAATTAAATTAATTGATGAAAGAGAAGAAAATAAACAAGCTGTATTCCTTTATAACGGAGGAATTATTGAATATGTTAAGATGTTAAATAAGAATAAAGAACCAATTCATGAAGATATTGTTTATGTTGAAGGTAAAGAAGATGACATTATCATTGAAGTAGCAATGCAATATAATGATTCATATAATTCTTCTATTTTCTCTTTTGTTAATAATATTAATACTGGTGATGGGGGAACTCATGAAGACGGTGTTAAAAGAGCTTTAACAAGAATTATTAATAATTATGCTAAAAAAGCGAAGTTACTTAAGGAAAATGATGATAGCTTAACGGGTGATGATGTTCGTGAAGGTTTAACTATGATTATATCTTGTAAACATCCCGACCCACAATTTGAAGGTCAAACAAAAGGCAAACTTGGAAGTGCTGAGGTAAGAAAAATAGCTGATGATGTTTTTGCTGAAGGTTTTGAACGTTTCTTAATGGAAAATCCGGAACAAGCCAAGATTATTGTCGATAAAGCAACTGTTGCTTCTAGAGCCCGTCAAGCTGCTAAAAAAGCGCGTGAATTAACAAGAAGAAAAACAGCTATGGATGCTTTTAATACAATAGGTAAGTTATCTGATTGTACTTCTCGTGATGCTTCAGAATCCGAAATATTTATAGTCGAAGGAGATTCTGCCGGTGGTTCAGCTAAAGATGCCCGTATGCCAAAAACGCAAGCTATTCTTCCTTTGAGAGGTAAAATTTTAAATGTAGAAAAAGCCCGTTTAGATAAAGCCTTAAATAATGAAGAAATTAGAACAATTATTACGGCTTTTGGTACTGGTATTGGAGCTGAGTTTGATATTTCGAAATTAAGATATCATAAGATTGTTATTATGACCGATGCTGATGTTGATGGCGAACATATTCGTATTTTGCTTTTAACTTTATTCTATCGTTTCTTTAGGCCGATTGTAGAAGGTGGATATGTTTATGCTGCTCAGCCTCCATTATATAAAGTTGTTTATGGTAAAAATATCAAATATGTTTTAACTGATGAAGAACTTGCCGAATATCGTGCGACTTTACCAGCTAATGCTAAGGTAACAGTTAATAGATTTAAAGGTTTAGGAGAAATGGACCCAATCGACTTACGTGAAACTACTATGAATATTGAAAATAGAGTTTTAAAAAGAATTACTGTTGATGATGCAATCGCCGCAGACCAAGTATTTACTGATTTAATGGGTGAAAATGTTTTACCAAGAAAAACATATATAGAAGAAAATGGACAATTTGTTCAAAATCTAGATGTATAGGAGGGTTTAGTTATGGATAAAATAGTTGAAAATAATATTGAAAATGAAGTAAAAACTTGTTTCTTAAATTATTCCATGAGCGTTATTGTAGCCCGTGCCTTACCAGATTTACGTGATGGTTTAAAACCTGTACATCGTCGTATTTTATATTCAATGTATGAATCTGGATATACACCTGACAAACCTCATAAAAAGAGTGCGAGAATTGTCGGAGACGTTATGGGTAAATATCATCCACACGGCGACTCTTCAATTTATGATGCTATGGTTCGTATGGCTCAGACTTTTAGTTTTAGACATGTTTTAGTTGATGGTCATGGAAATTTTGGTAACTTAGATGGTGATGGAGCGGCTGCTTACCGTTATACCGAAGCGCGTTTATCAAAATTATCTTTGGAAATGGTTCGTGATATTAATAAGAATACTGTTGATTTTATTCCAAACTTTGATGAAAGTGAACAAGAACCAGAAATATTACCAAGTAGATTTCCTAATATTTTAGTAAATGGAACAATGGGAATAGCAGTTGGTATGGCCACAAATATTCCTCCTCATAACTTAGGTGAGGTTATAGATGGATGTGTTGCTTACATTGATAATCCTGATATTGATACTGATGGTTTAATGCAACATATTAAAGGACCAGATTTTCCTACCGGAGCTGTTATTTTAGGAAACAGTGGAATTAAAAAAGCTTATGAAACTGGCCGTGGTAGTATAACTATTCGTGGTAAAGTAGAAATAGATGAAAGTGGAAATAAAACAAGAATAATAGTTAATGAACTTCCTTATCAAGTAAATAAAGCGGAATTCCAATCTCGTATTGGCCAACTTGTAAGAGATAAAATTATTGATGGTATTACAGATATTCATGAAGAATCAAATCTTGAAAATCCTGTCCGTGTTGTAATTTATCTTCGTAAAGATGCTAATGCTAATGTTATTTTAAATAATTTATATAAACACACGCAATTACAAACATCATATGGTATAAATTTATTAATGTTAGACCAAAAACGTCCTAAAGTATTATCTCTAAAAGAAATTATTTCGAAATATATTGATTATCAAAAAGAAATTATTATTAGAAGAACTAAATTTGATTTAGAAAAAGCGGAAGCTCGTGTCCATATTTTAGATGGCTTAAAAATAGCTCTAGATAATCTAGATGAAGTTATTAAAATAATAAGAGGGTCAAATACGGATATTGAAGCGAAAGAGCAATTAATTTCCCGTTTTGGTTTAGATGATGTTCAAGCTGATGCTATCTTAGAAATGCGTTTGCGTCGTTTAACTGGCTTAGAACGTGATAAAATCGAAAAAGAATTAGCAGAATTAATGGCCAGTATTGCTGAATATCATGCAATTTTAGCTAGTGAAGAAAGAATTCTTGGTATTATTAAAGATGAATTAATTGAAATCAAGAATAAATATGCTGATGAAAGACGTACCGATATTGACATGACAGCTATTGAATATATTGAAGATGAATCTTTAATACCTGTGGAAAACATTATGGTAGCTTTAACTAATAAAGGATATATAAAACGTACACCTGTTGATAACTTCCGTTCTCAAAATAGAGGAGGAATAGGTGTAAAGGGTATGTCAACTAACGATGAAGATTTTGTCGAACATTTGATTAATTTATCTACTCATGATTACGTATTATTCTTTACAAACAAAGGAAAAGTCTATCGTCTAAAAGGATACGAAATTCCTGAATTTAGTCGTCAATCTAAGGGATTACCGATAATTAATCTTTTACAAATAGAAAAAGATGAAATGATTTCTTCCGTTATTGCAATTAATTCTGAAGAAGATGTTAGTTACTTACTATTTGTTACTAAGAACGGTTTAGTTAAGAAGACAAAAGTTGAAGAATTTGATAAAATAAGAAATACTGGTAAGATATGTATTAATCTTAAAGATACTGATGAATTAATCTCTGTTAAAAAAACGACGGGTAATGAATATATTCTTCTTGGTTCTAACTTAGGACGTATGGTTAAATTTAATGAAAATGAAGTTAGAGTAATGGGCCGTACCGCCAGTGGAGTAAAAGGAATTAATTTAAATGGTGGCAAATGTGTAGGTGCAGAAATTGTTACTGATGATAAAGAGATTTTAATTGTAACCGAAAAAGGTTATGGAAAGAAAACAGCTATTTCTGAATATAGAGAAACTAAACGTGGCAGCAAGGGTGTTAAAGCTCTAAATATTACTGATAAAAATGGAACTATCTCGGCATTGAAATTAGTAGAAGAAAATAAAGATTTAATGATAGTTACTAATAGTGGTATTATTATGAGAATGCCATTAGACCAAATATCTACACTAGGAAGAGTTACTCAAGGAGTTCGCCTAATCAATTTAAAAGACAATCAGGAAGTAGCTACAATTAGTTTAGTTGATAAAGAAGAACAAGATGTTTCACGTGAAACATTAGATGAAGAATAATAATAAAAAAAGAAGACTATAAAAGTAGTTTTCTTTTTTTATGTTTCACGTGAAACATTGATAATTATTTTAAATTTATTTGCTAGTGTACCGTAATTTTGTTTTAATTAATATAGAAAGTAGGTAATAATATGTTTTATCGAATATTCAAATTAAAGAGAACCCCACTATGGAATATTATTTCTTTATTACTTTTATTTATTAGCGTTTACGCAACCTCCAAAGCGGAATTTCAATTATTTAAAATCTTAATTTTTTTAGCTTTAATAGTTAGTTTAATTCCTATAATAAAAATATTGCTTAAAGAAAATCCTAAAGATGGATATATTTATTCTCCCATAGTAATTGATAATAATAGTAATATTTATTTATTAAAAGAAAAAATAAATGTTATAACAATCGCATTACCAATAGTTTTATTATTTATATTAATTACTGGTGATTATACTAATGCTTTATTATTTGATTATATAGTAATGATTTTCCCCTTATTTATTGATATAAATGATTTATTTAGAATATTAAATGAAAATAGACTAGCTAAAAATGAAGATTCATTAATTAAATTAATCCAAAAAGGGCGAAATATATTTTATAATGTGTCTAAAGTAAATAGTTTAAAGAAAGAGAATTTTAAGTTTAAAATAGATAATAATCCTAAATTAGTTAGCTTATCCTTTAATTATGAAAATTATGAAGAATTATTATTAAAATTAAACTATGTTTCACGTGAAACATTGGAAGATAAACCAGAAATTAATAATAGTAATAATCCAGGTGAACAAAACATTTTTACTCAAATGCCTAATATTACAGTGCCTCAAGAAGTTCCTCAAACTGTAACTGTTCCTGAAAATAATGTCCTAAATAGTAATAATAGTAATAATAGTAATAATACTTCAATTGCTAATCAAGAACCAAATCAAAATATAAACAGTCCTGTTGATAACTCGAATAATTCCAATAACAATAACGATGTTTCACGTGAAACATCAACTAATTCATCAGACATATTTAACAATTTTAAATAATGTTTCACGTGAAACATCAAAAAAGTTGTTAAATAAATTATTTTTTGATAGTATCTATATGTGCAACAAATATATTGTAAACTGGTCAGAATCGGAAGATAGCAGCCACGTCAATCCCTGTTTGTGTGCACTTTTTTATTTAGGAGTTTTTCTATGAAAGATAAATATATGTTAAATTGTTTGAATTATGCTTTAAAAAAAGTGGATAACGATGAATTACCTATTGCAGCTCTGTTGATAAAAGATAATAAAATAGTTTGTAAAAGTGTGAATAATAAAAACTTAAAAAACAATGTTTTAGGACATGCTGAGATTAGGTGTATCCAAAAAGCTAGTAAAAAACTAAAACGTTGGAACTTAAGCGACTGTGAATTATATGTTACCTTAAAACCATGTGAGATGTGTGAATTAGTCATCAAAGAATCACGAATAAAATCAACATATTACTTATTAGATAGATTAGAGACAAAAAAAGTATATCAAAAGAGCCAATTTATACCTATTACGGGTATGGAAAAAGAAAAAAAACAATATCAAGAAAAATTAAAAAAATTCTTTGAAAATAAGAGATAAAACGACTGTTTATATGATATAATAAACATGTAATTAAGGGTGGTGACAACATGGATTATAAAGTATTATATCGTAAATACCGACCGCTAACTTTTGATGATGTGACAGGTCAGGGGGCTGTTGTTAAAACATTAAAAAATGCTATTATGCAACAAAAAATATCACATGCTTATATCTTTACTGGTCCAAGAGGGACAGGCAAAACATCGCTAGCTAAAATCTTTGCTAGAAGCATAAACTGTGAGAATTGTCAAGATGGAAACCCTTGTATGACATGTGAAATGTGTAAATCGTTTAATGATAATCCCGATATTATTGAAATTGATGCAGCATCTAATAATGGTGTTGATGAAATAAGAGAGTTAATTAATAATATAAAACTTGCTCCAAGCAATTCTAAATATAAAGTATATATAATAGATGAAGTGCATATGCTATCGCAAAGTGCTTTCAATGCTCTGTTATTAACTTTAGAAGAACCTCCTGCCCATGTTGTATTTATCTTAGCTACAACGGATATTCAAAACGTGCCAATAACAATTCTTTCTAGAACGCAGCGTTTTGATTTTACAAGGATATCTCCTTCGGATATAGAAAAAAGGTTAGCTTATGTATGTGAACAAGAAAACATCAAAATTACATCAGAAGCTCTTTCAGAAATAGCTTATTTAGCTGAGGGTGGATTAAGAGATGCCTTAAGTATTTTAGACCAGTTAGCTTCGCAAACTGTTGATGAAATAACAATAGATACAGTATTAAATACCTTTGGAACAATATCAACGGCGAAAATTGCTGAGTTTATTAATACAATTGAAAATAATGATATCCAAGGTATGTTAGAAATATTACAGGAATTTAAAAATTCGAGCATTGATAGCAAGGTGTTTATAAATAAATTATTAAATGCTTTAAAGGATTTAGCATTTGACATTAAAACTAGTAAAGTCGAAGAAAAAAACTTGACTTTTGAAGATATCAAAAAATTAATTCTAGAATTAAATGATACTCTTTCTAATAAACTTATGAGTGTCGACCCTTATATTTTAATTGAGATGATTGTCTTAAGCTATATGGGTAAACAAGAAACACCTGATATTTTAGAAAAAACCGCAGAATATTTCCCGGGAAATAGTGAAGAAGATAAAAAAACTCCCGAAAAAGTCATAAATGAACCAAAAAAAGAAGAAAAAAATACTGTAAATGATACAAAATTAGAAGAATTTAAAAAAATTAGAATTAATAACTGTTTGGCAGCTGCTCAAAAAAGTTTCTTAATTGATTTAAAAAACAAATGGCAAGAATTTATAAAATTTATTAAAACTGTGGATAACAATATATACTTAAATATTTGTGATACCAATTTAATTGTTTCTTCAGATTGTTATTTTATAATTGAAACAATAACTGATAGCTCAGCAGGTTTAATTAATATTAGTACAGAAAAGATAGAAGAATATTTTAATAAGCAGTATAATTTAAAATATAAAATAATTGCTGTTAATAGCGATGAGTGGAATATTATAAAGAAGCAATATATAAATGACTTAAATAATCATATAAAATATGAAATAAAGGAAGAAGTTCCATTGTATATTGAAAATAAAGAAGATATTGAAAATATAGCAGGGGATATTTTTGATAAAAATAAAATAGAAATAGTAAAGGAATAAGGTGAAAGAAAATGAATATGCAAAACTTAATGGCTCAAGCTCATAAAATTCAAAAAGAAATGATGAAAAAGAAAGAAGAAATTGGTAAAAAAGAATTTACTGGTAAATCTGAATTAGTTGAAGTGGTTTTTAATGGTAATAAAGAATTAGTTTCCTTAAATATTAAAAAGGATAAACCTTTTGATGTTGATGATATTGAAATATTAGAAGACATGTTAAAAATAGCAATAAAAGAAGCTTTAGACAAAGCAAGCAAAGAAGTAAGTGAACAAATGGGAGCCACTGCCGGACCTCTAGGTGATTTATTTTAATGATATATCCTGATGATTTAAATTTTGCTATCGAGAATTTCAAAAAAATTCCGGGCGTTGGTGAAAAGAGTGCAGAAAGACAAGTTCTATCTATCTTAAAATTATCTGAAGAAGAAGTAACTGATTTTGCTAATAGTTTAATAAATGCTAAAAAAAGATTACACCCTTGCGAAATATGTGGAAACTTAACTAGTAATGACATATGTGATATCTGCGCCAATGAAAAACGTGATAAAAATCTAATTTGTATTCTAGAAGATTTCAAAAGTTTAGTGGCTTTTGAAAAATCTGGAAACTTCACCGGAACATATCATGTATTAAATGGCTTAATTTCGCCAATTGATGACCGAGGCCCTGAAGATATCAATTTAGCAAGTCTTCTCAAACGAATTGAAAATGTCGATGATTGTGAAATAATTATAGCTTTAAAATCAAGTGTTGAGGGAGAAGCTACCACGATGTTCATAAATAAGATTGTCAAAAATAAAAATGTTAAAATATCTCGCTTGCCATACGGAATTCCTATGGGAGCTGATATAGATTATCTTGACCCAATTTCTCTTGATAAAGCTTTAAAAGACCGAAAAATTATATCAGAAGAATAATTTCCCGGGAAATAAAGTTCTAAATAATCTCGACATGCATAAGATTTCCAATAAGGAGATACTTATGATTAGAAAAATAGGAACAATAATTAGAAAAGTATGTACGGCAGTATTTGTAATTTATGGTTTGAATTTTATTTTATCATCTATTAATATATTTATCCCGATAAATTTAATAAATGTTGGAGTGGTTTCTTTTTTAGGATTTCCGGGATTATTCTCGCTAATCTTAATGTTTTTTGTCCTAAAGTAAAGAGGTAATGGTTGTGATTGAAAGTAGTAAAATAAAAGAATTAATAAAAAAATACCATGAGAATAAACTTTCCCATGCTTTTTTGTTTGTTACCAATGATTTAAATAAATGTCGTAAAGATATCAAAGAATTCATTAAACAAATAAGCTGTCCGCAAAACTACCAAGAAAATTGTGAAGAGTGTAATTTATGTTATCAAATTGAAAACAACATAATTCCTAACATCAAAGAAATTTATCCAGAAGGACAATTAATCAAAAAAAATCAAATTTTAGAATTAAAGGATGCCTTTAAAGCTAAACCTTTATATATTACCAATAACATTTATATTATAAACAATGCCGAGAAGTTAAACTCATCTTCTGCTAATACTATGTTAAAATTCTTAGAAGAGCCCGAAGCTAATATTTTAGGATTCTTTCTAACCAATAATAAAGAAGCAATGTTAGAAACAATCAAAAGTCGTTGCCAAATAATAAATATCAGATACGAAAATCAAAGTTTATTAGAAGAACTTAATAGTACTGCAGAAGAGATAGTTTTATTTCAAAAACTAGGCAGTTCATATCTTTTAAAAATTATAAATAAAGAAGAAAATGGTATATACCTAAATAAAAAAGTGTTACTTCCCAACCTGCCGGATAGGTTATCTGTTAATAAATTTTTTAATTATCTATATTTAATTTCTAATGAAATAATCAATCAAAAAAACATCCCAAAAGAATTTGCTTTTTTAGAAAATATGGAATTAAAAAAACTAATATCTTTACAAAAAGCTTTATATAATGTCTTGGAAAGAATAGCATTTAATGTTAATATTGAGTTGTTACTTGATAACTTTGTATTAGAAATGGAGAAAATATAATGCAAACATATGGTGTATCTTTTAAAGAAAGAGGAAAAATATATTATTTTAACTTTGAAAATCCTGATTTAACTGCGAGACAGGAAGTTATAGTAGAAACTGAAAATGGTGAACAATTTGGTTACATTGTAAAAAAAATTACAGATAATAAAGGCATTGAAAATATCAAAATGATTTTAAGAATAGCAACTGAAGAGGACCGAAAAAAAGTAGAACAAAATAAAAAAGATGCCTTAAAAGCTTTAGAAAATGCTCGCAAACTAGCAGAGAAATTCAACCTTGATATGAAATTTATCGATGCTAACTTTAACTTTGAGAGAAAACAATTGTTATTTAATTTTACTGCTGATGAAAGAGTAGACTTTCGTGAGTTAGCTAAAGCTCTTGCAGGTATATATCGTACTCGTATTGAACTGCGCCAAGTTGGTGTTCGTGATAAAGCCAAAGAAGTGGGAGGTATTGGGCAATGTGGTCGTTGCTTATGTTGTAAAAACTTTTTAGAACATGTGGGCTCTATTTCTATTAACATGGTAAAAAATCAAAATATTGCTATTAATCCTTCCAAAATTAATGGACAGTGTGGCCGTCTACTTTGTTGTCTAACATATGAAGATGAAGAGTATACAAGATGTCAAAAAGGTATGCCTTTAGTAGGTGATATTGTTAAAACAGAGTATGGTGAAGGTAAAGTAGTAAGTGTCGATATATTAAATAGAGCGTATAAAGTTGACGTTGATGGCAACAAGTATGAAGTAAGGTTAAATTGTGAAAACTGTTCTAAATGATTTATATGATTATGATATGCAAATATATCAATTAGAAGAGGGATTTAAATTTTCTTTAGATTCTCTTTTACTAGCTGAATTTGTTCAACCGAAAAATTCAAAGCAAATTATTCTTGATTTATGTACAGGAAATGCTTCTGTACCTTTAGTTCTTTCTAGCAAATATAAAAACAAAATATATGGTATGGAATTACAAGAACCAATCTATAACTTAGCCGTTAAATCAGTTAAACATAACCATAAAGAAAACCAGATTTTTCTAATCAATGATAATATTAGTAACTCTTTAAATTATTTTTCCAAAGAAGAAATAGATATAATTACTTGTAATCCTCCTTATTTTAAATATGAAGATACATCCATTATTAATGCATCTTCCTTAAAAGCTATTGCGCGACATGAAGTTAAAATAACCCTAAAAGATATAATAGAATTAGTTAGTGGCCTTCTTAAAAATAATGGCGAATTTTATTTAGTTCATCGTTCTTCAAGATTAGAAGAAATCATTAAGATTATGTCTTCTTATAATCTCCATATAAAAAAACTAGTTCCAATATACACAACTTCTAATAAAGAGGCACCTCTAATTTTGATAAAAGCTGTAAAAAATGGTAAGCCTGGTTTAAAACTGTTGCCTGCTGTATATTCTAGTACTCTTTCTACCTTTAAAAATTTGTTTTAAAATAGGTTTAGTTATGCTAGAATAAAAAGTCAGGAGGAAACCTTGATGAAAAAAGAGAAAATAGAAATAAATTCTGAGTGCATTGCTGCTATGGCTTTACTTTATAACTATATAGCTAATCAAAGTAGGTCTTTAAATTACTTTGAAATAACTAGTTTTAATAAAATGATGCAAAACTTATTAAGATATCAAAAATCTTTATATACAATTAAAGATTTAACTCATTTAAAAAAATCATCAGAAAAAGAACCAGATTTTGGTTTTTCAAAAGTAGGAAAAGATTACGATTTAGAATACCTAATTGAAAACTTAGAACAACTAAAGCTTGTTTATAACTATCTAATTCCTAGTGAAATTAAAACCATATCTTTAAGAGGCTTTTTAAGTAATCAAAAAACTGAAAACCCTCTTTTAGAAATAAATGTAAATGGAAACGATTTACCAATTAATGAAGAGTTTGTATCTCAAACTGGTGTAATGAAAGTATATTCTTGTAATGGTAAAGGGTCTTTAGAAAAAGTAAATGCCTTTTTGGAAAATAAAGGCTATAGAAATATTACAACTAAATTAAAAAGCCCATTTAATCAAGAAAAAATTGGCTGGCTAGTAGAATATACTTGTGATATGCCAGAATACACTTTAGCATTAAATAAAAAGTTAGAAAGGAAATAAAGGATTATGTCTTCAAAAGAAAAAATTTTAGTCGAAAAAGAAATAGTATTAGCATTAGGTTTATTATATCAATACTTAACTGCTATGACACCTGATATATCTTCTTATGACTTACAAAAATATGTGAGAAAAATCAATAGAAATTTGCAACTTTTAAATTCTGATTATGAAATTGGCCAAAATAATATTTCATCATCAAAAGAAAAAATGAATTCTTTAGGAATTACAAATGCTGATTTAAGTCTTAACTATACTATTTCCGATGTAAAAACCTTATTAACATTTTTAATGTATACTATTCCTGAAGATATTGTTAATGCTTCTTTAGTAGGAAGCTTCTGTTCATATTATGAAAATGCTAATAATGCTATAGGTGTTGATAGTAGCAAGTTAAAAGTGCAAGAAACTAAGGAATATGTTTCCGGAACAATGGGTATTTATACCTTTGCTGCTTCCGATGCGAAGAAATTAGTATATAAAGATTTAGAATTACAAGGTGGTCAAGATATTAGTGTTACAGAAACAGGAACCTTTCAAAAAGATGATATTGGTTGGTATGTAAGATATTCTTGTCAAATGCCTCAATATAAAATTGATATGGATAATATAGAACAAATATATCGTTCTTCTGTCGAAGTTATAGAATATCAAGATAGTGGGTCAGATTGGCAACCAGATTTAAGTTGTCGAAAAATTCGAAAAAAATAAATAGTTTTGATAAAATAAAAAAGGTGGTGGGTTATGAAATTAATTGTTGGTTTAGGAAACCCTGGCGAAGAATATGCCATTACAAGACATAATATTGGTTTTATGATACTAGATACATACTTAGGTAAAGTAAAATGGAAAACTAAAAATAGTGCTTTATATTACGAAACAACAATTAACAACGAAAAATATCTTTTTTTAAAACCTCTTACTTTCATGAATTTATCAGGAGAAGCTGTGCGCAAATATGTTGATTACTATAATATACCTTTAGAAGATATCTTAATAATTCATGATGACCTCGATTTACCAGTTGGCAGTATTAGATTAAAACAAGATAGTAGTGCAGGGGGTCATAATGGTATTAAATCAATAATTGCTCATTTGGGTACTCAAAACTTTAAACGTTTAAAAGTAGGTATTTCTAACAATAAAGAGTTAGATACTAAAGACTATGTTTTAGGTAAATTTTCGAAAAAAGAAATAGATATCCTAAATAATATTCTTTCTCAAACTCATAATATAATTGAAGATTTTTCTATTATGAATTTTACTGACTTAATGAGTAAATATAATAAAAGAGGTTGACTATGAATTTTTTGGAAAACATTGTAAACTTTGAAGATAATACAAATATAACCGGTTTAACTTTTGAGTTAAATGTTTTTTACGTGTTAACAAAATTTCATAAAGCTAAAAAAAATATTTTAGTAGTAACTAATAGCTTATACGAGGCCAATCAGTTTTACAGTAACTTAAGCACTTATACAAAAGATGTTTTACTTTTTCCTATGGACGACTTTTTAACTTCGGTAGCCTTAGCAATGTCTCCTGACTTAAAAGTTAAAAGACTAGAAACTCTCGAAAGCATCAAAGAAAATACACCAAAAATAGTAATTACGAACCTAATGGGTTATTTAAAATTCTTACCTAACCCAGATGAAACAAAAAAATACCTTTCTAAAATCAAAGTTAAAGATAAAATAAAAAGGGATGAAATAATTTCTACTTTAGAAGATTTAGGCTATAAAAAAGATTCTCTAGTTACAGCTACTGGAGAATATGCCGTGCGCGGTTATATAATTGATGTTTTCCTACTGGAAGAAGAACACCCTGTCCGTATAGAATTATTTGGTGATGAAATAGATTCTATCCGTTATTTTAATGAAGAAACGCAAATATCAATTACTAAAAAAGAAGAGATAAACTTACGTCCCTTTGCGGAAATTGCCACAAAAAAGCACGCATCTTTGGCGACTTATTTAGATAATCCCCTTGTTATATTTTATAATTATGACCAAATCCAAGCTGGCTATGAAAAGCTGGAAAAAGATATGTTTGAATATAAACTATCGCAAAATATTGCCCCTGATTATAAATACATGTTTGAATTAAATGAACTAAACCCAAAACAAACAAACTATATCAGTATGTTTCATAATAAGATAAATAAAATCCCTAACTTTAATTATGAGACTAAAGATATAACAAACTTTGACAGTAACTTTGCTAAATTAAAAGACTTTGCTTTAGGGATGAAACTACAAAATAAAAAAGTAATTTTCTTCCTATCTCGGGCAAAACAAATAAGTAAAATAAATGAATTACTTGAAAGTGACACTAAAATAATTGGTGATATCAAAGAAGCAAAACCAGGTACAATTAATATCCTTAATAAAAAAATCAATAATGGTTTTATGCTAGCCGATTTAGTAATTATTAGTGAATATGATATTGAAAATATTACTAAAAGAAAAATTAATTATAAAAACTCTTATAAATTAGGAAATAGAATAAGTAGTTTTAATGATATCAAAAAGGGTGATTATGTAGTTCATGCTGCTCATGGTATTGGTATCTATAATGGTGTGGTTACTTTAAACAAAAGTGGCATGCAAAAAGATTACTTACAAATAAATTATAAAGATAACGATAAAATATATATCCCAGTTGAAAAGATAAATACTATTTATAAATATGCTAATAAAGAAGATGCACACCCTAAAATAAATAAATTAAATTCTATATCATGGCAAAAAACTAAACAAACTTTAAAAAAGAAAATAAAAGATATTTCTGCCGAGTTAATTCGTCTTTATGCTGAAAGAAAAAAAATCAAAAAAGAAAAATATCTAGATTTTCCCGAAGAAGCTATCTTTGCTTCCGAATTTGCTTATGAAGAGACACGTGACCAATTAAAAGCAATTCATAATGTCAATGATGATTTGCGTAGTGAAAATCCCATGGACCGTCTTTTATGTGGAGATGTTGGCTATGGAAAGACGGAAGTAGCATTAAGAGGGATGTTTAAAACCATCTTAAATGGCTATCAGGTATTATATTTATGTCCAACGACCATTTTATCAAAACAACAATATAATACTGCTTTAGAAAGATTTAAAAACTTTGGCATCAATATTGGTTTATTAAATCGTTTTACAGCCAAAAAAGAACAAACTAGAATAATCAATGCCTTAAAAGATGGAACCATAGATTTAGTTTTTGGTACCCATAGATTACTTAGTAATGACATTGTTTGTAAAAAATTGGGTCTTCTAATTGTTGATGAAGAGCAACGTTTTGGGGTTACTCATAAAGAAAAAATAAAAGCATTAAAAAAAGATGTTAATGTTCTAACCTTATCTGCTACACCAATACCTCGTACTTTAAAATTAGCTTTATCAGGACTTCGTGATTTATCCATCATTGATACACCACCCGTTAATCGTTATCCAGTTCAAACATATGTAGTATCAGAAGAAGATGTTTTAATTCAAGATGCTATTTATAAAGAATTATCTAGAGGTGGCCAGGTTTTTATGCTTTATAATCGAGTAGAAAGTATCGAAAACCAGGTCGATAAAATCAAAAACTTAGTTCCCGAAGCGCGCATAAACTATGCCCATGGGCAAATGCCTAAAGACCAACTTGAAGACATTATGGAAAACTTTATAAACTATGAATTTGATGTTTTAGTTTGTACAACTATTATTGAAACAGGAATTGATATTCCTAATGCCAATACTTTAATTATTATCGATGCCGACCGTTTTGGTCTGTCGCAACTTTATCAAATTAGAGGACGAGTTGGTCGTAGTGACAAAATAGCTTATGCATATTTCATGTACAACAAAGGAAAAGTATTAAATGATGATGCTGTTAAAAGATTACAAGCCATTAAAGAGTTTACAGAGTTAGGTAGTGGTTACAAAATTGCCATGCGGGACCTAGCTATTAGAGGAGCAGGAGATATCTTAGGTAGCGAACAAGCTGGCTTTGTTGATACAGTTGGTATTGACTTATTTATGAAAATGATTGAAGATGAAATAGCCGAACTTAATGGTAATACTCCTCAGGTTGAAGACACTTCTAACAAATCATTAATAGAAGTAGATACGCACATAAGCGATAACTATGTATCTGATGAAGAAATAAAAATAGAAGTTCATAAAAAAATAAATGAAATTGATAGTTTAAGTAAACTAAAAGAAGTGCAAAGAGAATTAGAAGACCGTTTTGGTAAGATAGATGACAAAATGGAAATATACATGTATGAAGAGTGGTTTGAAAAACTAGCTATAGCTTTAAAAGTAGAACGAGTAGTTCAAAATGAACGTGAAGTAGAAATTGAAATCCCTGAAGAAATATCTAACCAATTAGAGGGAGATAAACTATTCTTAGCAGTTTATAATATCAATCCTAAATTTACTTTAAGATATATGTCTAAAAAGATATATATAAAATTACCAATTAAAAATCTTGAAAAACATTTTATCTATTATCTAGTAAATTTATTAGGCTTTATTCGTAATGAAATAAGTTTATAACTTGTTTCATTTTTCATTTAGTAACCAATCAACAACATTTATTTTTTTAATTCCATTATAATCTGTAGCTAAATCATTGTCTAAAGTTAAAATTGTTTTTGGATAATAATCATTAGTATTTTCTAGTGGTCTTAATTCTCTTTTTAAAGTATCTTCATCTCTTACCGATAAAGCAACTTGATAATATTCTATACCCTCATGATTTTGGACAATAAAGTCAATTTCATATTTATCTACTTTACCAATATAAACTTGGTAACCGCGACGTAATAACTCTAAATAAACTATATTTTCTAATACATGCCCACTTTGAGCATTAGCTTTATTGCCTAAAAGAGCATATCTTAAGCCCGCATCGCAAACATAATATTTAAAATCGCGAGACAAGTATCTTTTTCCTTTAATTTCATATCTTTCTATTTTATAAATAAGAAAACTTTCTAAAAAGGCATTAATATAATTTTCAACAGTATGACTACTTATAGTAATATGATTAGAATTTAAAGTATCACTAATCTTTTTAATTGATATAGGACTACCAATACTATCAAAAATAAATTTTATAATACTCTCTAAAAGAATTTTATCATTTATATTATTTCTAGTCATTATATCTTTATAAACTATAGTAGAAAAAATACCATCTAAATAATCTCTTAAATTTTCTTCATTGTCATTAAATTCAATAGTTCCGGGCATGCCACCATTTTGCATATAGTCTAAAAATAATTCTTGTTTATTAGTAGACTTCGGAAAAGCACTAGCATATTCTTTAAAAGATAAGGGAAGCATTTTAATTTCGATATATCTTCCTGAAAGAAAAGTGGCTAATTCTCCTGATAAAAGATAAGCATTTGAACCAGTTATATATAAATCAACATTTTCCTTAATATAAAGCCCATCAACAGCTTTTTCAAAATTTTTAATATTTTGAATTTCATCTAAAAAAATATAGTACTTTTTATTATCTTTTAATTTTTTATTTATATAATTATATAATTCTAAATAATCTTTAAAATTATATTCAGGGTCTTCTAAGTTTAATTTGATAATTTGAGTATCTTTGATATTTATCGATTTTAAATAATCAATATATAAATTAAATAATGTAGATTTCCCACATCTTCTAATACCTGTTATGACTTTAATAATATTCTTATCTTTTAAGGATATTAATTTATTTAAATATGTATCTCTTGCTATCATACCATCACCAATTTAATTATAAATTAATGTGTTTTAAAAGTCAATTAAATCGCAAAATATTTCAAAAGCTTCTAATTTTTACATAGTTTTTGCAAAATATTTCAAAAAATACATATTAAAATATTTGCCTTGTTTAGCTCAATTAATTTAGTTATAATATAAACATAGGAAGTGGAGAATATGCTTGATAAGTATCAACTAACAAGAAATGAAAGTGTATTTTTAGCTAAAAAAGAATTAGTTTCTAATATATACAATAGTGCTAAATTAGAAGGAATTGATGTTACTTATCAAGATACTAAAACAATTTTAGACGGTGTTAATGTACCTTCTATGAAATTAGATGAAATAAATTGTATTTTAAATTTGCGAGATGCCTGGCAATATTTAATGAAGAATATTAACCAAGAATTAAGTGTTGATTATATTTGTCAAATAAATTCTTATGTTTCTCGTAATGAATCTTTAGAGTGGGGAAAATTACGAACTGGTAAAGTTGGAATAAGAGGTGCCCATTATATTCCTGAAATTCCTGATAAAGGGCAAATTGAAAGCCAAATAAAAATTTATTTAAAACAAGAAAGCAAAACTAAAGCAGCTATAGAATTAATGTTATATTTAATGAGAACCCAAATGTTTTGGGATGGAAATAAAAGAACTAGTATGCTTATTGCTAATAAAATAATGATAGAAAATGGTTGTGGCATAATAAGCATTAAAGAAGAATATATAAATGATTTTAACAAATTATTAACTGAATATTACAATTCTAACGATATGAAAAAAATTACTCAATTTATTTATGATAAATGTATCTATGGTATAGATAAAGATTAATTTATATTTTTTATAAATATTAGTATTTTTTGTCGAAAATCCTCCACAATATAAATAGAAGTGGAGGCTTTTATTTTGAAATCAACTGGAGTAATAAGAAGAATAGATGATTTAGGGCGAATTGTAATTCCTAAAGAAATAAGACGCAATTTAAAAATAAGAGATGGCGAAAATATGGAAATATTCATTGATTTAGATGCTATAGTCTTAAAAAAATATTCTAAATTAGATGATATGTTATCAGTTACCGATAGAATATGTAAAATGCTTCATGAAATAATGGATTATAATGTTGCTATCACCGACCGGGAACATATAATATCCAGTTATGGAAAAGAAGAATTTAAAAATTTAAAAAATAAAAATATTAGTGAAGATTTAACTTACTTAATAGATAAAAGAGATACCTTAAATGCACAAAGTTCTAAAACTCTTAAATTGACTGAAGATACCTTAATAGAAGGATACTTTCTCATAATTCCTTTAATAAGTTCTGCTGATAGTATGGGGTTAATTATAATTCATGACTTAAAACCTTTATCTGAAAAAGCGGAAATAGGGGCGAAGATAGCTAACTTTTTAATATGTGAACAAGTAGATATTGATTTTTAAATTTGGTAAAATAAATATGGTGATTATATGTTAACAGATACCCATTGCCATATTTTTAAATGTGACTTTGAAAACATTGAGGAAGTACTTAATACTGCTTGTGAAAATGGAGTTAATAGATTTATAAATAATGCTACAGATAGAAATAGTTGTGAAGAATTAATTGATCTTTTAGCTACGTATCCAAGTATGTATGGAGCTTTAGGAATTCATCCAGAATTTGCTGATAGTTATAAACAAAAAGATTTAGAATTTATCAAAGCTAATCTTAATACTCCAAAAATAATTGCAATTGGAGAAATAGGACTTGATTATTACTATACTAAGGAAAATAAAGATAAACAAATAGAGCTTTTTGAAAAGCAATTAAACCTAGCCGAAAAATGCAATCTGCCAGTTATTATCCATAATCGTAACGCAACTGATGATATATTAAGAATTCTAAAAAAACATCATAATAGAGGAGTAATACATGCTTTTAATGGTAGTATTGAAACAGCTAGAGAATTTCTAAAACTAGGGTTTAAATTAGGAATTAATGGAGTAGTTACTTTTAAAAATTGTAATTTAAAAGAAACCTTAACTAAACTGGAAATTACCGATTTAGTCTTAGAAACGGACTGTCCATATCTTACTCCTGTACCTTATCGTGGTCAAAAAAATGAACCGAAGAACATCAAAATAATAGCAGAATTCCTTGCTGATTTATATAATTTATCAATAAGTCAAGTAGAAAATATTACCAATATGAATATTAGGCACATTTTTGACATTTAATATAATATATGTTAAAATTTTTATTGTAACAGGAGGGTGTTATATGAACCATTGCCTAATAAAAAAGATAAGCATTGTTTTAAAAACCATTGTTATATTTTTACTGGTAATGATTTTAGAAAGTCAAACAAATACGATGGTTTTAAATGCCCGAAATAGTAATTTAAATAAACAAGTTGATGTCCAAGCTTTAGCTATATTAGATATTTCGACAGTAAGCGAAGAAGAGAAAGCTGTTGCTCAGATGTTAAATGACCAAATTACTGAAGAAAATCAAATTGTTAAAGAAGATGTTACGCCAGTTAAAAGTTATTCTAGTAAAATGACTGGTTATGTATATAATTGTCCTTTATGTTCAGGACGTCTTGCTTGTGATGCTAGTATTGATTTATCAGATGGTACAATTAATTATAATGATAAAACTTATGGTGATGTAAGAATTGTTGCTTCTTCTAAAAATTTAGAGTGCGGTTCTATTGTTTCTATTAATGCGGAAAAAGTTTCTAGTGAACCAATCATTGCTATCGTTTTAGATAGAGGTGTAACAGGACATAAATTAGATTTACTAATGCCAAGTGAACATGCAGCTCGTAGTCAAATTGGTAATACTCCTATTACTTATGATGTACTAAGAGAAGGTTATTAAAATTTATAAAAAATATACTCTTGAAAAAAGAGTTTTTTTATGACAAAAATAAGTAAATTTTTAGGACTTCATATTGTTTATACTCTTTTTAATTTATATAATATCTAAGGAAAGTAGTGATATTAATGGAAAAAGCATGGCATAATTTTAAAGGAGAAAACTGGAAACAAAAAATAGATGTTGCTCTTTTTATCAAAGAAAATTATACTGAATATACAGAAGATGAAAGTTTTTTAGTAGGTCCAACTGATAAAACTAAAGCAGTTTGGCAAGTTTGTGAAAAAGCTTTAAAAGAAGAACTAGATAAAGGAATATATGATGTTGAAGTAAATGAAGTATCGGGAATTAATAACTTTAAACCGGGTTATATCTGTAAAGAAGATGATGTCATTGTTGGCTTACAAACAGATGGACTTCTTAAAAGAATAGTTAATCCTTTTGGTGGTATGAGGATGGTTAAATCCGCTTTATCTGCCTATGGTTATGAACTTAATAAAGATATAGATAAATATTTTAATAAATATCGCAAAACTCATAATGACGGAGTTTTTGATGCCTATACAACTGATATTAGAAAAGCTCGTCATTGTGGTTTACTAACTGGTCTTCCCGATGCTTATGGAAGAGGAAGAATAATAGGTGATTATCGTCGTATTGCTTTATATGGTATTGATTTTTTAGTCGAAGAAAAGAAAAAAGATTTACTTAAACTAGAACAAGAAGAATTAACAGAATATGTAATTCGTTTAAGAGAAGAAGTAAGTATGCAAATTAAAGCTTTACAAGAAATTAAAGATATGGCGCAAAGTTATGGTTTTGATATTTCGCTTCCTGCAACTAATGCTAAAGAAGCGACACAATGGTTATACTTTGGTTACTTAGCAGCCATTAAAGAAAATAACGGAGCAGCTATGAGCTTAGGTCGTACTTCAACTTTCTTAGATATTTATATAGAAAGAGATTTACAAGAAGGAATCTTAACTGAAAAAGAGGCACAGGAGATTATTGATAACTTTATCATTAAATTGCGTATGGCTCGTCATCTAAGAACGCCAGAATATAATGAACTTTTTGCTGGGGACCCAACTTGGGTTACCGAAAGTATTGGTGGTATGCTTGATGAAAAACACTCTTTAGTTACTAAAACATCTTTTAGATATTTACATACTTTAACTAACTTAGAAAGTTCTCCAGAACCTAATATGACCGTTTTATGGAGTGATAAACTTCCTGATAAATTTAAAAAATATTGTGCTAAAATGTCTATCAATACTGATGCAATTCAATATGAAAATGATGAATTAATGCGTCCAATTCATGGTTACGACTATGCCATAGCTTGTTGTGTTTCTGCCATGACTGTTGGTAAACAAATGCAATTTTTTGGAGCGCGTTGTAACTTAGCTAAAGCATTATTATATGCTATTAATGGCGGTGTTGATGAAGTTAAAGGCGACCAAGTTATTGATGGCTTTGAAAAAATGACTGATGAATATTTAGATTATGATAAAGTAATGACTGTCTATGATAAAATGCTTGATAAAGTAGCGAAAATTTATGTTGATGCCATGAATATAATCCATTTTATGCATGATAAATATGCGTATGAAGCTGGTCAAATGGCTTTACATGATACAGACCCAGAAAAATTAATGGCTTTTGGTATCGCCGGTTTCTCTGTGGCTATCGATTCTTTATCAGCAATTAAATATGCTAAAGTAAAACCAATTCGTAATGAACAAGGGGTTGCTATTGATTTTGAAATAGAAGGGGACTTCCCCAAATATGGTAATGATGATGACCGTGTTGATAGTATGGGTATAGATTTAGTTCAGAGATTTTTTAACAAATTATCCCAATATAAACTTTATAAAAATGCTAAGCATACTTTATCAATCTTAACAATTACATCTAATGTTGTCTATGGTAAAAAAACCGGCTCTACCCCTGATGGTAGAAAAGCTGGTGAACCTTTTGCACCGGGAGCAAATCCAATGCATGGTAGAGATGCTAGTGGGGCTTTAGCTTCTTTAAACTCTGTTGCTAAAATCCCATATCCTAATGTTTGTGAAGATGGAATATCTAATACCTTCTCCATTATTCCTAATACCCTAGGACATAGTGAAGACGAAAGAAAAGCCAATCTAGTAAACATTATGGATGGCTACTTTAAACAAGGTGCTCATCATTTAAACGTTAACGTTTTAAATAGAGAAACGCTAGAAGATGCAATGGAAAACCCCGATAAATATCCAAATTTGACAATTAGAGTATCCGGTTATGCAGTTAGATTTATTCGTCTTTCTCGCGCCCATCAATTGGAAGTTATAAGTAGAACTTTTCACGGAAGTATTTAATGCAAGGGTATATTTCAAGTGTTGAACCCATGGGCTTAGTAGATGGTCCAGGGCTAAGATATGTGGTCTTTATGCAAGGTTGTAAATTAAGATGTCTTTATTGTCACAATCCTGAAACATGGCAAATGACCGAAGATAAAAAAATGACTTCTGAGGAACTATTTCAAAAAATAAAACGTTATAAAAATTACTACACTAATGGTGGTGTTACGTTTAGTGGGGGCGAACCCTTATTACAAAAAGACTTCTTAATAGATATTTTAAAAAAATGCCAGGCAGAAAAAATTCATACTGCCCTAGATACTGCTGGTGTGGGTGTAGGTGGTTATGAAGAAATATTAAAATATGTTGATTTAATTATCTTAGATATTAAAGCGGTAGATGAACAAAACTACCAAACCATAACCGGTTCTAACATGGCAGAATTTAATAAATTTTTAGATGTTGCTATAAAGATGAACAAAGATTTTTGGTTAAGAAGTGTCATAGTACCAGGTTTAAATGATACAAAAGAATACATCTTAGCTTTAAAAAAGTACATTTCTAAAATTCCTAACGTCTTAAAAGTAGAATTGCTTCCTTATCATTTATACGGAGTGGATAAATATAAAGAACTAAACATAAAATATCCTTTAGAAAAAACACCACCAATGGATTTAGATAAAATAAAAGAATTGGAAAAATATTTATGAGAAAATATTCTAAGTATATATATCATGGAAAAAATTGGGATGTTATATTTTGCGATTGGAAACAACATTTTTTAGGATATTGCGTAATTAGTAATCAAAAAGAACATTTAGGAAGTCTAACAACTGAGGAGTGGCAAGAATTAGGAATATTAGAAAAAGAACTAGAAAGAGTAATGAAAAAATTATTTAATGCTACTATGTTTAATTTTTGTTGCCTTATGAATAATGCATATCGAGATGATGAAAATCCACATGTCCATTTTCATTTTATTCCCAGATATAAAAATACAGTTGAAATTTTTAATAAATCTTTCATAGATAAATTTTTTGGTTACAATTTTTATAAATGGAACAATGATAAAATAAATAAGCAAAAAGATATTTTCAAAAAAGAAGAAAAAGAAATTATATTTAATTTAATTAAAAAAGAATTTTTTATAAAAAACAGTAAATGACTCCATAAAATAATTGGAAAGGCTTTATCCTAATATAAAGCTTTTTTTTATGAAAAAACTTTAAAAATATCGCCAAGCGACTTATAATAAGAAACAAAGAGAAATTAATACCTACTTAGAAGGGAGATAAAAATGGATTTATCAAACATAGAACAAGAAAATGAAAAATTATTAATAGCTAGTAAACTTATCAATGCTAAAAACTTTGCTAAAGCTAAAACAATTTTAGAAGAATATATAATGAAAGTAACACCTCTAATTAAACAAGACTCTAAAGAGGAAGACTTATGTTTTAGTAATGTGGGAGAATTTTATGTTTATATTCAAAAATTTAAACCTAAAAAAAATATTATATGGGTAAATTGTAAACTAGATATTGCTTATCAATGGCTTGCTTATATAGCTAATGAAGAGCAAAAATTTAAAGAGGCCTTAGATTATATCAAAAAAGGTTTAATTTACAATCCTATGAATACGGATTTATATTATGAAAAAATAGAAACTTATAAATTTCAAAAAGATTGGGATAATCTATATAAAGTAACAGACGAAGTGTATCCACTTATATTAACTTCTCGTGACTTAGCTAAATATTATCGAGCTTTAGGTTATTATTTTATCGAAAAAGGCATATTTGAGGTAGCCTATGCCTTATATATGTTTAGTTTAGAATATGATGAAAGCATAGTAGCTAAAAAAGAAATAAATTATATAAGAGAAACAATTAACAATCCACAATTTAATATGACCTTACCAGATGCTATTACTATCTTTCTAAAAAATAATATAAATGTGGGTGCTCCTAAAGAAAATGTTCAATTTTTAAAGAAACTTTTAAATGAAGAAAGCTTAATTAAAAATGATGAAGAAACAAAATTTGATATCGAAGAAAATTTGTTTCGTTTAACTAATGATGATACTTATTTCCATAGTTTATTTCTCGACCTAGATATTGGTAAAGAAGAAATAAGTGAAGAAGCAACTCTAAGACTTTTAAACAAAGATAAATTTATGAAAAATATGTTATCAAACGATTATCAACTTGAATACATTATTGATACAAAAGAAAATTCTTATAAAGGGTTTATCCACATTGCTGATGATGACATCCAAGAAGAAGGTTTAGATAAAGACTGTCCTTATAAAATAGAATTAGTAGGGATATTTAGCTCTGATAATCGCGAGCACAGTTTCATCGAATTTAAAATAGCTAACAGGGAGGAATAATGAAAGCCAAAATAAAACTACTAGATATTCAAAAGAAAATGACTAATGATAATTTACAAGATTTTAGACTACTTGTTAAAGTCATAAATAAAATAGATAATCAAGATAAACACTTTGATATTTTATATAATATGCTCTTAGAAAAATATGATAATTTATTAAATGAAGTATTTCAAAACTTAGATAATAAAAGAGGTTCAGTTAAAGGTGATTTCTATAAATATGTAAAACTAGCTCCTTTAGTTTTAGAACATCCCTTACCTAATATAGAAATAGAAGACATGTTAGAAGTAAATCTAAATAAGACAATCAAAATTACTTATGATTTTTTTAACAGTCTAAATGAAGAGTATGGTTATCGTTTTTTAAATATATTAAATGAACCATTAATTGATGAAAAAAATAAAAAGGTTTATGCTAATACAATTTTTAATTCCGAATTAAACCCTCGTTATGATTTACCTATTGATACAGGAGTTTTTAATAATGGTATGACTAATATTGTTTATAATAACACCTTAGATGATGTTATTTCTTTAGTTCATGAAATAACTCATAAATTTTCCTATCAAAATGAAGGTAAGAATAAGTTAGAGCAAAGAACAATTTTTAATGTTTTCCAAGAAGTTCCTCCTATAACTATGGAATTTCTTCTAAGAGACTATTTACAAAAACTATATCCTGATGAAGATATTAATAAATATTTTCTTTCCCGTTTTCAAGATACATATAATCAAACCAAAAGATTATTTTTGGAATATGTTTTATACAAAATATATAAGTTAAATGAAAATTATTTAAGCTTAGATATTATTAAGAGTTATTTTGCTAATCTAGATTATAACTCATTAGAATACAAGCTATTTGGTGATGTTGATGAATTTGATGAAATGTTAATAGATATTGTCAATCCTGATGATGGGGAAAATCCTTTAAGATTTCCTGATGCTAGTCCTTATTTATTAGGAACACTTTTAGGAATAGATTTATATTTAAAAATTAAAGCTAATCCCGATGCTCTAAAAGATTTTTATACTCTAATTGAAATATTAGGTAATAATGATTTAAATATTAAGACTGATTTACAAACTTTAAAAGAATTAGGAATTAATCTTTTTAATGAAGCTGGTAAGCTTGTTATTAGTGATGATATAATCTCGCAATTTCAAGCTAGTTATAGCACAATGCTAAATGATTTTACGGTTTCTTTTAAAGATAATTTACAAAGATAAAATAAATTAGCACTCATATATTGACAAGTGCTAATTTTTAGTATTATAATTTAATTAGCAAACCCAATAAATGAGTGCTAGGAGGAAATATATGAAAAAAGAATTTAAAGCAGAATCAAAAAGATTAATGGAGTTAATGATTAATTCAATATATACTAATAAAGAAATATTTTTAAGAGAAATAATTTCTAATGCTTCTGATGCTATTGATAAATTACATTATAAATCATTAACTGATAGAAAGATTAAAGTTAAAAAAGATGATTTTGCCATTTTTGTTAATATTGATAAAGATAAAAGAACCCTAACTATTAGTGATAATGGTATAGGTATGAATAAAGAGGAGTTAGAAACTAATTTAGGAACTATTGCCAAGAGTGGTTCATTTGATTTTAAAAATGATAATAAGAAAAAAGAAAATATAGATATCATTGGTCAATTTGGTGTTGGTTTCTATTCAGCGTTTATGGTTTCTTCGCAAGTAGAAGTTATATCTAAAGCTTTTGGTAGTGATGAAGCTTATAGTTGGGTATCAAGTGGTATTGATGGCTATACAATAAAAAAATGTGAAAAAGAAAATTATGGTACAGATATAATTTTAACTATCAAAGATGATGATAAAGAATATGACCAATATTTAGAAGAATATAATATTAAAAGTTTAATTAAAAAATATTCTGATTATATTACTTATCCAATTAAGATGGAAGTTACCAAAACTAAAGAAAAAGAAGGAAAAGAAAACGAATTTGAAGAATATAAAGAAATAGAAGTGATTAATAGTTTAGTTCCTTTATGGAAAAGAAATAAAAAAGATATTAAACAAGAAGATTATGATACTTTCTATTCTGATAAATTCTTTGATTATGAAAAACCCTTGGCACAGATACATACAGCAGCTGAAGGGACAATTGAATACAACTCTTTAATCTATATTCCTTCTCATGCTTCTTATGATTATTACTCTAAAGATTATGAAAAAGGTTTACAATTATATTCTAATGGGGTCTTAATCATGGAAAAATGTGCTGATTTAGTTCCTGATTACTTTAGCTTTGTTAAAGGAGTAGTAGATTCTCCAGATTTATCTTTAAATATCTCACGTGAAACTTTACAACAAAATCGTGTCTTAAAAACTATTGCTACCAATATTGAAAAAAGAATAAAATCTGAGCTTTTAGAAATGCAAGAGAAAAAAGAAGTTGATTACTTAAAATTCTGGGAAGCTTTTGGTATGCAAATTAAAGTTGGGGTTTATAACGATTTTGGTATGAACAAAGAGAAATTACAAGATTTATTAATGTTTTATTCTTCCAAAGAAGAAAAACTTATTACACTAGCTGATTATGTCAAACGTCATAAAGATTATAAAGATATTTATTATGCTTGTGGAAATACAACAGAACAAATTGCTATGCTTCCTCAAGTAGAAGCTGTTATTGAACATGATAAAGAAGTCTTATTCTGTACAGATTATGTTGATGAATTTGTTTTAAAAACATTAATGAAATACGATGATAAAGAATTTAAAAATGTTTGCTCAGATAATATAGATTTAGATACAGAAGAGGAAAAAGAAGCTTTAAATAAATTAAATGAAAAATCTAAAGATATGTTAAATTTAATTAAAGATACAATAGCTGTTAAAGATGTTAAATTCACAAACAAGTTAAAAAATCATCCTGTTTGTTTAACCTCTGCAGGCGAAATATCTGTAGAGATGGAAAAAGTCATGAAACAGATGCCAACCGCTGAAAATATCAATGCTGAAAAAATTCTAGAAATTAATGAAAACCACCCAATTGCTAAAAAATTACAAAATCTATATAAAAAAGATAAAGAAGAATTAAAAGCATATAGTAAAGTCTTATATGCCCAAGCCAGATTGATAGAAGGACTTCCTGTTGAAAATCCGACAGAAATTACTAATTTAATATGTGATATGTTATCTAAATAAAAGGGGCTGAGTGGAAATGAATAATTTCTACTCAGTTCTTTTTTAATGCTAAAAAAATTAAAAGGCGCTAGAAAACATAATTTCTAACGCAATATGTGAAGCATCTAATTGACGAAAGAAGATGTTTTACATAGATTATTTTAACATAATAAAAATTGTTTTTATAGTTTCCTCAAATAAATATCATGAGGAATACAAAAATGATAATTTTAGCAAAAATTTAAACAAATAAAAATTAATATGTAATATACAAAAACAGTTAAATATAATAATAAAATGCATCTTGTTAATATTGTACTTAAGTGTTTAAAGTAAAGATTTAAAAATATTTTATATACTATATGATAAATATTGTGTAATTATTAAAATTTTAAATCAAAAAGGGTTGAGTGAAATTATTCATTTCCACTCAGCCCCTTTTTTAGTAAAAAAATTGATTAATTATTAATATGTTTTATAATATTATTGGTGATGGATGTGGACAACTTTAAACATAAAAAAAGTTTAGGCCAAAATTTTTTAAAAGATAATACCATTTTAGATAATATAGTTAAGGCTATAGATTTAAAGGAAAATGATTTGGTTTTAGAAATTGGCCCTGGACAAGGAGCATTAACTAAAAAATTACAAACTAAAAATGTAAACTTAATTTGCTATGAAATAGATGAACGTACTAAACCTTATTTAGAAAAGCTTAGCAATGCTAAAACCGAAATAATCTATGCCGATTTTTTAAAAGTTGATATAAAAAAAGATATAGAAAAATATCAATATCATAATTTATATGTCATTGCTAATCTTCCTTATTACATTACAACTCCAATAATAAAAAAGATAATTGATAGTAAAATAGATGTCGATGGGATGCTTTTAATGGTTCAAAAAGAAGTAGCTGACCGTTTTGGAGCAAAGCCTAAATCAAAAGATTATGGTTCTTTAACAATTTATCTAAATTATTATTTTAATATTACTAAACTATTTAATGTGCCCGCATCTTGTTTTGACCCTGCTCCAAAGGTAGATAGCGCTGTAGTAAAATTTCAAAAAAGAAAAGAAGAATTTCCTGTTATAAATGAAGAAATGTTTTTTAAATTAGTTCAAGACGCTTTTAAACAAAAAAGAAAAAACTTAAAAAACAACTTAACAAATTATGATTTAAAAAAGATTGAAAGCGTTTTAACGAATTATAATTTATCTTTACAAAATAGAGCGGAAGAAATACCTATTGAAGTATTTATCGACCTGGCTAATAAATTAAACTAATATCATAATGATAAATTTACCATATAATATTATGGTGAACATTATGAAAATAAAAAAAGGTGATTATGTTACAAGAAAGTCTTATGAAAATGATACTGTTTTTTTAGTTTTAAATGTTAGAGATAATATTTGTTATTTAAAAGGGGTAGATGTTCGTCTTTACGCGGATAGTGTGGAAAATGATTTAATAAAAGTTAATAAACCAGAAAAAAATGATGCTTTTATTAAGAAGTTTAAAGATGAATTTTTAATGGATAGAAATGACTATTTCTACTTGCCTCCTCGAGCGCTTCACGTGGACGGAGATATGGAATATTTGGAGCGTTGTTTAAAGTTTTATAAAGAAGCGGGAGTACAAGCTGTTGGTAAATGTATTGCTGAGAAAGATATTGCTAAAGAACTGCCGCAACTTTTAACTAGTATTAATCCGGATATTGTCATAATTAGTGGTCATGATGCATATTATAGAAAAAAAGGAGATATCCACGATATCAACAATTACAAAAATAGTGCTAATTTTGTTAATGCCGTTAATGTTGCCCGAAAGTATGAAAAAAGTCATGAAAAGTTAGTAATTATAGCAGGAGCTTGTCAAAGTAATTACGAAGAGTTAATTAAAGCTGGTGCTAATTTTGCTTCAAGTCCAAAAAGAGTAAATATTCATGCTTTAGACCCTGCGATAATTGCCGTATCCCTAGCTTTAACTGAACGCAATAAAGAAATTGACTTAGTAAATCTGTTAGAAAAAACTAAATATGGTAAAGATGGTATGGGCGGTTTAAAATGTAATGGTTTAATGTATGTGGGTTATCCAAGATAAGGGGGATTTTTTGAACTTAGATAGTATAAAAGAAGAGATAAGTCAAAATTTAAATCAAGCAGTATCAGTGACGGTTTATGGTATGCGTAATAAAACTAATAATTACGTGGGGATTATATCCGGTATTTATCCCAATATCTTCACGGTTTTAGCCGATGGAGAAAATAAAAGTTTTTCCTATGCTGATGTTGCTACAAAAGAAATTAAAATTGAATATTTATAATTGTTAAATTTTAACAATTTTTGTTGATTTATTTTTAAATATGCTATACACTAATATTAAGTTGAAAGATACTTTAGAAGGAGAGTTGTTATGCAAATTACATCAGTAAGAGTACATAAGACTGAGAAAGAAAATTCACGAATGAAAGGTATTGCCACAGTTGTAATAGATAATTCTTTTGCTGTTCATGATATTAGAATTATTGAAAAAGATGACCATCTATTTATAGCTATGCCTAGTAGAAAAACTGCTACTGGTGAATATAAGGATATCGCTCATCCAATCAATCATGATGTACGCAAACTATTCGAAGATGCAATTCTAGAAGAATATAATAAACCAGAAACAGAAGAATAATTAAAAACTTCTGTTTTTTAATATGAAAGGTGATAAAGATGAAATACGATATTTGTGTTTTCGGCGGATGTGCTTTAGATCAAACTTTTTTTCAAAATAAAGATGGCAGTTATAATGAAATACCAGATATTATTTCGCCAGGAGGAAAAGGTTCAAATCAAGCCGTTGCTGCTGCTAAGGCCGGAGCCAAAACAACCATAATCACGCGCATTGGCAAAGATACTATTGGGAAAAATATTTTAGAAAATTTAATAACTTATGGTGTCGATACTTCCAATGTGGAAATGATAGATAATTTAAGTAATGATTATTCTAATATTTATGTTAATGAGCACACTAAAGATTATGATATTAAACGTTATGTAGGAGCTATAAATAGTTTTACACCAGATATGATAAATAAATATCAAGATGTTCTGCTTAATTCCAAAATTATTGTAAGCCAACTAAAAGTACCTAAAGAAGTAACCGAAGCTTTAATCCAATTTTGCCATGCTAATCAAAAATTTCTAGTATTGACTCCTTGTCGTCCCGAGAAGTTAGCTATAAGTGATTTAAAAAATTTCGAATTAATTGATAAAATCAATTTAATAACTTGTAATAAAACCGAGTGTCAAACTATTTTTGGCACTGATGATGTGGAATCTTGTGTTTTAAAATATCCTAATAAATTAATTGTAACTTTAGGATCAGAAGGATTAATGTATTACAATGGTCAAGAAATAATAAGGATTCCGGCGGTAGAGACAAAAGTAGTGGATACAACTGGAGCAGGTGACACCTTAAATGGTAATTTATGTGCCTTTTTAGCTTCCGGTATGCCTTTACAAGAAGCTTTGGAAAAAGCTCTATATGCTGCGGCTATGAAGGTTACTGTCCAGTCCGCCCAAGCTGGTATGCCTTACATAGATGATTTAGAAGAGTATATTAGAACCAAAAAAGGAAATTTAACATTATAAGTTCTAACTAAAAAAAAGTAGCATATATTTTTCTAGGAGGAAAATATATGGATAAAGTTATAGAAAGTATTGGAACAATATCTCATCAATTACAAATTAATGAACGAAAACAAATAATGCTTACAGGAATTAAAAAAATTAATTCTTTTGATAATGAAGAATTTTTAATGGAAAGTGTTATGGGACTTATATTACTAAAGGGAAGTGAACTAGAAATAATCAAATTAGATACGCATGATGGAAATGTTTCAATAAAGGGAAGAATTGATAGTTTTACTTATTTAGATGATAATAAAAAGACTAAGGAAGATAGTTTCTTAGCTAAATTATTTAAATAATGGATTATAAATTACAACTTCTTTCCTTTTTGTTTTCTTTTCTTTTTGGAATATTTTTTCAAGTAACTAATTATTTTAATCAAAAACTTATTATTAATAGAAAAATATTATGGCAATATCTTATTACTTTTTTATATATCATAAATATCGTTTTAATATATATAGTTTTACTTTATAAAATAAATCAAGGGGTCTTTCATATTTATTTTTTACTAATGATTTTATTAGGTTATCTCTTTTCTTTAAAACAAATAAAAAATGTTAAAAAATGTGTCAAATATATGAAAAGCTATATCAAAGGAAATAAAAAAGTGCTATAATTTTCTATGATATAAAGTGGGTAATAAATATGAAGAAAGTTTCCAAAAAAGCTAAACGTCGTTTAACAATTATGACTGTTCTTTTAATTGGCTTAATAGTGGGATTAGGAGCCAGTTTTTTTAGCAATTGGGCAACTATCTTAGAAAATAAAAAAGAAGCCCGCAAACTAAATGCTGAATATGATGAATTATTAGAAAAAGAAACTGCTTTAAAATCGGAAGTTACTAAATTACAAGACCCTGATTACGTTGCACGTTATGCTAGAGAAAAATATTTATATTCCAAAAATGGGGAAATAATTATCAGAATTCCTGATAAAAATGATGGAGAGTAGTTATTATGAAAGCTTTAAAATCACTAAAATCCTTAAAGGCTTATTATTCTAAAGATAAAAGTAAAATTATTTTATTAGGAATTGTAATGTTAATTGCTAATATTGAAACTTTACTATTTGCAGCTTTATGGGGACTTATTTTAGAAAACTTAGTTGCTGGTAAATTCTTTGAAGCAATATTATTCTTACTATTACAATTAGTTTTATTCTTATTTGATGTCGGTATAGATGCTTTAACTAATTACTTGCGTAGTAAATTAGAAATGTCGATGTTAAAAGATATTCAAGTTGATATTTATAAAAAAGTTATTAATTACCCAGCTGTTGCTTTTGAAGAACGAGGTGTAGGAGAACTTAATAATCGTATTCATAATGATACTGACCGTATAGTTAGTTTATTTTCTAACTTTATGGCTTTAATAAGTCGTTTTATTTCAGCAATTATAGTGGTATTTGTCTTTTTAAAAATAAGTGTTATCTTAGGAATAGAAATGATTGCTTTTGCCATTGTAACCTATTTAGTTTCTAGATATTATTCTCCTAGAATGAAAGAAGCTAATAAAAAAGTTAAAGAACAAAATGATGATTTAATGAAAAGTACTACGCAAGTATTAACTGGTGTTAGAGAAGTAAAAGCTTTAGGAATTAAAAATAGAGTTAGTGACTTAACAAATAAAAAATTTGCTAGAGTATTTAAATCTTCATATGATGCGGAAATGCTTAATGTTACCCATTATTCAATAGAGTGGTTTATCTATGCTATCTTTGAATTTATTACTTTATTTACTGGTGCTTATATGTTTTATAAAGGTGCCATTACAATAAGTGTTATAGTTTTAATTTATAACTATCTAGGTCGTGTTAATTGGGCAGTTCAAAGTTATACTGAATTTATTGGTGATTATCAAAAATTAGCCGTAGCATTAGAACGTGTTGATGAAATATTAAATGATAGACTTTATCAACCAGAAAAATTTGGTGATAAAAATTTAAGTAATGTAAAAGGGCAAATTATCTTTGATAATGTTAGCTTTACTTATGACCATGACGAAAAAGCAACTCTTCATAATTTATCCCTAACTATTAAACCGCATATTAAAACAGCTATTGTTGGCAGTAGTGGTAGTGGTAAAACCTCATTATTTAACTTATTATTGAGATACTTTAATGTTACAGAAGGTGCTATTACCATAGATGGTGTTAATCTAGAAGATATATCTGAACAATCTTTAAGAGAAAATATAGCTGTTATAAGACAAGATACATTTTTATTTAATATGAGTATTATGGATAACTTCCGTATGGTTAAAGAAGATATAACCTTAAAAGAAGTACGTAATGCTTGTAAAAAAGCTTATATTGATAACTATATTATGGATTTACCAAATGGTTATGATTCTATTATTGGCGAAAATGGAGTTAACTTAAGTGGTGGTCAAAAACAAAGAATATCTATAGCTCGTGCTTTAATTAAAAATGCCAAAATAATCTTATTTGATGAAGCAACATCTGCTTTAGATAATAAAAGTCAAGAATATATAAAAAAGACTATTGATGAATTAGTAAAAGACCATACCATTATTATCATTGCTCATAGGTTATCAACAATAATTGATGCTGATGAAATAATTCTTATGGAAAAGGGTAAAGTTATTGCCACAGGAACTCATAAGAAATTAATGAAAAATGAGAAATATAAAGAGTTATATAAACCCGATATAATTAAATAAGAAGGTTCAATGTCAAGTAGTGTTGGTGGAACCAAAAACTAATGATAAATGAACTGATTAGGAGAACTAAAAAAGCAG
>CANQEJ010000002.1 GCA_947594925.1 uncultured Bacilli bacterium
TTCACTTTTTTACTTATAGGACATTTTGTTTTGTAAATACTTTTTAAAAAAGCGGACATTTTGTTTTGTAATTCACAATCTTCATCATTGAATTCTTGATTTTTATTTGCGTCTATGTTACAGTAACTTAAAAATTAAAGGCGAGGGGTTTTATGAAATATATGATTTTTAATGATGGTTGTGTCAAAGAGCATGCAATGTTAAACTATCTAGATAAAGAACTAATGTCTTTAGGTTATATTGAAGAAAGCGATTACCATCAAGCAGATATAATAATATATAGCACTTGTGCCGGATTAAGAGAAGCTTTCGAAAATGCGGGCTATAATATTAGCTTCTTAGCTCATATAAAAAAAAGAACGACTAAGTTAATAATAGTAGGATGTTTAACAAGGAATTGCAATCTTGAAAAATTAGCCAATTTAGAAGCCAATCGTCGTGATATTAAAATAATTTCTGATTACAATTTTGGTGAGGCTATAAAAAATTATTTATTAAATGAAAATTCCCAATATACTATAAAACAACAATTAGAACAAAAAACAACATTTAAATATCACAATGATATATGTCTTAGATTAGAAATGGAAGATGGCTGTATTAATCATTGCACTTTTTGTAAATACAATTATATGAAAATGCCAATTACATCAGTACCTTTTCATGATACTTTAGAATATTTAAAAGAACGTATTCAAAAAGGGACAAAAATAATCAATTTAGGAGGAGAAAATTTAGCATTATATGGAATAGATTTATATAAAAAGCCTGTTTTACATAAGTTTATTCAAGAATTATCAAAGGTTCCCGGTCTTGAAAAAATTAATTTATTAGAAATTACAGTTTCTAATATGTATCCCGAACTATTAGATGAAATTTGTCATAATCCTAAAGTAGCTAAAATATGTATTCAACTAGAAAGTGCTAGTAATAAAGTTTTATCTTTAATGAAAAGAAACCATACTATTGAAGATTTTTATTATATATTAAAAAAGTTAAGAGATAATGGTAAGTTTGTCACTACAATATTAATGAGTGCATTTCCAGAAGAAACCTATGCAGATTTAGATTATACTGCTAACTTTGTTAGAGAAAATGCCGTATATGTTAATCAAATATGTCAATATGTTGACTTTGAATATATCGCGTCCCATAACTTAAAACAATTTTCTTCTAAGGAAGCTGCCGCCCATCATCGTTATTTAACAAATGCAATTGCCAAAAGTAATAAAGAGGTGTTATATAATGCAATGCCTATGTTAGAAAAAGCAGTAATAGTTGGGCAAAACGAAAAATATACTTATCTAAATAATGGTAGTTATACTGATGGTTATTCTTTTACTCAAAAATTTCAAGAATATAATCCAGGTGAGATTATAAAGGCTACACCTAAAATGATAGTTAAAAGCACTGATACTCCATATTTATACGTTTATCGATATTAAATTTTCTGATTATATAACTTAATTTACTAAACTCTATGGAAAATTATTGAATTGCTCTGATTTTTTTGATAAAATGATATGGTAAGATATGAGATAGACTATGGAGGAATAGATAATGGCTTTTAAAAGTTTAAAAAAGATATTTATGGATGAAGATGCAGAAAATGAAGCTAGTGAAGATGAATTTTATGCAATGAGTGAAGAAGATGCTTTAAAAGAAGCAGATAAAACTGGTAATAAAATGATTTTATTAGAACCAAGAGCTTATTCTGAAAGTCAACAAATTGCTGACCATTTAAAAAATCGTAATAGTGTTGTAGTTAATTTAAAAAGAGTTACCTCTGACCAAGCTAAAAGAATTATTGACTTTCTAAGTGGAACAGTTTATGCAATTGGTGGTTCAATGGAAAAAATTGGTGTCGGAATTTATTTATGTACTCCTAAAAACGTTAATGTTCAAGGTAAAATAACAGAAGATAATAAAGATAGTAAAAAAGATGATGAAGAAGAAGTAGAGTGGTAAAATAAAAGACAATATAAAAAGTTTGTCGAGGTGAAACATGAAAAAGTTTAGTACGAGTTTCAGAGGGTATGATAAAAATGAAGTTAACGCTTTTGTTTCTACAGTAGCCGAAAAATATGAAAGTATGCTTAATAATTTAAAAGAGCGTGATAAAAAAATTTCGGAGTTAGCTAGTAAATTAAAAGATTATAAAAATATTGAAAGTTCTTTTAATCGCGCTATGGCTATGGCTGAAGAAACGGCTAGTCAAATGAAAAAACTAGCTCGCGAAGAAGCAAATGGAATTATTAATGAAGCCAAAGCTAATGCTTCCCGAATAGTTAATAATGCCTTAGTTAAGTCTGAAAAGATTGAAAGTGAAAACCAAGCTTTAAAACATCGTACTAATTTAGTTAAAAAACGCCTTAAACAAACTTTAGAAGATGAACTTGCTATGTTAGATGATATTGATGATTTTGATTATTAATATCTTTTTTTTCGAAACTATGTTAAGATATTTATATAAGGAGAGATTATAAAATGTCAATTAATGAAGTAGAAACTAAAATGCAAAAGGCTTTAGATAATATGGAAGCTAGGTTTACTAATGTTAGAGCAGGAAGAGCTAATCCTGCTATGTTAAATGGAATAATGGTTGATTTTTATGGAACACCAACACCAATCAATTCTTTAGCTAATATTACTGTTCCTGAAGCTAAACAATTATTTATTAAACCTTTTGACAGAAATACTTTAAAAGATATTGAAAGAGCTATAAATGAAGCTAATATTGGGATTACTCCTACGAATAATGGAGAAACAATTATTTTAACTGTTCCAGATTTAACAGAAGAACGTCGTCGTGACTATGTTAAGCAAGTTAAAGCTATGGCTGAAGATGCAAAAGTAGCTTTAAGAAATGTTCGTCAAGATGCCAACCAAGCAATAAAAAAAGAAGAACTACCTGAAGATGAAGAAAAAGGTATGATGGAAGATGTTCAAGAATTAATTGGAAAATACAATAAAATAATTGATGAAAAAGCCAAAGAAAAAGAACAAGAATTAATGCAAGTCTAGTAAATCTTTTAGGATTTACTTTTTTAAAGGAGTTAAAATGGTAGAATTTAATGATTTTTTAAAATTTGATATAAGAGTAGGGACAATTATTGAAGTACTTGAGTTTGCTAAAGCAAAGAAAAAAGCTTATAAATTAAAAATTGATTTTGGTGCTAAAATTGGTCTTAAAAAATCATCTGCTCAGATTACGGAAAATTATAATCCTCATGATTTAATAAATAAACAAGTAATTGCTATTATTAATTTTCCGAAAAAACAAATTGCTGATTTTCTTTCTGAAGTACTAGTTTTAGGGATTTATACTGATAATGGAGTGGTTTTATTAAGTCCAGATATGCAAGTAAATAATGGCACAAAGATTGGTTAGACTTTAAGTTTTATTTTAATCATGCTATAATCTTTTTAGGATGTGAGACTAATGAAGAAGTTTGGATTTTTTTTGTTAATGTTATTTATTCCCGTTTTAGTGCATGCTGAGGTAGATTATGATATTACCGATTATTATATTTCTTCCGAAATTGAGATTGCCGGGGGTATAAAAATTAAAGAATTAATAGTTTTAGACGGTTCTTTTAACGGTTATCAAAGAGATATTGTCTATAAAAATAGCTCTTTGCCCCAATGGAAAGCTGGAGATATCAACTTTGAAAAAAGCTCTATTTATGGTGGTTCCAGTTTGGAAAACTTAAAAGTAGCAACATTTAAAGTTTCGGATAATGTTGATTTTAAAACTATGCAAAATATAAATAGCAATTCCTTTGCTGAAGAAGTTACTAGTGCCTCTTTAGGAGATAAAAATGTCTATACCATCGAAAAAACTGCCGATGGGGAAAATGTCAAAATGTTTAGCCCAACCAGTAACGGAAAAGTAGCTTTTTACTTAGAATATGTTATTACTAATGCGGTAGTTATGCATAATGACGTGGCCGAATTATATTATCCTTATGTTGGTGATAAATTTTCCGACCCAATTGATAATGTTAAAGTCCAAGTAATTTTACCTTATGCTGATACATCTGATAATTTTCGCATCTGGGCGCATGGTCCTTTATCAGGAGAAATAAGCAAATATCAAAATAAAGATAAAGAACCAATAGGTGTACTAGCCGAGGCCCGTAATCTTCCTGCTAATACTGGTTTTGATATTCGTTTAACCTTTGATAAATCTTTAATTCAAATTGCAGATTTCATGAACCACTCTAACGAAGATGCTTTAGATAAAATTATTGCCGTTGAAGAAAAAAGAGCAGATGAAGCTAATGCCCAAAGAAGTAAAATAAGATTTATCTATTATGGTGTTATTATTTTAGCAAGTCTTTATCTAGCTGGTTTAGGAGGACTATGGCTATACATTTACTTTAAACACGATAAAGAATATAAAAGTGATTTTAAAAGCAAATATTATCGTGAATTTATTGAAGATTACGGGGTAGAAGTTATTGATTATTTAAATAAAAAAAGTATTACTCCTAATGCTATGAGTGCCTCTATAATGAATTTAATTTATAAGAAAAATATTGAAGTAGAAGAAATAGCTGATGATAAAAATAAAAAGGCTTATAAATTTACATTAAAAAATCAAGATAACTTAACGGAAGCCGAAAGTTATTTAGTTGATTTCCTATTTAATACAGTAGGAGAAAATAATGAATTTACAACAAAACAGTTAAAATCATATGCCTCATCAACCCATACATATTCCGTATTTACATCTAAGTATGAAAATTGGAAAAATAAAGTAATTGCTGAAGGGATGAATCAAAATTTCTTTGAAGATAAGAGTAATGTTCATAAATTAGGAATTTCTTATTTTTGTCTAGGAATAATCATTTCGGTTATAGGTATGGTTAATAATGTGCAAAGTCCCCTTATCTATGTAATGTTAATTCCAATGTTTATCTTTGTTATTTATACTGTAACCTTTAACAAAAGGACGAAAAAAGGTAATGAAGATTATGCAAAATGGCAAGCTTTTAAAAATTTCTTAAATGATTTTGGTACTTTTGATACAAAAGAACTTCCTGAAATAGCTTTATGGGAAAGATATATGGTTTATGCTGTAATCTTTGGTATTGCTGATAAAGTTCAAAAAGCTATGAACGTAAAAATTAAAGAATTTGACCCTAACAATCCAATGTATTCTCCTTACATGAATAATTGGTTATATTATGATATGCATTTCCATTTAGCCAGAACTATTAATAGTACAGTTTCTAATAGTATTAGTGCTGCTAATGCTCACTCAGTTAATGCTAGTGGTGGCGGTTATGGAGGCGGATTTTCCGGCGGCTCCGGAGGAGGTTTCGGTGGTGGTGGCGGTGGTCATGGCTTTTAATAAAGAGGTGTTATAGGTGAATATCCAACTAAATGACTATTTAATCGAAGTTGTAATTGTCAGAAAAAATAATAAAAATATTTACCTACGTGTCAAAGAAGATTTAAAGCTTTATGTCACCTGTCATCCTTTAGTAAGTAAAAAAGAAATACTTAATCTAATTCAAGCTAATCAAAAAAGCATTCTTAAAATGTATGAAAATATGCTTAATACTAAGGCTTATAATAATGATTTTTACTACTTAGGAGATAAATACGAAGTAATTTATGATGAAAGTCTTAAAACTCCGGAAATAAAAGGTAATAGTCTTTTTGTCAAAGATACTAAAATGCTTGATAAATTTTGGCAAAATGAGTGTCAGCGAATTTTTAAAAGAAGAGTTAATGATTTAAAAATTTTATTTCCTAATTTACCCGATTTTAGTATTAGAATAAGAAAAATGAAAACGCGTTGGGGTGTTTGTAATCGTTCTAATAATACGGTAACTTTAAATAGTGAACTTTTAAAAAAAGATGTTTCTCTTTTAGACTATGTTATAATTCATGAATTATGTCATTTTAAACATCCTAACCATAGTGCAGCCTTTTGGCAAGAAGTTAGCAAGTATTATCCATATTATAAATTAGCCCGTAAAAGATTAAGGGAGGTCTAGTATGAATCAAATTACTTCTTTAGATAATGCCAATGTTAAAAGATGGTGTAAATTAAAAAATAAAAAATATCGTGATAAAGAGGGGATGTTTATTGTTGAAGGTGAACATCTCGTATTAGAAGCTATTAAGAAAAATGTTGCTTTAGAAGTTATATTAGATAAAGAAGCTTTATTTCCTATAGATATTCCTAAATATTATGTTACAAAAGAAATATTAAAGAAAATAACATCCTTAGATAATCCCCCTGGTATGTTAGCGATTGTTAAAAAATTAGAAGAACAACCTTATGGACATAAATTACTCCTAATTGATAGTTTACAAGACCCTGGAAATTTAGGAACGATAATTAGAACTGCTAATGCTTTTAATATTGATACAATCATCTTAGGTAATAATACAGTTGATTTATATAATGAAAAAGTCTTAAGAGCTACCCAAGGTTTAATTTTTCATATTAATATTCTGAAAAGAGATTTAAATACTTTTATTGGTGAATTAAAAGAAAAAGATTATATGATAATTGGTACTAATGTAACTCATGGTAGTAAAGTAGAAGACTTAACGTTAACCAAAAATTATGCTTTTATAATGGGTAATGAAGGTAATGGGGTCAGTAAAGATATCTTAGATAAATGTAATAATTATATTTATATTCCGATGAGCGATAGTTGTGAAAGTTTAAATGTCGCAATAGCAACAGGAATAATATTATATGAATTAAATAAAAAGGGTGAAGAAAATGAAAAGTGATACAAAAGTTATAATAGTTATTTCTTTAATTGTTATCTGCTTATTAGGATATATTGGCTATTATGCTGTAGATACATATAATCAAAATAAAAAAGAAACGGTAGCTTTAAAAGCCAAAACTAAAAAAACAACTAAAAAGAAAACACCAAAAGTGGAAATAATTCCTAAAGAAGAACCAAAAACATATTCAGAGGCTTTTGGTAAAGAAGTAATGATTAAAGTAAATGACCAAGAACAAGTACCATTTTATATTTTAGAAGAAGATGATAATACTTATACATTAATTTCTAAAAATACTTTAGGAACATCTTCCTACTACAAATCAGATGATTGTGATGAAATAACCCAAAGTGGTTGTGAAAATATTACTGATGAGTTAAATATTACTAAGTTTTTACAAGAAAAAACACAAAATTGGACTAATATCGGCGAAATAAGAATACCTAATACCCAAGAAATTAAAAATTTAATCACTTATCAAAAAGCTAGTCTTTACCAAAATTGTTCATACTGGTTATTAGATGATAATACCAAAGATTTAGCTTATTACTATGATAATAATTCTAGAAGCATTTTAGAAGATAAAGTTTATAATAGTCATGATGTTTTAGTAATAATAAAAGTGCTTAAAAGCTATGTCAGTTAAAAATGCGCAAAAATAATCGAAAAGTTGAGGTAGAACTTTTCTTTTTTTTGTTATACAATATTTCTGGTGATTTATATGTTAAAAATTGAAGATTTAACTGTTGTTGCAGATAATAAAACAATTTTAGATAAATTAAATTTAACAATTGATACTGGCAGTATATGTGCTATAATGGGACCTAATGGGGTTGGGAAAAGTACAATTTGTAAAGTATTACTAAATGACCCTAATTATAAAATAGTTAAAGGAACAATAAATTATAATGGGAAAATAATAAATGATTTGCCAACGGATGAAAGAGCAAGATTAGGTTTATTTTTACTTTCTCAAGTTCCTACAGCTATTCAAGGTGTTTCTAATAGTGAAATGTTACGAATTGCTATATCGGAAAGAACTAAAGAAGCAACTGATATTTTAAAATTTCATAAAGAAGCCAAAGAAATATGTCAAAAACTAGATATGCCAGCGAATTTTATTCATCGGGATATCAATGCCGGTATGAGTGGTGGAGAACGCAAAAAAAATGAATTAATGCATTTATGGATGTTAAAACCTGAGTTTATTATCTTAGATGAAATTGATTCTGGTTTAGATGTTGATGCCTTTAAAATTGTAATGAAATCCTTAAAAGAATATTATCAAGAATATAAACCATCTATTCTTATTGTAACGCATAATACTAAAGTGTTTAAATATTTAAAACCTGATGTTATTAATATCTTAGATAATGGCCAAATTATAAAAACTGGTACGGAAAGTCTTGCTAAAACTATTGATGAGACAGGATTTGAGACATTTAAAATAAGTAAGAGTGTGGCTCATGAATAAAATATTAATAGAAAATGATAATATATCATTTGATAATGAAGAAGTGGATGTAAACTTTAAAAATAAAAGCGTAATACTAAATATTACCAACAAAGTTACAATAAATGTTTTAGAAATTAATAATAGCTTAGAAAACTTAATAATAAATATTAATGATAATAGTTCTTTAACTTTAAATGTATTTAATGAAAATGCTAATTTAAACTTAGATGTTGTTATAAATTTGGCGGAAAATAGTATCTTTCATGGAAATATTGGTTTAATAGGTTTTACTGAAAATAATTTAAATATTACTACTAATATGTATAAAAATAATATTATTAATGATTTAAATATTAAAGGAATATCTAAAAAAGAGGGAAAATTTAATATTAGAGTAGATGGAAAAGTCATTAAAGATACATACAATAATATTATGAAGGAAAGTATTAAAATCCTTAATTTAAATGGCCAGAAAAGTCGTATTTTACCAAATATGCTTGTAGCTACTAATGAAGTAAAAGCTGACCATTTTGTAACAATATCTAGTATATCTTTAGATGAATTATTTTATCTTATGAGTAAAGGAATAAATAAATCCTTAGCTACTAAATTACTGGAAAAAGCTTTTATTTTTAGTCTTTATAGTGAGGATATTCAAAAAATAGTAAATCCAGGGAGGTGATTAATATGAATCGGGAAGATTTTCCCATGTTAAAACAAAATCTTATATATTTAGATAATGGAGCGACTTCCTTTAAACCAAAAGAAGTAATTGCTAAAATAAATGAGTATTATATGACCTATTCTGCTAATGCCCATCGAGGAGATTATGATATTTCTTATAAAGTCGACCAAGAATATGAAAATACACGGGATTTAGTCAAAGAATTTATCAATGCTAAAAGCAAAGAAGAAATTATTTTTACCTCGGGAACTACAGAGGGGCTAAATTTAATTGCTACCGGTTTTTTTGAAAGAAATATTGAACCTGGTGATGAGATAATTATTACCAAAAGTGAACATGCTTCTAATGTTTTGCCATGGTTTAGAATTGCTAAAAATCAAAAAGCTATTATTAAATATGTTGAATTAAATGAAGACCATCAAGTTACATTAGAAAATTTACAAAAAATAATTACGCCAAAGACTAAAATTATTGCTCTTGCTCAGATAACTAATGTTATCGGTGATGTTCGACCAATTAAAGAAATTTGTTCTTTGGCTCATCAAAATAATATTTTTGTGGTTGTAGATGGGGCCCAAAGCATTCCTCATATGAAAGTTGATGTCCAAGATTTAGATTGTGACTTTTTATGCTTCTCCGCTCATAAAATGTGTGGTCCAACTGGTATTGGTGTATTATATGGCAAAAAAGAATTATTAGAAGCCATTGAACCGATTAATTTAGGGGGAGGCATGAACGAATCTTTTGATAACGAACAAGAAGTTTTTCTGAAAGCTTTACCAAGTCGTCTAGAAGCAGGCACTCCTAATATTGCTGGCGTTATTGGCTTAGGAGCAGCGATTTCTTATTTAAATAAAATCGGCATGGAAAAAATTGAGCAATATGAAAAAGAATTACGGGAATATTTAATTAGTAAATTAGAAAAAATAAGTTATATTGATATTATTAACCTTCATAGTAAGGCAGGTATCGTTGCTTTTAATGTCGATAATATTTTTAGTCAAGATGTAGCTTATTACCTAAATCGCTATAATATTTGTGTCAGGGCTGGTAATCATTGTGCTAAAATTTTAAAAAACGAAACCGGGGTTAAAAATACCTGTCGAATTAGCTTGTATTTTTATAATACAAAAGAAGAAATAGATAAATTAGTAGAACTTTTAAGTGATAAAGAAAAAATAATAGCGGAGATGTTTTAAATGGATCAGGAAATAAAAAGAGAAATAATTATGGAAAACTATTTACATCCTTATAATAAAGCAACTATAAATGACGAAGAATATATTAAAGTAAATAGTAATAATGAGTCATGTATCGATAACATTGACTTGCAAATTTTAATTAAAAGTGGTAGGATAAGTGACATTAAATTTAATGGGGAGGCATGTGCGATTTCTACGGCATCGACTTCAATTATGATAAAAGAATTAATGGGCAAAACTATTAAAGAAGCCCTTGATTTTATCAATAATTTTGAAGCTATGGTAAACGAAGAAGAATATGACGATACCAATTTAAATGAAGCACTAGTATTTGATGATATCTTTAAACAAAAAAATCGCAAAACTTGTGCAACATTACCGTATAGAGGAATAAAAAAAGCACTTATGGAATATGAAAAAAAATGATAGAATTGCAGAGTATTCACTTGTTCAAAGAAAAATAGTTAAAGATGAAAACAATAACATTAGGGAAAATTCTTACTATATTATAGGTAAAACTTTAGTTAAAGAAGATGATTTTGGTTACACAGATTTAATTACTAAAAAGCCTATTTTAAAATTTAACTTTCAAGAATTTAGCGATGGTCAAATAGGTATTATGTTTAAAAAAGACCAAAACTATTATCAAAACTATATTAACAATACAGTTTGTCTATATAATAAAAATATCAAAAATATTATTGGGGAAATAAAAGAATTACTAGCTAGCGAAAATCATTTAACTGCGCGAAATATCAGAAATTATTTACATTATGTAGCTAAAAATATTTGTGAAGATAAAATAAAAAGAATTAATCCTTATAAAGAAGAAGCTTTTCTTAGTCCACAATTAAAAAAATTATTGAAAGCAATTGAAAGAGAAAATAGTTATTATTACAATATTTATTTAAATTTTTATATTAATGTAAAGATTTTAAATGACTTAAATAGTCCTACTTTTAAAAGAATAAATCCTCAGAAAAATATTTATTTATATGCCTCAGCTAATAATATGATTAGTAATACAGAAGCTAAATGGCAACAATTAAATGCTTATCCTAGTGAAGATAATAAAGAACAAGCTAGTGTCAATTTAAAAAGAGTTAAAAAGGGAATATTTCAAAAATTAATTGCTAAACTATAAATAAATATGATAAGATATTTAAAGAAAGCAAAAATAAAAGACTAGTAGTTAATTAGAGCTTTAAAGAGAGTTAGTGGTTGGTGGAAACTAATAAGTAATAATTAATGAATCTCCTTTTTAGTGTAGCTAATCCCTACCGGGTAAAACCGTTATCTAAAATTAAGTTAAATAAAGGATGGTACCGCATTATTTGCTCCTTGCAAGTAATGTGGTTTTTTTAAAGAAAGAAGGTTATCTATGCGGGAAGTAAAAGCTGGAGAAATATATCGCCATTTTAAGGGGTCTAAAGCATTTGTTATAACTATTGCTAAACATAGTGAAACAGGAGAAGATTTAGTAATTTATGCATGTGTTAGTAATGATAACACTAATCATAAAGACGGAATATATGCAAGACCTTATGCGATGTTTGTCTCGGAAGTAGACCATGAAAAATATCCAGATGTTAAACAAAAATACCGTTTTGAGAAAGTAGAGGAATAAAAATGATAGATATTAATTTAATAAGAGAAAACAAAGAATTAGTAAAAGAAAATATTAAAAAGAAGTTTCAAGATGAAAAACTTCCTTTAGTTGAAGAAATTTATGAATTAGATAAAAAATATCGAGAAACCAAACAAAAAATGGATGAAAAAAGAGCTTTAAAAAATAAATTAAGTGACCAAATAGGGTCTTTAATGCGAGAAGGTAAAAAAGAAGAAGCTTTAAAAATTAAAGATGAAGTTGCCAAAATGGGTGAGGATATTGCCACTTTAACTCAAGATGAAGAAAAACTAAGTCAAGAAATTAAAACCAAAATGATGGTAATTCCTAATATAATTGCTGATGATGTGCCAATTGGTAAAGATGATAGTGAAAATGTCGAATTAAAACGTTTTGGGGACGCTTTTGTTCCTAATTATGAAATTCCTTATCATGCCGATATTTTAAATACTTTTAATGGTTTAGATAAAGAGGCAAGTGGTCGAACTAGTGGTAATGGCTTTTATTATTTAATGGGTGATATTGCTAGACTTTCTAGTGCAATGCTTTCCTACGCTCGTGATTTTATGATTGAAAAAGGTTTTACCTATTGTATACCTCCTTTTATGATTAGAAGTGATGTCGTAACAGGTGTAATGTCCTTTGCCGAAATGGATGCCATGATGTATAAAATTGAAGGGGAAGATTTATATTTAATTGGAACGAGTGAACACTCTATGATAGGTAAATTTAAAGACCAAATTCTAAAAAAGGAAACGCTACCTATCACTATGACTTCTTATTCTCCATGCTTTCGAAAAGAAGTAGGAGCTCATGGAATAGAAGAAAGAGGTATCTACCGAGTTCATCAATTTGAAAAACAAGAAATGATTGTAATTTGTGAACCAGAAGATAGTGCTTCTTGGTATGAAAAGATGTGGCAATTTACGGTAGAATTATTCCGTAATTTAGATGTTCCGGTTCGCCAGCTTGAGTGTTGTAGTGGCGACCTTGCCGACCTTAAATATAAATCTTGTGATATTGAAGCTTGGTCTCCTCGTCAACAAAAATATTTTGAAGTAGGAAGTTGTTCTAACTTAACAGATGCCCAGGCCAGAAGATTAGGTATACGTGCTAAAGGCGATAAAGGTAATTATTACCTACATACCTTAAATAATACTGTTTTAGCTTCAACTAGAGCTTTGATTGCTTTAATTGAAAATAACTATCAAGAAGATGGTAGTGTTAAAATTCCTAAAGCTTTGCAACCTTATATGGGTGGTATTACTGTTATTAAACCTCATAAATAATATTTACATGAAATAGACACATATCAATCCTTTTATTGTACATTTAAAGTAAAAATTATATAATAAAATTAGATTAGAGAGGAATAAGTAAAATGACAGAATCCCAAATAAAAGACCAAATTAATACATTAACTAACCAAAAATTGCAATATTCTACTTGGTTAAGTAATAATTTTAATAGTGATGTTTCCCTAGAAGAAAAAACTAGAGTGCAAAATACGATTGAAGAGTTAGAAAAACAAATTAATGATTTGTATGACCAGTTAAAAGCAGCCCCATATCGTATGTCTGAAACTCCACAACCAACAGTTAATGTAGAAGCTTCTTCATATGATAATTCTACCTATGATAATGTAGCTATCCAAGCCCAAGATGAAGCTAGAACTAGATTTTATGGTATGAGTAAACTAAAACAATCTATAGCCAGAATAAATGGTAAAAAAGAAAAATTTGAGCAATTATCAAATAAAGCATATGATGCAATTTCCAAAGAAGAACAACAACAAATAGCTGGTGAGCTTAATAAAATGTTTAGGTGATAATAATGAGTGAACCAGAAAACTTTACTACCTATATTGAAAATTTTAAAAAATTGCCTTTAAAAGAAAAACAAAGTATCATAATTGACCAAATGAAACTTTTAGCTAAATTTACTAATAATTTATGTGAAGAATTAGGAACTAAAAGTGAGTTAATTATGAATAAAGAATTACTTGATTTAAAAAATGAAAATTATACCGAAGATGATTTTGCGGAGGCTGTAATAGTTTTAGTAAATACAATTCAAAACTCTTTATGTGATGCTACCGATGCGATAGCAACAATTGCTGATACAATTAATTAACCCTTATTTGACAAATTAGTGTAAATATGATATAATGATAATATCAGTGGGGATTGGTTAGCAATTATATTACATCTTAAATCCTTTGCTGAAAAGGATTTTTTTGTTATAAAAAGGGGGATTATCATGGCAAATTTAGAAGAAGATTTAATATTTGCTAGTAAACTTATTGAAGATAAGGAAAAATGTGGGGAATATTTTACTATTTTTAATCGTCTATGGCCTTTTGCTACTGTTAATATGAAAGAATACTTAGAACCTTATAATTTAGAAGGTAAAACTTGTGTAACCTTACAAGGTAGTTCTGACCATATTTTTGAACTGGCTTTAAAAAATCCAAAAGAAATAATTGGTTTTGATATTAACCCCCTTACTGGATATTATGGCAATTTAAAAATTGCGGCTTTAAAGGCTTTAAAAACTCAAGAAGAATATTTAACTTTCTTTCGCAATAAAGGTTATTCTAATAAACTGTTTAATAAAGAAACTTTTAAAGAGATATCTAAGTATTTAGAAGGTAATGCTAAAATATTTTGGGAAGAATTATTTCAAACATATTCATCTTGGCAAATTCGCGAAAATCTTTTTAGCAAAGATGAAGGAAATTGGTCGGAAATTAAAGGTGCTTTAAATTACATTACCCCTGAAAATTATGCCTATTTAAAAAATAATGTTCAAAATATTAATTTTACTTTTATGAATACTGATGTTAAAGAATTAGCATCTAGACTACCTTATAATGTCGATTTTATCACTTTATCTAATTTAATTATCTATGCGCAGGGATTGTTTCCAGAAAACACTTTAGAAAATTGGCATCGTCTCATCGAATTATTAGCTTTAAGATTAAATAAAGATGGTCATATCATAGCTGGTTATTTCTATGAGATTGAAAACGAAGATGATTATAGAGATATGTATAATAAAAAACTTCGTGATAAAATCTTTAATAGTTCTTCTTATAGTTATCATTTATTTACTAAAATGGATGATTTAGCTCGTCAAAAAACATCTTCTAATCATGATGCTACCTTAGTTTATACTAAATAAAAGGCAATATAAATTGCTTTTTTATTTTCTTTCTAAAGGTGATATAATAAGCTTATAAGGAAGTTGATGTTTTATGAAAATGGCTCTTAAAAGAGGAACAGTTGTAGCAATTGGTTTACTATTACAATTATGTTTAACTTTATTTGTTTATCTAGTTTTAGGTAAATATATTAAGATAATTGGTATCCTATATTCTATTTTAAGTATTATAATCGTCCTAGGGATTATTAAAAACAGTAAAAGATTAAGTAGTGATTTACCATGGATAATAATAATTATGATATTTCCCTTAATAGGTTCTTTAATGTATGTTATTATTGGTCGAAATATTCATCGTAGTAGACTTTTAAAAAATATTAATAAAAGTATTGAAAAAAGTAATAAATATTTAGTTCAAGACCCAGATATTTTAACGGAAATAAACGCAAAAGAATATGGTGATTTAAAATATATTACCGAATTTGCTCATTTTCCGATAACTAAAAATAATCAAGTAAAATATTTTCCTTTAGGCGATGAAGCTTTTCCGGTAATGTTAGAAGAATTAAAAAAAGCCGAAAATTATATCTTTATGGAATATTTTATTATTAATAAGGGAGAGATGTGGGGTCAAATATTAGAAATTTTAAAAGAAAAAGCTCAAGCTGGTTTAGATGTTCGTGTTATATATGATGATTTAGGTTCTCTTGCCATGTTACCAAGTGATTACCCTAAAACTTTAGAAAGTTATGGCATAAAATGTGTACCTTTTAATAAATTAAAACCTTTTGCTGGAGTGATAATGAATAATCGTGACCATCGAAAGATGCTTATTATTGATGGTCATACAGCCTTTTCTGGAGGTATTAATATTTCTGATGAATATATTAATGTTACCCATCCGCACGGTCATTGGAAAGATAATGGTATAATGATTAAAGGTGAAGCAGTTTGGAACTTTACAGTAATGTTTTTAAGTATTTGGAACGCTTATATTAAAACGGATAGTGATTATACAAAATTTAAATATGAATTTAAGAAAAAATATAAAGCTAATGGTTATGTAGCTCCTTATGGTGAAAGTCCTTTAGATGATGAAATTATTGGTGAAGACATATATCTTAATATCTTAAGTGAAGCTAAAAAATATGTATATATTTATACCCCTTACCTAATTATTGATACGGATATGATAAATGCTTTAATAAGATGTGCTAAAAAAGGTGTAGATGTAAGACTTGTAGTGCCAGGTATTCCAGATAAAAAAACAGTATATAGTTTAACATCTTCTTACTTTGATGTTTTATTAAAAGGTGGCGTTAAGATATATAAATACTCTAAAGGCTTTGTCCATAGTAAAGTATTTGTAGCTGATGATAAAGTTGCAACAGTAGGTACTATCAATTTAGATTATCGTAGTCTTTATTTACATTTTGAGTGTGGTGTTTATTTAAAAGAAGTAGATGCTATTAAAGATATATGTGATGATTTTAATAAAGCCTTTAAAGATTGTCAAAAACTTACGAAAAAAGATATTAAAACTAAATTCTTTGCCAAACTATGGCAAGCTATCTTACGCTTATTTGCTCCTTTAATGTAAATATTTATTGCAGGGATTTAACATTTTTAATATAATCTTAATAAAGAGGTGAAAAAATGCAAAGAAATATTGTTACTTGTATTATTTTAACTGTTATTACATGTGGTATTTATGGAATTTATTGGTTTATTGTTCTAACCGATGATGTTGCTAATGTAACTGATGACCACTCTATGAGTGGTGGGGTAACATTTTTACTTAATTTGATTACTTGTGGAATTTATGGTATTTACTGGGCTTTTCAAATGGGTCGTAAATTATATGATTATTCTAATAAACGTAATTTAGGTCTTGCTGATAACGCCATTGTTTATTTAGTACTTCAACTATTTGGTTTTAGTATTGTAAATTATGCTCTAATTCAAAATGATTTAAATAGATTAAGTGAAAATAATTAAATATGGCAAAAAATTCTTTAAGTAAATTAAGCTTGGTCATAATTTTAGGTATTGCTTATTTGTTATTAGGAAGTTACTTTAATATTTATCTTCCTTGTCCAATTTATCAAATAACGCATTTATATTGTCCAGGCTGTGGGATAACTAGAGCCTTTCGGTCTTTACTAAGTTTAAATTTTTATCAAGCATTTCGTTATTATAACTTAATTATCTTATTACCAATATTTATTATATATTATGGAGAAGATTTATTAGATAAAAAGGGAATAAAGAATTTAAATTTAAAAAGATTTATGACTAATAAGTTTTGGTATACCATTTTAGTCTTAGTAATAATTTATGGTGTTTTAAGAAATATTCCCTATTTTAATTATTTAATACCAACAAAAGTTTAAAGGCTAATGCCTTTTTTTCTTTGGGCATCTTTGCTATAATAGGGGAGTATTGGAAGTGATTATATGAACCTACCAGATTTAAAAAAAGCACGAATTAGAACCGATAAAGAAGTTGAATATGTTTATTTAGATGAACATTATCAAAAATTATTTGCCGGTCAAAAATATTTTTTAAAAACGTATGGTTGTCAAATGAACGTTCATGATTCTGAAGAAATAGCTGCTCGTCTAGAAAGTTTAGGATTTAGTAAAACTGATGTTTTAGAAGAGGCGGATATTGTTATTTTAAATACTTGTGCGATAAGAGAAAATGCTCATGATAAACTTTATGGCTTTTTAGGACGTTGTAAGCATTTAAAAAAAGAAAAAAAAGATTTAATTATTGGGATATGTGGGTGCATGGCTCAAGAAGAAAATGTTGTGGAAGAAATAATGAATAAACATCAATATATTGATATTGTTTTTGGTACGCATAATATTTACAAATTACAAGATTTAATTATTAATAAAAAAGGAAAACAAAATATTGAAGTCTACTCTTGTGAAGGAGAAGTATATGAAAATGTTCCTTATAAAAGAGATTCCCAAATTAAAGCCTGGGTTAATATTCAATATGGTTGTGATAAATTTTGTACATATTGTATAGTTCCTTATACTAGAGGTAAACAAAGAAGCCGTAAAAGTAAAGAAATAATTAAAGAGGTTGAAGATTTAGTTAAAAAGGGTTATAAAGAAGTTACATTGCTTGGTCAAAACGTTAATGCTTATGGAAAAGAATTAAAAGACGAAATAAATTTTGCTGCGCTTTTAGAAGAAGTTGCAAAAACGGGGATAGCACGTATTCGTTTTGTTACTTCCCATCCTTGGGATTTTACTGATGAAATGATTGAAGTAATTGCAAAATATGATAACATCATGCCTTATATTCATTTACCATTACAATCTGGCTCTTCCAAAATTTTAAAATTAATGGGTCGTCGCTATACTAAAGAAGAATATTTAACTTTATATCATAAAATAAAAGAAACTATTCTTAATGTGGCGATTACTACAGATATTATTGTTGGTTTTCCTAATGAAACAGAGGAAGATTTTCAAGAAACTCTTGATGTTGTAAATGCTTGTCAATTTGATAGTGCCTTTACATTTATCTATAGTCCAAGAGAGGGAACTCCAGCAGCTAAAATTGATGATAAAACTCCTGGGTATATTAAAGAAGAACGTTTACATAAATTAAATGAAATTATTAATAGTTATAGCTTAAAAGCTAATCAAAAATACCTTGATAAAACTGTTAAAGTATTAATAGAGGGAGTAAGTGAAAAAGATAACACTAAGGTCTTTGGTTATACGGAAACCATGAAATTAGTAAATGTGGAAAATGCTTCTGATAAAATCGGCGAAATTATTGATGTTAAAATAACTGATGCTAAAAGTTTCAGCTTAGATGGCATATATCAATAGGGAAAATTTATAATATTATTAATTAATTAATTGGAGGGTTTAGATATGAAAGAAGAAATCGATTGGAAAGAAAAATTAAGGGCTATTGATAAAGAAATAAAAGCAAATATGAGTGAAGAAGAAAAGGAAAAATTACAAAAAGAAGAAGAAAATTTTAAGATTTTAGAAACTATTTTAAGATATTATTATAAACGTTTAATAAAAATTAAACATAAAAATTTAAATATTGTTGATGTCGCCGAATATTTTAATATTCCTATAGATATAAAGCGATTATATGATTATGAAATTCATTTTTTAAGAAATGATAAATATCCTGTTATAGAGATAATTGATAAAAAAGAAAATATCCAATACGTAAGTAATTTCTATGCAAAAGGAGAATTACTAGATGTGATTGATAATCCTATTTTCAATAATTTGGATATAACTAATTTCAATACTAATATTCAAATTAAGCATTTATATTATATTGGTCAAAATAGTCCTATTAAATCTCAACTAATTATACCAAATGATAAATATGAATTAGTATTTGAAAAAGAACAGCCAAATGATTTGGGATTTGGAAATAGTAGTAATATTTTTGTAGTCCGCTTTTATAAAAAATATGAAAAAGAAGGCATGACCAAAAAAGAACAGTTATTTGCTAATCACTTTCATACCTTTGCAAACAATATTGAAAATACTATGAAACAATTTATTACTTATGATTTTACTTCTTTTGATTTACCAAGAGAAGATAGACAAGATATCTATACTTATACAATCAATAACAATATTATCCATGGTATTAATGAATTAGATACAATAAATGAACATATTTCTTTTAAGGCTTTTGCTAGTATGGAAAATACAAAAATAGCAAATTTAGAAAGATATCTTCCTATAGATTATAGTATCTACGAAAAAGAAGAATTAAAGCGTGAAAATGTAAATGCTGCTATTTGGTTTTCGGGCTATAATACTGATAATGCTTATTATGCCGTTAAGATATTTAAGAAACTTGATAAAATTAATTTAAATTTACATTGTAGATATATAGATGAACAACATAATACTATCGAAAGGACGGAAATAAGAGAATTACCAATTTTAGATAATGGCAAATTAACAATTGAGGAAATAGATAGTATAATAGACTTATTAAATCAAATTTATCCTGATAATTTATTTATGTCCTATACCATAGACCAAATAAGAAAATTTCAAACGGAAATAAAAATAAAAGAAAAAATTATAAATAAAGAGGAAAATTTACTAGACCCAGAAATGTTATCTTCAAAGGAATATGCAGAAATAGCGCAAATGGTTTTAGAAGATAAAAAAGCTTATTTTGATTTAGCATTAGAGCAATTTTATAATGCTACGCATATGGGAGAAGCAAGAGAAAAGAAACAAAATCAATATCAAAAATTACTTAATAAAAAATAAAATATCAAATATATGTTATTTCATTGTTTAATAAGGGAGGAAAAATGAAAGATATACCATATTTATTAACTACTTTAATTGCTCACACATTAGTATTGGAACTTGATAATAGAAGAAATATAAAAATCGATGATTTAATTAAATTTCGTCAATTACTTTTTGAAAAATATTTAGAGCAATACCAAGAATACGGTGACCATACTATTGGGGAAAAATGGGAGGGAAACATAAGCTTTGCTCCCGTAGATGACGTTAAAGAAATAAAAAATTTGCTAATTGAATATCCGGAAATATTTTATTTTCAAGATGATTCGTTATGGATTCATGAAAATATCGATTTAGCTTATTTATATAAATTAAAAGAAGATGAGTTTTCTAATATATGTCATAAATTTAATAGAGTATCAGACTTAAAACAAATTAGAAATAGTTTAGGAATAACTAAAATATATGAATTAGGTAATTTTGTAAATCAACAACTAGAGAATATTGAAAGTCAGTTAGAACAGGCTTATAACGATTTAAATAATTCTAAAGATTTAATAAAACCCTTATTAACTAAGAAATTTTTGTTTTTAACTAATGTGATTGCTAATTATCCTGTTTTATCTAATCAGTTTAATATCATAACGTCATCTGATGAGGAAAATAGTGTAAGTATTACGGAAGATTATGATTATATAAAGGAATCTTTTTATACAAAAAATAAAGAAACGTATCCAATCGATAATAATTTATATAAAAATAGTGATTATTATGAAAATATAGCTTGGTTATGCAATCCAATTCAAGAAAGTATTGAAGATACTTACCAATATGCGATATTTAGTGATTTTAGTTTATATAAACATAAAGTTTCCGAAATTTTTTGTCAATTAAGTTTTATGTCTTTAGTAGGTAACAATAACTCAAACAACAATCCAGATAATAATTTAGATTTTGATATTGATGAATTTTTAAGCAATGTTGAAAAAGAAGACTTGGAAAAAGAAAATAAAAATAGAGAAAGTTATGCTGTCTTAAATAACAATGCCCTTGAAGAAGAATTTATTTTTTGGCTAACTTATATTCATAAAATTAATGAATATTTAGTAAATAATTATGACAAAAACCTTGTAAAAGTTAAAAACAGATTATTATATTTGTTAGATGATGTTTCCAAATGCTTATATATAGACGAAAATTTTGAAACTATATATGAAGAAGCTATGGAAAAATTAGAAGAATTAAAGGATGAATATGAAGAAAAAAAATTAGAGGACCTAGTATATAGTGGATATTATAAATATTTAGCAGCTGAAGATGAAGATGAAGATTATCTTGATGAGGAGGAATATGATGATGAAGACTATTCTGACGAAGATGGATTGTATGGTTATTTAGGTAAAGAGTCTAAATATTTAATTTATGATTGCTTTTTAGGAAGAGAGTATAAAGTAGTTGAAAAGTTATTATTAATTTCAACATATTATAGTTTAACTAATAATGAAAAAATAGAAGAAATATTAGATAGTTTTGAAGACCATCCTAAATACTCTATATATAAAGATATAATAATGGGTAAAAATTATGGCAAAATTTTAACAAAATAAAATCTTTTAATATATAGTATATAAATAGATGAACTCACTCATCTATTTTTTTATAAATTTAATTTGATTACCAACTTTAAAATATTTACCTAAACCTTTTGGTAATTCTAAAATATTAGTTTCATAAATATCTCTATTAATAGAAAGGATTTTATAGGGTTTAAAATCATTTAAAATAAATAAAATAATATTTTGATTATCTAAAACTAAGACATCAATTGGTTCTTTCATTGTATAAGTTTGTATGGCATTGCAATTATTAAAATACATCCCAAAATTAATATTAGTCATATTACTTAAACCTTGTAATTTAGTTTTTAAATCACTTGCAAATATAATGGGATATTCTCGATTATTTATTTTTAATATCATAATAAATAATATGCTTAAAATGACAAAATATGACAATTTAAAGCTTATTAATTGCGCCTTTTTTTTAAATAAGTTATAATAATAAAGGTGAGAATAAATGGCTAAAAAGAAAAAAAAGAAAGAAGAAACATCAAAAAGTTTTAATTATAGCGTAGAATTAAATGGCCTATTATTAATATTGATTGGATTAATTGGTTTTGGTACATTTGGTCCAGTTGGAAAAATTATTAAAAACTTTGCAATTTTTTTAATGGGGTCTTGGTATGTAGTGGCTTTACTTTCTGTTTTAATATTGGGAATTTTTATGATTATTAAAAGAAAATTACCTAATTTATTAACGACACGCATGATTGGTTTTTATTTTCTATTAATTGCTATTCTAATGTTTTCTCATTTAGAATATGCTGTAGCTAATGAACTTAAAGGTAAAGCTATTATTAGTACAACTATTGATAATTTTATGGGGGCAACTAGTAGTTTAAATTCTAATGTAGGAGGAGGCATAATTGGCGCTTTATTTATTGTCTTATTTACTTCACTTTTAGATATTACTGGTTCTAAAATAATTATTGGCGTTTTAGCTTTATTTGGTTTTATCTTAATCTTTGATATAACTATTGCTGATATCTTTAAAAAGATTAAAGAAATCTTTGTTGGTCTTAAAAATAAAACACATACTAAAAAAGAAAAAATTAGTAATGATAATGAAGAAGAGGAAGAAAAAGAAGAAGACGATGATGATGCGAAGATTATTATTACGAGTGCCGAAGAATTAAAAGTAAATGCTCATGAAGAGGCACCAAAAGTAGTAAATGAAGTGGCGCCGGTTAACGCTAATTACATTTTGCCATCTCTTAATTTACTAGAAAATCCTAAACATCAAGCTAAAGTTAATTCCAATGATTTTATTAAATCTAATAAGATGGTCTTAGAAAGAGTATTAAATGATTTTGGAATTAAAGGAACGGTTGTGGAAATTCATGTTGGTCCCGCAGTTACACAATATGAACTTTCCATTTTATCCGGAACTAAAGTAAGTAGAATTAAAAATTTAGATAAAGAAATTGCTTTAGCTTTAGCTGCAAAAAATGTTGCTATTGAAGCACCAATTCCCGGTAAAAATACCGTAGGTATTGAAATTCCTAATCCAACTATTTCAGCTGTTAAGATAAAAGAAGTGTTAGGTAATATTCCTGCTAGTCAACAAAATTCCAAAATTTTAGTTGCTTTAGGAAAAGACTTAATGGGTAGAGTCCAAACTGCTGATATTTCGAAAATGCCACATTTATTAGTAGCAGGTTCAACTGGTAGTGGTAAATCAGTATGTATGAATAGTATTATTGCTTCTATTTTAATGCGTTATCGTCCTGATGAAGTAAAACTAGTTTTAGTCGACCCGAAAAAAGTTGAAATGTCTAATTATAACGGAATTCCGCATTTATTATGGCCAGTTGTAACTGACCCGAAAAAAGCTTCTGTCGCTTTACAAAAATTAGTAGATATGATGGATAATCGTTACAATATGTTTGCTGATAATGGAGTTAAAAAAATCGAAGAATATAATGTTTTAGCTAATAAAAAAGGTTTAGATAAAATGCCATATATTGTTATAATTATCGATGAACTTGCCGATTTAATGATGGTTGCTTCTAAAGAAGTTGAAGGTTCTATTCAAAGAATTACCCAACTAGCAAGAGCTGCTGGTATTCATTTAATTGTGGCCACTCAAAGACCAAGTACTAATGTTATCACTGGTGTAATTAAAGCTAATATTCCATCCCGTATTGCCTTTGCAGTCGCATCTTCCATTGATTCTCGTACTATCCTAGATGGTGGGGGAGCTGAAAAACTTTTAGGTAAAGGAGATATGTTATATTTACCAATGGGTGAAAATACTCCAATTCGTATCCAAGGCTGTTTCATAACTGATGAAGAGACGCAAAAAATTATTGACCATGTTTGTTCTCAACAAAAGGCAATGTATGATAATACCCTACAACAAGCCGAAGTAGAAGAACATAATCCTATTTCTGGAGATAAAGAAGAATATGATGACCCCCTTTATAATGAAATTGTCGATTTTGCTATTGAAACCGGAAAAATTAGTGCTTCACTTTTACAAAGAAGATTTAGACTAGGTTATAATAGAGCAGCAAGAATTGTCGATTTATTAGAAGAAAGAGGCATTATAGGACCTCCAAATGGTTCTAAACCTCGAGAAGTTTTAGTTAAACTTAAAAATGACGAAAATGAATAAAGCCTTTGGGCTTTTTTATTTGCAATTAAAAACAACCTGTACTATAATAACTTTCATATCTTTACAAAGGGGGAAATTTAGATGAAACAAAGAACTTTAGATATGGAAGAAATGAAAAAAGATTTAGCTCTAACTTATGATAAATATCAGAAGGCAAAAAAAAGTAAAATGGTGCAGTTAACAAGAATTTTAAGATACTTTCGTTTAAAAATTGATAAAACAAGAATAAATGATTACCAAATAATAAAATTAGAGTGGCTTAAAGAACCTATTCTTATTTTAATTGATACAAAAGAAAATATCTTGTATCAAAGTAAGTATTATTATGACCATTATTCGCACCAATTTAAATATATTAAAAATAAGATATCTGGTTCTTTAAGAGAAAGAGAAGATTATTATGCAATCAATAATTCTTGGGCTTATGCTACTAACTTAACTTTTAAATTAGATAATGAAAAATTAATATTTAAAAAAGAAAATCCTTATCCACCTAATTATCCAATTCCGCAGTTTAATCAAGGTATTACAATCTTATATCAAAAAGACTTAGAGGAAGAAGAGTGTCTAGAAAAAACATACCAAAGTTATGACGAAGGAAGATGCTATGCATCTAGCTATGAAAAAGTATGTAGTAATGAAAAAATGGCTTTACAAGAAGAAACAGGTTGGCAAAATAGATATACATATACCAATCAAAATAGTCTAATATATGGTATTGATACTTTCAACGATACTTATAAATGTGCTGGTGTTTTATTTACTAATAGCCATATTCTTGAGCCTTACAAATTCTTCCCAGAATCTCTTAAAGCATGTTGCCCTGAAAGATTATTTCATGATAGTAATACTTATTCTGCACTTATTTTTCGAGTAATTAGACCGACAGATTTTAATAATATAGAAATTTACAAAACTAAAGAGGGTTTTAAAGTTTATTTAAGAATATGTCATTTTGCTAAAAATAATACTATTGAAAATAAAGAATTTGGTTTTCCAGTTTTAAAAAATGGGAAAATAGCAGAAGAAGAATTATCATATATAACTAAAAATCTAGAAAGTCACTTAGACCCGGAAGTAATGCAAATTTTCGTCTCATATTTAAATAGTGCTGCCGAAAAAATGACTGGCTATCAAGATTTAGAAGAAAGTCAAAAAGGCACCTTATCAGCCAAAACTTTTCTTTCTAAATCCGCTGATGAAATAGTTAAAACAATTGAAGCCAAAAAGGAATATTATTTTTCTTTAGCTTCTAAAGAATATAACGATTTAGCCTTTAAACAACCCGCTAATTCTCGTATTTTAAAGTAAAAGAAGTACCTTATTTCCATGAATTAGAACTAAATAGATTGTTAATCCCCTCTAAATAGAGTATAATATTTTTAATGGTGATGGGTATGTCTTCTTATGTTTTAATTGGGAAAGTATGTGGCACACACGGTATTAAAGGTGAAATTAGAATTAGCTCTAATCATGAGTTAAAAGAGCAAATTTTTAAACCAGGATTTACTCTTTATTTTACTGACCATAAAATAAAAGAAATAATAACCTCTTATCGCCATCATAAAATTTATGAAATGGTTACTTTAGAAGGCTATAGCAATATTAATGAAGTTTTAAAATATAAAAATCAAAATGTTTATGTTAAAAGAGAAGATTTAACTATTACGGATTATTTATTAGAAGATTTAATTTCTTGTGAAGTTATTGAAGATAGTAAAAGTTTAGGAAAAGTTGTAAATATTATTCATAATGGACCTAATACATTATTAGAAGTTTCCGGAATTAAACATTTTTATATTCCTAAAGTTAATGATTATATTGAAAAAGTAGATATAAATAAAAAACAAATCTATGTAAAAAATACAGGGGGTCTTATTTTATGAAAATAGATATCCTAACTTTATTTCCGGAAATGCTTAATGGTTATCTTAGTGAATCTATTTTAAAAAGAGCCATAGAAAAAAATATAGTCGAAATAAATATTATTAATTTTCGGGACTTTTCTAAATTAAACAATAAGCAAGTAGATGATACGCCTTATGGTGGGGGAGCTGGGATGGTTTTAAGATGTGAACCGATCGTTGCTGCCATCGAAAGTGTAAAAACTGAAGATAGTTTAGTTATTCTTCTTACGCCACAAGGGCAAACCTATACCCAAAAAATGGCGGAAAAACTTAAAAGTTATAAGCATTTAATTTTAGTATGTGGTCACTATGAAGGTTTTGATGAACGGATTTTAAACTTTGTGGATTTAGAATTAAGTATCGGCGACTTTATTTTAACCGGAGGAGAAGCCGCTGCCTTAGTAGTAACAGATAGCATTGTTCGGCTTTTAGATAATGTTATTAGAGTAGATTCTAAAAATAATGAAACTTTTGCCGATAATTTAGTAGATTATCCTACCTATACCAAACCGCGAGAATTTAGAGGTTTAAAGGTACCGGAAGTATTATTAAACGGGGACCATCAAAAAATCGAAGACTGGCGAAAGGAACAACAAATAATTAAAACCAAAGAAAAAAGACCGGATTTATTAAAGTAAAAGAGTGATATTATGAGTTATTTAATAAAAAGAGATAAAAAAACTAATACTATTACCTACATGGAATATAACATGCAAGGCTATAAATTTACTCCCAAAAGCAAAGAAAATGCTAAAATTCAAGTTAACCAAATTGTCGTTGTCAATCCTAGTATGATTGAACAAATTCTTACTTTAAAATTTAATACTATGTTTAGAAAATTAATGGCCTTTGTTTTAAATTTTTTAAATGACCCATCCTCAGATTCTACTAATGGTATGTATGCCTTAACAGAAATTGAACGTTTAAAAAGTATTATCTTTAATAAATATCAAAATTATTTAACTATAGAAAAACAAAAAGCTTTTCTAGATAAGTTAGCCTACTTAGAAAAGCAAATTAATATGAAAATGTTAATGACCTATGAATTTATGGCTCCTAGTTATGAAGAAGAACAAACCCAAGGAAGAGGTCGTTAAAAAAATACTCCTTACGGAGTGTTTTTAAATGGTGTTAAAGTTCTTTTTAAGTTTTCTTCTAAAAATAATCTTGTTTGTTTTCCTTTCATTTGTTAATAATCCAAAAATTTTTGAAAAAAATTATAAATAAAAAAAGGAAATAGAAGATTTATCTATAATATATATAATAGGATAACTATTTTTCAAGAAAGGAATAATATGGATGAAATTTTAAATTATAATAAGAAAGGTAAAAAAGTTCTTTACTTTATTGGAGCTCTTATCCTTATTTTAGGTGGTATTATCAGTTATTTTATTATTAATAAATATGATGATAATAACGAAAAAGAAACATCTATTGCTAGTCTTACTGATGAGTTAAAAGATAGTGATACAATAGACAAAGAGGAAGATAAAAATGAGAATGCCACTAAAGATAAAGAGGTAAAGATTAAAGTAGATATTAAAGGAGCTATTAATAATCCTGGTGTCTATGAAGTTTCCGAAGATACCATCGTTAATGAACTTATTAATATGGCAGGTGGCCTGATGGCTAATGCAACGACAAAAAATATTAATTTAAGTCGCAAACTTCAAGATGAAATGGTAGTCATTATATATACGGAAAATGAACTTAAAAATAAGGAAGAAATAAAAGAAGATTGTTTAGAAGATAAAGTAGATATATCTTCATGTTATGAAGAAGAAAAAGCAATTGTTGTTCCTAAGAATACTACCGAAGAGGCTGCCCAAACTCAAAGTAGTAGTGATGCTAAAGTTTCTTTAAATAAGGCCTCTAAAGAAGAATTAATGACTTTAAGTGGCATTGGGGAAGCTAAAGCATTAAAAATAATTGCCTATCGCGAAAGTAATGATGGTTTTAAAACAATTGATGAATTAATGGAAGTAAGTGGGATAGGGGAATCTATATTTAATAAGATTAAAGAACGTCTTACACTCTAATAAATTTTTAAGTTTATTAATTGTTTTATTACTAATCTATGCTCTAATCTTTTTAAAATTAATTCCTTTTAAAAGTAAATTAAAACCTACGCAAAAAAGTATTGAAGGAATAATTTTAGAACAAAATATTGACGGTGATAAACTAGATATAACTTTAAAAGCTCAAGAGAAAGTTAAAGTAACCTATTATTTTAAGACGGAAAAAGAAAAAAATAGTTTAGCAAAGAACCTAAAATTAGGCGTCAAAATTAAAGTAGTTGGCAATTTAGAAGTTCCTTTAAAAAATACCATACCCAATACTTTTAATTATCAAAAATATTTAAATCATAATCATATTTACTATATAATGCAAGCTCAGAAAATTATGATATTAAATAATAAAACCAAAGGAATTTATCAAATTAAAAATGCTTTAATTAAAAGAATAGAAAAAATGCCTCATAAAGAATATTATTATACTTTTATTTTAGGAAACAAAAACTATATTGATGAAGATACTTGGCAAGCTTATCAAAAAAATGGTATAACACATTTATTTGCTATCTCAGGAATGCATATTGCTATATTTGTTGCCATTATTAATAAAATATTTCAAGTATGTTCCATCAATAAAAAATTTAAAAATGGTGTTATCATTTTATTTGTTTTATTTTATCTTTGCTTAACAAACTACGCTCCGAGTATTCTAAGAGCTAGTATCTTCTTTATTTTTAAATCTTTAAATCAAAAATATAATTTAAAATTACCAACAATCAAAATTCTTTTGTATACCATTATCTTTATTATCTTTTTAAATCCTCATATTATATTTAATATTGGATTTTCATATTCTGTTATCTCAACGGCAAGTTTAATTATTTTTTCTAAACAAATTACTAGTAATAATTATTTTCTCCAAATTTTAAAAAGTAGTTTAATAATTAATATTGCCACATTACCAATAACGTTATATAACTTTTATGAAATAAACTTATGGGCCTTTTTAAGTGGGTGTCTTTTTATTTCCTATGTTACTTTTATATTATATCCTTTAATTTTAATTAATTTTGTTTTTCCACTTTTTTCATTAGATTATTTTATTAAAATAATGGAAATAGGAGCCAAGATAACTAGTAAATTAGGGATTAATATTGTAATAGCTAAAATCAATTATCTATTTATTATTTGCTATTATTTATTGTTTTTCCTCTATATCTTCTTTTTAAAACCTAAATATTTACTACTTCTAGCGTTTTTAATTTTGCTAGGAAAAATAATGCCTAATCTAAATCCTAATTATTATATTTATTTTTTAGATGTAGGTCAGGGAGATAGTATAGTTTTAACTAGTAAATTTAAAAAAGAAGTTATTATGATAGATACAGGAGGGAAAATATCTTATCCTAAAGAAGATTGGCAACAAAGAAAGCATAACTACAAATTAAGTACTAATACTATTACTTTTTTAAAAAGTATTGGCGTAACTAAAATTGATTTACTTATTATTACCCACGGTGATACTGACCATGCGCAAGAAGCCTTAAATATTGATAAAGAAATTCCCATAAAAAAAGTCATTATTAATAATGGAGAATTGACATCTTTAGAAAATGCTATTATCAAATCTTTAAATGTTGGAAAATCTTATGTTTCAAAAAATTTTAAAATGCAATTTCTTAATAGCCAAATTTATAAGGCTGAAAATGATAATAGTATCGTAACTTTAATGCAAATATATAAATATAAAATTCTTTTTACTGGTGATATATCATCAAAGGTAGAAAATGATATTTTAGCGCATTATAATTTGAAGCTAGATTTTCTAAAGCTTGCTCATCATGGTTCTAAAACAAGTAATTCTTTAAATTTTTTAAAGCAATTAAACCCAAAGATAGCATTTAATAGTAGTGGTCGAAACAATCGCTACAATCACCCTTCTAAAGAAGTATTAGAAAATTTAGCTAAATTAAAAATTACCCTTTATGATACGCAAAAGTGTGGGAGTATAACTTTAAAAATTAATAAGAAAGAATTCACCATTAAAACCGCTCTTACATAAGATATATTGTACGTTATATAACGTTTATATAGATGAAAAGAGGGCATTTACTTGTCCTTTTTTCAGTTTTTTTGTACAATATTAATGGTGGTTGTATGAATAACTATTTAATTGTTAGTGAAAGTTTTCGTTTAATAGCAGACGAGCTTGAGCAGATTATCGGCAAAAATACGAATATCATTAAATATGATATGCAAAATGTTACTATTTTTGACTTAATTAATGAAGCTGCTTATATGTCTTTATTAGATGAACCGAAATTTATTATAGCTACCAATGCTAATTTTTTTGGCAATATTAAGTTAAAAGAGGAAGAAAGTGAATACTTAATTAATTATCTCGTAAATCCTAATAAAAATACCACTATTATTTTTACAACTAATAAGAAATTAGATGAACGCAAAAAAATAACGAAATTTATGAGAAATCAATATAAAGTAATCGATATTCCCAAATTAAATGAATTTGATATGAATAAAAAAGTTAGTAATATTTTTAAGAAAAATAATTATAATATTGAATTTGATGCAGTTCGGTATATTACGAGCAGTTGTCTTAATAATTACGATTTAATTTATAATGAAATTGCTAAAATTAAATTGTGTTATACTGAAAAAAAAGATTTGACCCTAGAAGATATTAAAAAATTAGTATTTCCGTCCATTGAAGATAATGTTTTTAAATTAATTAATGCTATTGTAACTAAAGACCATAAATTAGCACGTAAATATTTTAATGATTTAAAAATATTAAAAGAAGAACCTATTGCCTTTATTGCCTTATTAGCGCGGGAATATCGCAATATGTATCTTATAAAAACTTTAGGGCGAACTAAAAGTAAAGAAGATTTATTAAAAATTATGAATATTCAAAACTGGCAATATGAAAAACATGAAAAAAACGCATACCAATATGACGAGCAAGAATTAAAGGAAAAATTAAAAGAATTATATGATTTAGATTGTCAAATTAAAATGGGTAAAATAGATAAATATTTCGGTTTTGAATTATTTTTACTAAATAACTAGATTATAGTACAAATGTATGATATGATAAGTATGGTGATAAAATGTATAACTATATAAAAGGAAAATTAGTCGACCAAGATAGTAGCTTTATTGTAATAGATGTAAATGGAATAGGTTACCAAATATATGTAGCAAATCCCTATAGTTTTGAGCTTGATAAAGAGTATCAGGTATTTATATATAACCACATTAGAGAAGAAGAAAATACTTTGTATGGCTTTAAAACTAAAGAAGAAAAAGAATTATTCTTGCGTCTTATTAATGTTAAAGGATTAGGTCCAAAAATGGCTTTACCAATGTTAGCTACTGGTAGTGTTTCAGGTATTGTTGATGCTATTGATAGAGAAAATATTTTATATTTAAAAAAATTTCCTAAAATTGGCGATAAAGTGGCCCGTCAAATTATTTTAGATTTAAAAGGTAAATTAAGTATTGCAATTAATAAAGAAGAGGAAAGTTCTTTAGATGAGTTAACTAATGTCTTAACCAGTCTAGGGTATAAAGCCGCTGATATTAAACGAGTTGTGCCACAAGTTGATAAGGATTTAACGATTGAAAATCAAATTAAAGAAGCTTTAAAATTATTTTTAAAATAGAAAGGATTGTATCTAAATGGAAGAACGTATTTTGACGCCAGAAGAAATGACTAGTGATGATTTTGAAAAAAGTATCAGACCCCTAAGTTTAAGTGAATATGTTGGACAAGAAGAGCTAAAAGGTAATTTAGATGTTTTTATCAAAGCATGTAAATTACGTAATGAATCTTTAGACCATGTTTTACTTTATGGCCCACCGGGACTAGGTAAGACAACTTTAGCTCATATTATTGCTAATGAACTTGGTACTAATATTCGCACTGCCAGTGGTCCTTCCATTGAAAAAAGTGGCGATTTAGCTGCGATTTTATCTACTTTAGAGCCGGGAGATGTTTTATTTATTGATGAAATACATCGTATGCCTCGTTATATTGAAGAAATTTTATATCCAGCTATGGAAGATTTTGAATTAGATATTATCGTCGGAGCTGAGGGTAATTCTCGAAACATTAAAATTGATTTGCCACCTTTTACTTTAGTAGGGGCAACTACGAGAGCAGGAGATATTTCTAGTCCTTTAAGAGACCGTTTTGGAATTGTTTCAAAATTAAATTATTATACATATCAAGAATTAGAACAAATAATTAAACGTACATCAAGAGTTTTAGAATTTGATATTACTGATGAAGCGGCTTTAGAATTAGCCAAAAGAAGTCGTAAAACTCCGCGTATTGCCAATCGTTTATTTAAAAGAGTACGCGACTTTGCTTTAGTTTCTGGTGAATCTCACATAACTAAAGCGATGACTACTAATTCCTTAAAACGCTTAAATGTCGATGAAGAAGGCTTAGATAGTATTGATACTGAATACTTAGAAGCTTTAATTTTAAAATTTAATGGAGGACCAGTTGGGGTTGAAACAATCGCAACATCTATTGGGGAAGAAGTTTCAACGATTGAAGATGTTGTTGAACCTTATTTATTACAAGAAGGATTTGTCAAAAGAACCCCAAGAGGACGTATAGCTACAGAAAAAGCCTATACGCATTTAAAAATTGCTCATAATAAAACATTATTTTAGGAGGTTTAAAAATGGATAAAAACAGAATTATAATTGTCGAAGGACCGCAAGGGACTGGAAAAACAACTTTAACTAATTACTTAAGAGATAATATTGCTGCCAGTAATTTATATCGTTTATCTGGGCAAAGAGATAAAACTATTAATGGTAAAGTAAAAAGTGACATTATGTATAATGCTTTGTTAGAATATTTAAATAAAATGAAAGAAGTAGGATTAGATTTAATTTTCGACCGAACCTTTTTTACAGAAGAAATCTATGCTCGCTTAGGTTATAAAGAATATAGCTTTACAGACAGTTACCAAACTTTACTTCATAAATTAGAAGCTCTAAATAAATATTACGAAATTTATTTGATTTTATTATACTTAAAAGATGTTAATTTATATAAAACTCGTTTAGATAGAAAAGAGCATCATAATTATCAAAGCTTTAGTATTCAAAATAGTATTAATCAACAAGAAGCATATATACAATTAGGCCAAGAAATAAGTAATTCATCTTCCCCAATTGAAGTAGTCGAAACAGCTACGGATGATTTTGGTTATACTTATCAAAAAATAAAAGGAATTTTTAGAATTAATAGTTAGGATAAATTTATGAAAACAGAAGATTTTAATTACACATTGCCGCAACATTTAATTGCTCAAACACCTCTTAAAGACCGCAGTTTATCAAGACTTATGGTTTTAGATAAAAAGACAGGAGAAGTAACTCATGACCATTTTTATAACATTATTAATTATCTAAATAAGGGAGATGTTTTAGTTTTAAATGATACTAAAGTTATTCCTGCTCGTTTAATTGGGAGTAAAAAACAAACAGGAGCTGTTATTGAACTTTTATTACTTAAAAATTTAGAAAATAATACTTGGGAGTGTTTAGCTAAACCAGTTAAACGTTTGAAAAAAGGAACAATTATTGACTTTGGTGAAGGAAAACTAGCTGCCGAAGTTATAGAAATATTAGAAGATGGTATTGTCCATGTTCAAATGCATTATGAAGGCATATTCTATGAGATATTAAATGAACTAGGACTTATGCCTCTTCCTCCATATATCAAAGAAAGATTAGAAGATAAAGACCGATATCAAACTGTATATGCTAAAAATATTGGTAGTGCTGCTGCTCCAACAGCTGGCTTACATTTTACAAAAGAACTTTTAGAAAAAATAAAAGCTAAAGGGATTACTATTTTATCAATAACTTTACATGTTGGTTTAGGCACTTTTAGACCTGTTGTAGTTGAAGATGTAACTAAACACGAAATGCATAGTGAATTTTATTCTATGAATAAAGAAACTGCTTTAAAGCTTAATAAAGCTAAAAAAGAGGGTCGTAAAATAGTGGCGGTTGGAACTACTACAGTTCGGACTTTAGAAACTATTATGGCTAAATATAACGAGTTTAAAGAGTGTAGTGGGGAAACAAAAATATTTATCTACCCCGGTTTTAAATTTAAAGCCGTTGATAATTTAATAACTAATTTTCATTTGCCCAAAAGTACTCTTTTAATGTTAGTTAGTGCTTTTGCTTCCAAAGAATTTATTTTAAAAGCTTACGAAGAAGCTGTCAAAAATGAATATCGTTTTTTCTCCTTTGGGGATGCGATGTTTATTAAATAATACAAATTATTAAAAATTTGTATTTTTTTTTTACGAAAAAAAAGGAAATCAGAGATTTATCTATAATATATCTAATGTAAGGATTAAAAATTCTTACAAATCTAATAAAGAAAGGAGGTGAAAAATTGAAGGCCTTGTTTTTTTCTAGTTTAGTTTGTCTATGTTTTTTAGCATGTGGTGTTTTATATTCGCAAAGCGATATTGAAACAGAAAAAAGCTTAGCTACTGAAAAACTAGAAACTAAAGCATCTAATAAAACGGAGAAGTCTATTAGTAATATTAAAGAATTAAAATATAAAAAGCTAGAAACTAAAATAACAGATAACCAGGCTTTAGAAGAAGAAAGCGTTATTGCTATTAAAAATGAAGAAAGTCCTAAAGAAATAGATGCTTCTAACGTAGAAGAACTACCAGTAGAAGAAAGTGTTCAAGAGACTAACTCTTTAGAATTAATAGATAATAATGTTGTAGAAAAAGAAGTTCCTAAAGAAGAGATAAAAGAAGAAAACGATATTGAAAAAATAAAGCAAACTATTTCCTTATTTTCCGATTCATTAGTTAAAGCTCAAAATATCGAAGAAATAAAAAGTAATGCTTTAGATTTAGAAAATATCGATACTAGTCTATTACAAGAAACATCTACTATTTCTAATGATTTGAAAGAAGTCCAAAATGGTTATAATAATATATTACAAGTTGATGACTTTCTAAAAAAAGCTCAAGTGTTAGATAATCCAAATAAAACTAAAGATGATGTTTTAAGTTTAAAAGCTACATTACAAAGTGCTGATATTAAAAACATTGTTCAAACAATTCCTAATGATAAACTTAAGAATAATTATCTAACTAAACTAGCTAACGTTACTAAAATATTAGATGATGAAACTTCTCCAGAAGTTAATATTGGTGATAATCAAGTTTTAAATGATAATGTTCAGTTAGAAATAACTGATGAAAATGCATATCAAGTATACTTAAATGGCCAACTAGTAGACGACTTGAATATTACCGAAAATGGCGAATACAATCTTAAAGTAGAAGATGAAGCATTAAATGAAACTAATATTCATTTTAAATTAGAAAAACCGGAAGAAGAGGAAGAAGAAATCATTTATACCGAGGTTTCTAACGATACCGAAAGTATTCCCGAAGAAGAAAAAGAACAAACGCGCTATCCACTTAATAATTGGTATATGACCCAAGACTATGAAGGTAAAAATGGTCATATGGGGATAGATTTAGGAAGTTCTAATAAAAAAGAAGAAATCTATCCTATAGCAGATGGCACAGTAGTCTATGTCGGGCAAGATAATTATGGTGCTAATCTAGTTCAAATTAAACATAATATTAATGGAGAAGAGCTTTATTCAACTTATGGACATATGAGCGAAGTTTATTTTAATAATGACCAAGAGGTTAGTCAAAATGATTTATTAGGGTTAATGGGAGCTACTGGTAATGCTACTGGTCCTCATTTGCATTTAGAAATGGCTACCTGCGGATTTGAAGCCAATTGCTCTTATGCAACATATAAAGATAATCTTGTTAATCCTTGGGATTACTTGCCTTAATTTAATTAATAAGAAGATGCCTAATCTTCTTATTTTTATATAGAAAATTAATCTTTATTCTTTAAAATATCTGCAATTAATGATAAACTTATTAGAGTGATGATTATGAAACTTAAATATGAATTATTAAAAGAAGAGAAAAATACGAAAGCGCGTCTTGGCCAAATTATAACCAAATATGGTACTTTTAAAACGCCGATGTTTATGCCAGTTGGAACACAAGCAACAGTCAAAACTTTATCACCTGAAGAAGTAAAAGAAGCCAAAGCTGGGATTATTTTAGCCAATACTTATCACTTATGGCTAAGACCTGGGGAAGACATTATAGAAAAAGCTGGCGGTCTTCATCAATTTATGAATTATGATGGACCTATTTTAACCGATTCTGGGGGCTTTCAAGTTTTTAGTTTAGCTAGTAGTAAAGATATAAGTGAAGAAGGAGTTCATTTTAAAAATCATTTAAACGGTGATAATCTCTTTTTAACTCCGGAAAAATCTATAGCTATTCAAAATAAATTAGATAGTGATATTGCCATGAGTTTTGATGAGTGTCCTCCTGCTAGTGCATCCCATGAATATTTAAAAAACAGTATTGAAAGAACTATTAGATGGGCCAAGAGGGGAAAAGACGTTCACAAAAATCCTAATCAAGCCTTATTTGGAATTGTTCAAGGCGGCCCTCATGAAGATTTGCGCAAATATTCGGCTGAAGAAACAGTTAAATTAGATTTTGATGGCTATAGTATCGGTGGAGTAGCAAACGATGGCGAAGACAAAGTGGCGATGTATAAAGCAATTGAATATTCGACCCCTTATTTACCAAAAGATAAAGTTCGTTACTTAATGGGTGTTGGCGAACCAATTGATATTATCGAAGGTGTTATAAGAGGTATTGATATTTTTGATTGTGTCTTACCTACAAGGCTAGCACGTCATGGGAACGCTTTAACTAAATATGGGAAAATTAATCTAAAAAATAGTAAATATAAGGAAGATTTTACGCCCATATCTAAAGAGTGTGATTGCTATGCGTGCAAGCATTATACAAAAAGCTATATTAAACACTTAATTTCTTGTAATGAAACCTTTGGAGCAAGACTTCTTTCTATTCATAATATTCGTTTCTTAATCAAACTCACGGAAGAATTAAGAGAAGCTATCGAAAATGATAATATTTTAGAATATAGAGATAATTTTATTAAAAATTATTTTGGAGCGTCCCATGAACAATAATAAAATTATAATATTAATTGCCATTATAACGATGGTCTTAGTGATATCTGTACCTTCTATAATTCTTGTCAATAAACGTCATAATGAAAAACTATATAATAGTACAATTTTAAAAATAACCGAAGCTGCTAAAAAGTGTGTTAATGAAGAAGCATGTCTTAAAGATAAAATATTTATTAAAGACCTTTATGATAACAAATATTTAGAAAAAGTCATTAATCCTTTAACTAAAGAATATATAAGTGAAGATGATTATGTCATAAAAAAAGATGGAAAATATGTTTATATTGAAAGCTAATTTTCCTTCTTTTTATTTTTCCCAAAACTACCACCAAACATCCCAATTAAAATTAAAATACCATAGTATAAAAACGTTGTTAATTTAATATCTTTCGTAAAAAATATTAAACTGATTAAAAGCATTATAAATACAAGAAGTAAACTAGTTTTAAGACCACATAAAAAACCTTTTTGCATCGTATTTTTGCCTTTTTTAAAACAAATAATAAAAAACATTACTCCTAAAGTTAAAATATTAAAAGTATTAAGAAAACCACTACCTAAATTAGTAAAATAATTAAATAGGGTTGAAATAAAAGCAATTAGCAAAAGACCTATTAAAAAGTAGCCAATAATTTTAAAATTATTTTTAATTTTTTCCATTAAATCACCTAATAAATCATATGTTATGTTTAAAATAATATGTTTTTTCCATAATAAAATTAGGTGATAATAATGGAATTATTTTCAATTATATTTCGAACAGCTTTCTTTTATTTTTTTATTCTTTTAGCATATCGTATTATGGGAAAAAGAGAAATTGCCCAATTAGGAATAATTGATTTAATCGTTTCTATCTTAATTGCGGAGATGGTTGCTATTAGTATTGAAAACGTTAAAGACCCCATTTTATATACGATATTACCAATTAGTTTGTTAGTTATATTAGAATTAGTTTTAGCTTTTGTTTCGGTTAAATCTCGTAAATTTAGAAGCATATTTGATGGAAAACCTTCTTTAATTATTTGTAATGGAAAAATTAACTTTAAAGAAATGGTTAAACAAAGATATAGTATGGATGATTTACTCTTAGAACTTAGGCAAAAAGAAATTAAATCTATCGAAAATGTCGAATATGCTTTCTTAGAACCTAATGGGAAACTATCGGTATTTAAATATAATTTCTTAAAACTACCTAGTAACTATCCCATGCCTTTAATAGTCGATGGCCAAATTCAAGATAAAGCTTTAGATTATATTCATAAAAATAAAACTTGGTTAAAAAAATTATTAGAACAAAAAAAATTAACGATTGAAAACGTCTTTTACTGTTTTTATAAAGGAAGTAAGTTATATATCATTAAAAGAAGTGATTTAATTTGAAAAAATATCTTAAAGCTTTAATATTAGTGATTTTTTTAACTAGTATCCTTTATCTTTCTGGTTCATCTAAAGAAAAAGAACTTCCAGTTTTTAATGAAAATACGCCGAAATATGTCGCCTTAACTTTTGATGATGGACCACATTATAAATATACCGAAATGCTTTTAGATGGTTTAAAGAAAAGAAATGTTAAAGTAACCTTTTTTGTTTTAGGTAGTAATGCTTCTAAAAATTATAATATCATAAAAAAGGCTGCTTTAGATGGTCATGTTATTGGTAATCATACATATTCACATAAAAATTTATTTCGTTTAAAAGAAGAAGAAATTTTAGAAGAAATAGATAAAACTAATCAAATAATTGAAGCAATAACTGGGACTACTCCTAAATATTTTCGTCCTAGTTATGGAAATTATAATGGTAAAATCTTAAAATTAGCTAAGATGGAAACAGTTTTATGGAACGTTGATTCACTTGATTGGAAAATAAAAAATAGTAACCAAATTACAAGAAGAGTTCTTAATAAAGTTTCAGATGGTAGTATTATTTTAATGCATGATATTTATAAAAGTAGTGTTAAGGCTGCTTTCTTAATTATTGATAAATTACAAGAAGAAGGTTATGAATTTGTAACTATAGATGAATTGCTAACTTCTAGTTAGCTTTTTTTCATAAACTTGACAAAAAAGTGTAAACATGATATAATTAAAGTACCAGTTGGGGGATTGGTTAGAGTTATTACGATATATTATTAATCCTTTCAATTAAGGATTTTTTCTTGGTAAAATAGCCTTTTTTAGGAGGCAATTTGCAAAAAGAATACAACTATGGTAAAATGTAGTTACTCTATTAAAAAGAGAGGAATTTAATAATGAAACTATTTAGAAATCCTTATTTTCAAAAAATAGGGAAGATAATGGCAGTCTTTATTTTAACTATCTTAGTAAGTGGAGCAAGTATTAAACAGATGGCAATTAAATCACAATCAAATTTACAAACCAAATATATTGCTGAAAATACTGATTTTCAAGTAGATTTACGTTTGGAAGAAGAAGTTAAAACTATTGATACATTTATTAAAGACAATGAAGAACAAATTCGTTTTTATGCTAATATGTTTGATATAGATTATGATACTGCTATAAATAAATTAAAAGAAATTAATAGTGACCCGACATTATATAATGAAAACAATATCGGTTTACTAAAAGATTCTTTTGGCAATATTTTAAGTTTTAATAGTATTGACCGTGGTATTTTAGAATTTATGAGTTCTTTAGAAACAACAAATCCTGAACTTGTAGGTTATAATTATCGTCCATGTGCAAATGATGCTGAATATATTGAAGGTTTAGTCCAATATTTTAGTTCTTTATACGATAATGTTGATTATAAATTAATGTTAAGTATTGGAGCGGCGGAAAGTGGTTATTATACTGCTAGTACTATGCTTTATAAAAACAATATTTATGGTGGTATGGGTAGTGGTGGCCTTATTGCTTATAAAAATATCGAATATGGCGTATGGCAATACGTTAAAAGAATGAGTGAGCAATATTATGCTAAGGGCTTAAATACCATTGAAAGCATTGGTTATGTTTTCTGCCCACGAATGGAAAATGGGGTAAAAGTTGCTAGTTCTCATTGGATTAGTTTAGTAAATAAAGCTTTAGAAACTTACAATTATGAAATTCGTTATGTTAGCATTTCTCAATTAAATGATTTAGCTAATAACGAAATAAACGAAATATAATTTAGAAATATCTTTGAATATTTCTTTTTTTATGTTATAATTTTTTTATGATAAAGAGGAGTTGAAAGATATGTTTGGAAATATCAAATATATTAGTGATAATGAAGCGCATGTTATTAATGCTGCTGGCGTTAATATGAGCGGCGACTTAATGAACGTTCATGTCGTATTTGAAGATGAAAATCAAGCTGTTTTAGGAGAAGTTACCGAGGTTAATGAAGATATAATTAAAATTCGTTTTTTAGGAGAATTTCAAAATGGCCATTATGTTAGTGGTGTTATTAGAAAACCTAAGCTATCTTCAAAAATTAGAGTTATAAATGAAGGAGAGCTATCAGAATTAATGGGTACTGATGGTCCAACTTCTTTCTTACTTGGAACAAGCTCTATTTATAATGGTCAACCTGTATATGTTGACATTAACCAAATGTTTGCTAATCATGCTGCCATTTTTGGTAATACTGGTAGTGGTAAATCATGTGGAGTAGCAAGACTTGTCCAAAATATTTTTAGTAATAAAAATATGGTTCCTTATAATGCCAACTTATTTATATTTGATGCTTATGGTGAATATAAAACAGCTTTTAGAAATATAAATCAAATTAATCCTTATTTTAGTTATAAATTTATTACTTCAAATCCAACTGACCCTGAAGATGTTCCTTTAAAAATACCACCTCATCTTTTAAATCTAGATGACTGGTCATTATTCTTACAAGCAGACTCTCATAGTCAAATACCGATAATTGAAAGAACTTTAAAATTAGCTAAAATTTTCTCTAAAAATGATGAAACAGCAATGAAATATAAAAATCATTTAATTGCGAAAGCTCTTCTTGCCGTTTTATTCTCTAATCAAACAACTTCTCATAAGAAAAATGAAATTTTTACTATAATTGAAGCTTGTAGTACGCCAGAATTTAATTTTGATTCTGAAATTCAAGGTTTAGGTTATACACGTGTATTTAGTGAGTGTTTTGAAATCGATTCTAATGGTAATTTTGGCGAAAGTGTTTTAATTACCGAATATATTTTAAAACACATTGACGAAAGTCTAGAAGGTACACCAGAGCCAGAAGGTGCTTTCTTTACTTTAATTGATTTTAGTAAAGCTATGGAATTTACTTTAATATCTGAAGGTTTCCAAAATAACCAACAAATCTATGATGATGCTATGCTTCTTAAAGTACGTCTTAACTCTGCTATTAATAGTAAAGTAGGTTCTTTCTTTACTTATGAATCACCAATTTCTATGGATGGATATATTTCTTCCCTTGTTGCTGTAGGACAAAATAAAAAAGCCCAAATTATTAATATTAACTTAGAAGATGTTGATGATACATATGCCAAAGTAATCGTTAAAATTATTGCTAGATTTTGTTTTGAATTTGCTAAATCTCGTAAAGAAAGGGCTTCAATTCCTTTTAACTTATTTGTTGAAGAAGCCCATAGATATATTCAAAAAGATACCGATACTTTCTTAATTGGTTATAATATCTTTGACCGTATTGCTAAAGAAGGTCGTAAATATGGTGTATTATTAGATATTATTACCCAAAGACCAGTAGAATTATCTGATACCGTTATTGCCCAATGTTCTAATTTCTTAATCTTTAAAATGACCCACCCATTAGATATTGAATATATTAGTAAAATGTTACCAAACATTTCTGCTGATGTTTTAGATAAACAAAAAGTATTACAACCAGGAAACTGTGTAGGTTTTGGTAGTGCTTTTAAAATTAACATGATTATTAAAATGGAAATGCCTAATCCAAGTCCATACAGTAATTCCTGCGATGTATCTGCAAGATGGCGTATTCCTATTTCTGGGCAAAATACTTATGGTGCACCAAGTCCAATGCCAACAGAAAATCCTGCCAATCCTAATGGGGCAAACCCAATGGGTAATATGTATGGCGGCGCCATAAACCCTATAATGCCAAACTAAAAGAAGATTATAAATATCTTCTTTTTATATACTGGTAACATAATTTATTATTCTGACCAAATAAAATATCATCTAATTCGCGTCTAGAAAAATTAATAAGATTATTAAAATTTAAATCTTCATCTAAAACCTTTAATTTAGCTTGTAAATCAGGTTTTAAATAAGCATACTCACCATTATCTAATATTTCCTTTAAAGCCTCTTGATGAGCCCGAAAATAACGATTTTTTTGATAATCATCATACACTTCATAATTCTTTAAAAAAGAATATAAACTTACTAATAAAGCACTCAAAGAAAATAAAGTAAAAGTAGGATATTTTAAATTAGCCATACTAGCAATTGATATTGGTAAAGCTAAACCTATACCTATTAAAGATGCTGTAAAGTTATCATAATTAAACTCGGGATTTTGAATTAATTGTTCTTCCATCTTAGCTAGTAAATATTCTTCATTTTCTGGCGTATTAGGTATTCTATTAATAGCTTTATTAGCGTAATAAACTATTATGCTATCTTTATCATTTTTAAAATGGGTAATAAAATTACGATAATAATGCATATCCATATCTAAAAAAGGTAACATATACTTCCTCCTTTAAATGAGCTTATAATAGCAAAATAACGTCAAATAGTAAATAATATTGTATAAAATAAATATCTTGTGATATAATAAAAGTACCTAGAGTAATAGTTTGTTTTATATAAAACCGACTAAGTGATACATTGGGAATCTAATTGCTCTTCGGTGTAGAAGACTGAGCCATTAAGTGATTCAGGATCCTAAAGAAAAGCATGTGATGCCCACCTCGCGCGAGCGGGTTTTTATCACAACAGGCTATTATCTTCTAGGTTTTTATGTGGTGATTTTCATGGATAGATTTCAAAGATTTAAATTATTAGTTGCATCTGATTATGATTTAATAAAAAATAAGAAAATAGCCATTATTGGGCTTGGAGGAGTAGGAGGCTATGCCTTAGAAAGTTTAATTCGTTGTGGCATTGAAAACTTTGTCTTAATTGATAATGATAAAATTGAAATAAGCAATTTAAATAGGCAAATAATTGCTTTAGAAGAAAATATTGGTTATCCTAAAGTCCAAGCTTGGCAAAAAAGAGGCTTAGCTATTAACAACGAAGCTAATATTACAATTTATGAAGAGTTTCTTTTAAAAGAAAATATCACTCTTTTAGATAAATTTTCTCTAGATTATATAATAGATGCCTGTGATACTATAACAACTAAAATTGAACTTATTAAATATGCCAAAAAACATAATATTAAGATAATTTCTTCAATGGGTACCGGTAAAAGACTTGATGCTACTAAACTAACTATTACAACTTTAGATAAAACTCAAAATGACCCTATTGCTAAAATAATGCGTAAGAAGTTAAAAGAAGAAAATATTTCTTTAAAAATTCCTGTTATTTGGAGTAGGGAATTACCTTTAAAAATAAAAAGTGATAATATTCCAAGCTGCTCATATGTTCCTGCTACAGCTGGCTTATTAATCACTAATTACATTATAAATGATATATTAAATCATAAAGTATAAATTCTTAAAATTGGGTCATCTTTTCGATTTTTAAAATAACTTGAATATCTTTGCATTAAAGCTTTGAGGTATTCAGGTTTTATTTTTTGCATTTCTAAATACATTAAATTAATTTCATCTTCTGTATAATTATATTTTGCTCGGCGCCAGATATTTGGTTCCATCTTTTTATCCTTTAAAAGATTTTGTTCTTTAAGAGTATAATGCCGATTTAAATATTCTAAATTGGGAACATGATATAAAAGGATATCAATGGGAGCAACGATAATATCTTGATTACCAAATAAATCATCTTTAGTTCCAACCAAACAATTACTAAAGTATTCATATAAATTACCTTTTTCTAAAATTAATAAATATAAATACTCATACTCACTTTTTTCTAATAAAAAATAAATATTATTTCGATTATAGGCTTCAAGCATTGATATATCACCTAAGAAAATATATGCTAAAAAAATAAAATTATGCTTTTTTACCACATAATTTATCCATTGAGACATTATATCTTTTAGCTATTTGATATAAAAAAGCTGTTAAAATTAAAGTTTTACCATTAATATAAGCACTTATTGTTGATTGCGAAGTATTTAAAAAATCAGCTAATTCAGTTTGCGTAACTTTTTCTTTTTTTAATAAAGCTTTTAAATTTTGACCAACTACAACCTTATCTAAAGGTCCAGACAAAAAGGTATTATACTTAGGTTTAGTTGTTAATTTAAAAACATAATCCATACTAACATTAAAGATTTGACAATAATTATTCAAATGTTTTAAAGGAATAAACTTGCTATTAGTTTCCCATACAGAATAATTTTGTCGCGATGTATGCAGAAGTTTAGCAACTTCTTTTTGAGTTAAATCTTTGCTTTCTCTTATATCGTATAAACGGGTTTGATAAATTATACACATTGTGAAATCACCTATATTGATTTTCCCATTTAAATAAACTAATTTAGCTTTTTGCTAACTTATACGATATATAATATAATTTTTAAAATTTATTGCAAAGAAAAAGAAGTAAACTTACTTCTTCGAAATTAAAAATTCAATTAATATATCTGGATTTTCTTGATTAAAAATAATATCATAAATTAAATTAATTGTTTCTAAATCAATATCTTCATCATTAATTAATTTATAAATTGATTTTAAAGTATAATATCCTTCTACAGTATTATCAATTAAATAACGTTCAATTTCTTTATAAGGAGCCTTTTGACCAAGAAGGGTACCATAGGTAAAATTACGACTTTTGGTACTAGTACAAGTAAGAAGTAAATCCCCAATTCCGGCATAGCTTAAAATTGTATTTTTCTCGCCACCTAATTCTTTAATTAATGATTTAATATCATGTAAAGCTTCAGTGATAAGAAAAGCTTGTGTTGTTTCACCATAGCCTAAACCGTCAATAATACCAGCGGCGATAGCTATAACATTTTTAATACTTCCACATATTTCTAAACCAATTACATCTTCAGTTGTTCTAATTTTTAAATTATCAGTTGCTAAAACTTTGGGAATAGTTTCTAAAGCTTTCTTACTATGACTAGCTAAACTAATAGCAGCCGGTTCGCCTTTAGCTAAATCAATAGCAAAAGTAGGACCCGAAATAACTGCTAAATTCTTAGTCTTAATTTCTTTTAAAACTACTTTATCGATAAACTTACAAGAATCTTGTTCAATTCCTTTTGTTCCAATACAAATAATAGTATCTTCTGTAATATAATCTTTAATGCTTCGTGAAATATTACCGACATATTGAGCCGCTACAATAATAAAAATAATATCTTTATCCTTAGTAGCTACCTCTAAATCAGTAGTAAATTTCAAAGAAGAGGGTATTTTAATATTGGGTAAAATATAATCAATTTGGCCTTTTCTTTTAATAGTCTCTATTTTATCTTCTGCTTCGGACCAAATAGTAATATCATTATCATTTTTATTAAGCATTAAACTTATCGCTAAACTATAAGCTCCTAAACCAATTACACCTATTTTCATTTTTCTTTTCCTTCTTTCATTTCTGTATTAAATTTATTAGCAGCATTTTCATATTTATTATTTTTACCATGATAGTATTTTCTATCCTTAATATTATCCGGTAGATACTGCTGGGCAACATAAGACTTCGGATAATTATGCGGATACTTATAGGCAGGATTGTGATTTTTAATATGAGCAGGAACATTACCGGTATTACCACTATGAATATCATTTAAAGCTTCATCTATAGCCATTATAGCACTATTACTTTTAGGACTTAGAGCAAGTTCAATAACTACTTGGGCTAGGGGAATTCGTGCTTCCGGAAGACCTACTAATTCTGCTGCAGATATAGCAGCCATTACTTTTGGTCCCATAGAAGGATTAGCCATCCCGATATCTTCATAGGCAATAACACTCATGCGCCGATAAATACTATCTAAATCACCAGCTTCAATAAGTCGTGCTAAATAATGGATTGCAGCATCGGGGTCACTACCGCGAATTGATTTTTGAAAAGCCGATAACACTTCATAATGACCATCTGCATTTTTATCGTGATAAAAAACGGGTTTAGCATTAATATCTTTTAGGACATCAATCGTAATTTCATGATTACTAGCTGAATAATAACTTATCTCTAAAAGATTTAAAGCACTCCGAAAATCCCCACTAGCAACAGTACTAATGTATTCTAAAGCTTCATCATCAATAATAATTTTATCTAAAGAATTACAAGCTTTTTTAAGACCTTTAATAATATCATCTTGAGATAACTCATGTAATTCAAAAATTTGTAAACGACTTCTAATCGCAGGATTAATTCGATTATAGGGATTAGATGTCGTAAGACCAATTAAAGTAATTAAACCATTTTCAATATAGGGAAGTAGAAGGTCTTGTTTATCTTTATTTAAACGATGTATTTCGTCCATAATAACAATCATTTCGCCTTCCATCTTCGCTTCTTCTATCACAATATCAAAATCCTGTTTATTATTAATCGTCGCATTTAAAAAACGGTAGGGTAGATTAAGTTCGGAAATAATAGCATAAGCAATAGAAGTTTTGCCAATACCAGGTTTACCATACAAAATACAAGAAAACATTTTCTTATTTTCGACTAAATTTCTTAAAACTTTATTTTTTCCTACTAAATGTTCTTGACCAATAACATCATCTAACTTTTTAGGTCTTAACATATTGGCTAAAAGTTCCATATAACCACCTAATAATATTATAAACTATTCTTTCTTTAATTAACAGATTTACTGTGTTAAAATGTTAAATAGGTAGTGATAATATGATTGATAAATATCTTGATTATTTAAAATATGAAAAAAAATTAAGTGCTAATACTTTAAAAAGTTATCAAAATGATTTAGATATATTTAAAGAATATTTCCACACAAAAGATTTAACATCTCTTAAGCCTAATGATATAAGTGCTTTTATTGAAAATCAAAGTAAAAATAATAAATCTGTAGCTACTATTGCTCATAACATAACTGTTATAAATTCTTTTTATAACTTTTTAAAAGATGAAAATGAAAATATTATCAATCCTTGTGAAAATATTATTTCCCCTAAAAAAGGCTTAAAATTACCCCATTTTTTAACCGAAGAAGAAGTTGATAGACTTTTAGATGTTCCTTTAAATAATGCTTATTGTTATCGCAATAAAGCGATGTTAGAACTTTTATATGCCACTGGTATTAGAGTTAGTGAACTTATTAATTTAAAATTTATTAATCTGGATTTAGAAAATGATTTCATTAGAGTTTTAGGAAAGGGGAGTAAAGAAAGACTAGTACCTATTGGAGATATAGCTAAAAAATGGTTAATTATCTATTTAAATGAATATCGTCAAGAACTTTTAAAAAATAAAAATAGTGATTACTTATTTATTAATAATCAAGGTAATGTAATCTCTAGAGTAGGCTTTTTTAAGATTATCAAAAAACAATGTCAAGAAAAAAACATTACCAAAAATGTAAGTCCTCACATCTTAAGACACTCCTTTGCCACTCATTTATTAGCACACGGAGCAGACCTTAGAGTAATTCAAGAAATGCTTGGCCATAGTGATATAGCAACTACCCAAATCTATGCTCATTTAGTAAATGAAAAACTAAAAAAAGACTACGAAGAATTTCATCCTCGCAGTCATAAATATTAAAGGAAATTTAAAATCATTTCCCCATTTAAATCTTCTAACGAGCGTTATTACGAGCTGAGTTAGAATTTTTTGCGCTGTTGCTATTACTGTTTCTAGAACTATTATTATTTCTAGCACTATTGCAACTACTATTGCTTTTAGAATTATTATTTCTTGCGCTATTATTATTTCTTGTATTACTCATATAAACTACCTCCCACTATTATTATGGATGAAAAAAAGCTAGTTATACAAAAAGTTAATGGAAAAACTTCCCATTTTATGTTAGGATATAATCCATAAAAAGGAAAGATATTATGAACAAAAAAGCTTACCATTTTGAATTATTATCCGAAAGAAACTTACAACCTTACGATAAAGAAATATTACAAACTGATAAAAAAAATACCTATTATCTGGCGCGTGTTTTAAAATTATTTTATTCCTTGCCTTGGCAAAATCCTAGTCTTATCATCGGTACAAGCAATAATGAAATAAATGTTGTAGTATCTTTTAATGAAGAAGGTTTTTTAAAAATAGCTGATTATAAAAATAATTTAATTATGGCCAAAAATGAATATTACGAATTATTTAATTTTCAAGAATTAAATACTTTAAATAAGTTTGAAATATATACAATTGCTAATTTTCTAAAAGATACCAATACTGATAATCTTATTTTTAAATATTTAATTTTTAGTAAAGAACTCTTACAAGATTTAAAAAAGAAAAATATTTATCCTTATCTAAGCCAAACTTATGATGAAAATGGGTTTAATTATCATAACTATACTTGGATAGGTAATGACTGTGATAATGTTTTTTTCTGTCGGGTTGATTGCTATCATAAAAAATACGAAAAAATTGTTGATGAAATAAGTGCCTTTACTCAAAATCCCCAAAATGAAAGAGAACATATTAAAATATTAATTAAAGATGCTCTTTATTCATATTCTGAACCTGATTTTGGAAATTTTTCCTTTTCTTTAATATCTGATATATTTTTAGAGCCAAAAATAAAAGAAGAATTACTATCTATTAAACGTTACCATAACTGTCATAATAACGCTAATATATTTGCCAGAATTTATCAAAGTGAAAATAAAAGTAACGTCTTTATCGTAGGAGGAAAGATTAAAGAAAATGAAAATGATTATTTATATCACTCTTGGATTGAAGTTGAAGAAGAAAATAAATGGTTAGTTATCGATTGGAACGAAAATTTAATAATAGCTAAAGATACTTATTATAAACTTTTTGAAGCTTATCCAATTGCCAAAACATCTGCTCAAGAAATGGACGAAATAATAAAAATAACAACTAAGGCCGGTTTAAGTTTTCCTTTAATGGATTTAAATTATTTTGGTAAAGAAATTAAAAATGACTTACTAAAAAGAAATATTCTTAGAAAAAAATAATGGTATAATACTTTTAGATAAAGGAGCAAAAATATGTCTATTGAAGAAGAATTATTTAAAAAAACTAAACCTGATTTTAATAAAATTATAGCTTATGGTTTTAAACAAGATAATGAGGAATACAAATATTCTTATCATATTATGAATAATACTTTTAAAGTAGATATAACAATAAATAAAGAGGGGAGAGTAAAAGGCAAAATTTATGATATAGCTTTTAATGATGAATATACTAATTTTCGTCTTAAAGATATAACTGGGTCTTTTGGGATAAAGGTTAAAAATGAATTTATAAAGTTACTTACAGATATTAAAAAACATTGTTTTATAGAAGAACCATTTAAATCTACCCAAACTAATAAAATAGTAAAATATATTCAAGAAAAATATCAAGATAAGCCTGAATTTGAGTGGGAAAAATTCCCTGGTTTTGCCACATTTAAAAATAAAGATACCAAAAAATGGTATGCTTTAATAATGAATATTTCTAAAAATAAAATAGAAGGGGATACCTTAGAAGAAATTGAAATACTTAACTTAAAATTAAATCCCTTAGAAATAGAAAAATTATTAAAGCAAAAAGGTTTTTATCCTGCTTATCATATGAATAAAAAACATTGGCTTACTACTATCTTAGATAGTAGTATTCCTGATGAAACAATTTTTCCTCTTATTGATGAAAGTTATTCTTATGCAAAGAAGAAAAAATAATATCTAAGTTAATTATAGATATTATTTTTATTTTTATATTCACTTTCTAAAATATTTTCCATTTCTTCTGGCGTTTCTTTACAACCATTACTAAGCCATTTTTTTATAATAGCATTAAGTCCTGCCTTAAAAAATTCCATATGATAATCTATATATTTATCATTATATAATTTCTTAGATAAATGATAATCATATTCTTTAATAATGAAGCTTTGGTCTAATTTTAATTTAAAATATGTTTTATAAAATATTTGATTATCTTTAATATGCTTGAAAAGTTTTAAAAAATCATTTGAATTGTTTTGATTATCTTTTTCTTCTTGGTATAAAAATGATACTTCTTGCTCTAGTTCTTGACCGATTTTGCCTGCTAAATCGTAAATATCAAGGTAATTAACATAAAAGGTAGAACGATTTATTTTAGCAAGTTTACAAATATCAGTAACAGATATTTCACTTATTTCTTTGATTTGTAATAAAGTTATAAATACTTTACTAATTTTATCTCTTGTTTCTTTTCTTCTTTTATTATTTGGTGTATTCATATATTCACTCCTTTTAATTGGACAAATGTCTATAAATTGTTGATTGTATTTCTTTTTCAAAAAGATTATACTAAAATTGTAAAAAAAAGACAAGTGTCTAATTATTTGAAAGGAAGCGAGAAATATGTCTAAAATCGTAGATGCTAATAAGAAAATTGAAAAAGCAGTTGTTGATGGATATAAAGCAGTTGAAAACACAGTTGTTGGAGGATATAAGAAAGTTGAAGATAAATTTGTTGATACTTTCTTAAAAAAAGATGGTGAAACAATAGAAGAAGCAAAGATGAGATTACAAAAAGAACAAGAAGAAAGAGAGCAAGAACAACATAAATATTCAAAGACAACAGAAGAAATACAAGCTGAAATTAAAGAAAAATTAAGTAAATAAAATTATATGGAGGTAAAAGTGAAAAAAGAAACTTTATTAGAAATAATTTTAGGGACTATTGGTGGTTTAGTATTTGCAGTTGGTATGTGTATGTGTTTAATACCAGAGTGGGATTTATTTGCATCAGGTGTTGTAGTAGCAGTTTTAGGATTTATTATTCTTCTTTGTATTATTCCTGTATATCGCAAAAATCATCCGAAAAAAGAACATACGCCAATAAATTGGGGAATAGTATTTACCTGGATAATTGGTATAATAGGAGCATTAGTAATGGGATTTGGGATGAGTAAAGTTATGATTGAAACTCCTAGTAAAACTGATTTTCTAATAGGTATCATAGCAGGCATTGTTGGTTTACTTGTATGTGTCCTTAACTATCCAATATATTCTTATTTAAAAAGTAATAAAAATGAAAAAAATATTAAATAAATTATTTAGGCCTAATAAAGTAATTGGCTTTTTCATTTTTAATATTAGTTTTGGATTGCTAATTTATATTTTTATTTGCCATTTAGAAGATACACCTCTTGCTTATATAAGTTATCTTTTATCTACTTATGCCTTAATTATATTTTGTGTTTGGTTTTATAAAATATGTCAATTTAGTAATCATGCCCTTAAAACCTCTAAACATTATAAGTTATATAAAAAACATGAACTTATAGTAACTAAATATAGTCTAGCATTTGCTACCTTACTTCATTTTGTTTATGGTATTTTTAAACTAGGTACAGGAATATATTATAAATCTTGGTGGTTTATTACTTTTGCAGCTTACTACTTAATTTTATGTTTAATGAAATTATCCCTTGTTCAAGATATAAAAAATAGAGGAGGGGTTAATTTAAAAAAAGAGTATCAAAAGCTAAAATTAACTGGTTTAATTCTTTTATTTTTAAATATCATATTATCTGGGATGATAATTTTAATTATTAAACAAAATCAAGAAATAACTTATGCAGGTTTTATTATCTATATTGTAGCTATATATGATTTTTATTTAATCATAAGTGCTATAATAAATGTAATCAAATATCAAAAAAATCATCGTCCTATTTTAATCTCAAGTAAATGTCTTAATCTAACTGTAGCAATGATTTCCATGATTTCCTTAGCAGTAGCAATGATATCCCAATTTGGAACAAATGATAGGGAATTTAAAATTATTACAATTAGTATTATGGGATTTGTTGTATGTATTATAAATACTGCTATGTCTATATACATGCTCATTAAAGCTCACAAATATTTAAAAGAGAACTAATATTTTTAATAAAATGTTAGTTTTTTTCATATAAATTAAAAAGAGGAGGGAAGAAGTGTAATGAAAATATTAATACCACTACTTATTTCCTCTATCGCCGGTCTTTCTACTGTCTTAGGAGCTTTAGTTATTCTTTTTAAAATCAAAAAAGAAAATATTTCTAAATTTATTACATTTTGCCTTGCGTTTTCTTTAAGTGTTATGATATCTATCTCTTTAACTGATTTAATCCCTAATTCAACGTTAATTTTATATTCTCGGTATAATTTACTGAAATGTATTATAATTTGTCTAATTTCGTTTCTAATTGGGGTATTTTCCATAAATATAATTAATAAAAAGATTAAAAAATATAATAATACGAGTAATTTATATAAAGTAGGTATCTTAAGTATGCTAGCTTTAATGTTACATAACCTCCCAGAAGGTATAGCTACTTTTATGAGTGCATATAAAGATGTTAGTTTAGGAATATCTTTAGGTCTTGCGATAATGCTTCATAATATTCCCGAAGGTATCTCTATTGCTGTTCCCATTTATTATGCAACCGGTAATTTTAAAGAAGCTATTAAAAAAACATTAATCTCCGGTTTAGCTGAACCAGCTGGAGCCTTATTAGCTTATATTTTTCTTTCTAAATTTATTACTGATAGTCTAATTAGTATAATTTTAATTTTTGTCGCAGGTATCATGATAACATTAGCCATAAATGAACTTTTACCCGAAGCCTTAAAATATAAAAAAGAGAAGTGGATTATCTACGGTTTAATTAGCGGGGTAATCATTGTTTTATTGACCCATTTCATTTAAACTATATTAAGCTTATTAATGCCGGTTAACATAATATATATTATAGGAAGTTAGATATTTTAGAAAAAAAGCTTAATAACTATCTGTTATTAAACCTTTCGAGATTGAATTTCGGCAATCTTTTCTAATACTTCTGCGGCATTAGATTCATTTATTTCCGAATAATTTAATTCTTTTAAAGCTTGAACTTTCATTGTATTTAATTGTTGCGTTCTACTTAATGCTTCTTCTTTTTTATGTTCTATTTCTTGAACAAATCTCTTATGAGTTTCTAAAATTCTACTCCTAGAGGCTCCCCCATTGTTATATAAGGTTAGGGCAGAGTACAAAATTCCTTCAAAAATAAATTGCTTATCTTCATTAAATTTATAATCTTCAGGGTCAGTAAAACCAGTAGTTTTAGACATATAACCAAAGATATATTTAATTTCTGGAACATTATCAATAGATTGTAACATATGATATAGATACAAAATTGCATAATAATTTTGTTCATGTTCTGCTTCATCTTCAGTATCAGTTAATTTTTCTTTAAGTAAATAGGCAATATCGGATAGAAGAGTTTGTTCTTCTTTTTTTAATCCTTTTAAATCAAAGAAACTATCAAAATCTCCCCCATTTTTTAAACCTTTATTTAAACGAGCTTCGACAGTCATTAAATAATCTGTATTAACCTTTATATTGGCAATAGTGCCTTCATCACCATCTTCAATATCTAATAATTTAAATAATAATAATTTTTTTTCTTTTGGCCATTTGTTTATATTATCTAATTCTAAATAATTATAAACCATCTGACGTGATACCCCTAAATATTTTGCTAATCTAACTTTAGAGATACCTAATTCTTGTAATAAATCTTTTAATGCGTTCATTTTCTTAAACTTCCCTTCTCTATTTTGCTATATTTACAATTTAATTATATCACTTAACAAAAAAGTGTCAACTAAAAAGTAAATTTAATTAAAAAATATAGTAATGAATTATTTACTATATTTTCTTACTTTTTCATTAGTATCCGTTAAATCTTTTACTAAATTAAATTTTTCATAAATCTGGGCAAGTGTCTCTATTACTTCTTTCGGATTTTCTTCATAATCCCCTCTATTTATATTTGTTCTTAAACCATAACCATCTATTTCTACTTTTATTTTCTCTTTTTGATTTTCATCTTTTAATACTAATCGATAAGTACGTAGTTTGCCTTTTTCATAAAATGCAGATTCATTTAAATCACTAGCATCATAAAAGATATTAAAAGAAGTAACATCTTGATAGCTTTTATAAATATCACGTGCCATAATTTCTATACCAATTAAAGGACTTAAAGAATTTAAAAGAAAAACTAATTGACTATCATCTTCTTTAATTTTATCAATAACTTCTTGCTTTGGTGAAAATAACATTACCTTAATCTTTTCTTTATTTTCGGTTTCGTGGACTTTTTCATATAAATACATATCAAACCCTCCTAAATTAAATTATATCATAGATACCAAAGTTTTTTGCCCTCTTTATAAACTTCTTTAATAATTCCACTGCCTAAACATTGTTCTCCTAAATATAAAACACAAGCTTGGCCAGGCGTTACAGCTTTAGCTTTACCGCTATAAGAAACCATGGCTTCATTATTTTCTAAATACTCAATCGCTACAGCATGGTCTTCTCCCCTATATCTAAACTTTGCTGTACAAAAAGTGGGTGTTGTCGGCGAAATAAAATTAACATTTTCAATTAAACAAGCATCAGAATATAAATATTCATTATCATCACCAAAACAAACATATAAAATATTTTTTTCAACATCTTTACCACAAACAAAATGTCTTTTATCATTACCACTAATACCCACATTACGTCTTTGACCAATAGTATAATTCATAAGACCAGTATGACGACCAATAACTTCTTTCGTTTCAACATCAACAATATCGCCAGGATTAGGTTTTAAATAATTAGCTATAAATTCTTGATAATGTCTTTCGCCAATAAAACAAATTCCCGTTGAATCTTTTTTATGAGCCGTTGTAATATTAATTTCCTCAGCAATCTTTCTTACTTCTGGTTTAGTCAAATGACCAATTGGAAATAAAACATCTTTTAATTGATTAGGGGTAAGTTGAGCAAGAAAATAACTTTGGTCCTTATTTTGGTCTATCCCTCTTAATAATCTATTACCAAAAGTTCGCGCATAATGACCGGTGGCTATATAATCGGCCCCTAACTTGCGGGCTTCTTTAATAAATAAATCAAATTTAATATACTTATTACACATTAAATCGGGATTAGGTGTTCTCCCCCTTTTTAACTCTTCTAAAAAGTAAGAGAAAACATTATCCCAATATTCTTTAATAAAATCTACCCGATGCAAAGGAATATCTAATTCTTCACAAACTTTTTTAGCATCATTATAATCTTGTTCTTGGGGGCAAATATCGTTATTTAAATTAGGATTTCCTAAATTATCATTATTTAAAGTACTATCCCAATTACGCATAAAAAGACCGATTACTTCGTAACCTTCTTTTTTAAGTAAATAAGCCGCAACTGAAGAATCAACTCCCCCGCTTAATCCTATAACAACCTTTTTCATTGCATCACCAACTAACTTGCTAAGATTATACCAAATAGTTAAGAAAAAATAAAGGTATCAAGACTTATCTAAAAAGGTTTTAAAGCTAAAATATTAGGATTATCTAAATCATCTTCCAAGGAAGTTAAATCAAAATCATAAGCTAAATCTTTTTCTAGTTTTTTTAACTCTTCCAAGATATCCTTAATAACTGCTAAATGAAAAGGATTAAATTCTAACGTCTTTAATAAATACGTTATAATATCATAAGTTTCCTGAAAGTAATTTTTTTGAAACTCTTTATCTTGAGCTGTCGCTAAATCTTGTAAATTAGCAAGACGGTCGCATAGTTTTACAAACATCGCCCCAATGCTCATATCTAACATCTTAGCTTGTAAATATTTCGTTTTCCCCAATAAATTAATTTTGGCCTCATCATTAGTAAGTTCTAACACTATTTTAACAGCATAAGATGGAAAACTTTGCTCTAATTCATGAGCATTTATAGCACCCATTTCTAAAACATCATGTAAAACACAGCCAATAAAAACATCATTAATATCTTGTAAATCTTTTAAAGTTTGCATACTAAATAATGGTAAATAATTAATTGCTAATTTTAAAACTGTTAAAGGATGATTTATATAAGGAGTTACCCCATCCTTACGGATTTGTCCTTCATGTACCTCTTTAGCTAAATCAATCGCTTTTTTTAAATCATTTGAAAAAAACATATTTGGTATTCCATATTCATTATCTTTATTTTCTGGTCTTTTTTTATTATAAGCTTCTCTTGCATTTAATTGGTCTAAAATACTTAAATTATAATTATATATTTCCATAATTCTATCCATATTACCATAACGAAATTTTTCTTTAATAACTTCATCAATATCTTTTTTAATTGGTACATACTGCACATAATCCGTATAATCCCAAGTATCACACCAAATTATCGCATGCGAATAATCTTCTCCTACCCCTCTTAAAACTACCCTAGCAATCTCTTCTTTATCCATCGCCGCCATTTAATCACCTCTTTCTAATTGCATTATAGCAGCTAGTTTAATATAATAAAAATATATATTAGTTATATTTAATATAACAGGAGGTTATGATGATTGATATTGAATTATACAAAATATTTTATGCTGTTGCTGAGTGTGGGACTATAACTAAAGCAAGCAACCTTCTTAATATATCCCAACCAGCTGTCACAAAACAATTAAAAAACTTAGAACAAATGCTTAATAATCCCCTATTTATAAGAACTAAAAAAGGGGTCATTTTAACAGAATTTGGTCAAAAAATATTTCTTAAAGTAAAACAAGCCTTACTTCTTTTAGATGAAGTTGAAAAAGAAGCTCATAATTTTGCCCAAGTTTTAGAAGGTACTATCAAAATAGGTATCAGTACAACTCTCATGCGTCATTATCTTCTTTCTCATATTGAAAAATTCCACCAAACCTACCCCCAAATTGTTTTAGATATCTATACTGACCCTACCCAAGAATTAATAAATAAACTAAAAACGGGTCAAATTGATTTAATTATTGCCAAAAAGCCGAAAAATTTAGACCATGATTTAAAATTTATTCCCTTAGCCAAAACTTCTTATGTCTTCTTAGGAAATCCTAAATATTTTCCTATAACTTCTCCTATCAATGCCAAACAATTAGAAAATTATCCCATTATTTTACCAAAAGAACCAGCTAACGCCCGACATAGTGCTACTACCTACTTTCAAAATAATCATTTAAATATTACACCCAAAATGAATATTGCCAGTTCTAATTTACTTATTGATTTTATTAAAATGGGTTATGGTATTGGCTATGCCACTAAATTATACGCCCAAGAAGAAATTCAAAATAATAATTTAAAAATTATAAACGTTCTTCCTGCTCCCGAAGAAATTACCTTTGGTATTATAACCCTTAAAAACAATATTTTAAGTAAATCATGTCAAGCATTTATTACTTTAATCATTGAAAAGGGCTCTAACTTATGATACGCTTTTAATAGAATAAGAAGGTGTGTTATGCAAATTAATATTCCGAATAAATCCAAAAAAATAATTATGATAATTATTCCCATCTTAATTATAATTTTATCTATTATTTTAATATTTAGATTAAAACCCCAAAAAAAGATAGAAAAGCCTACTCCTACCCCTCAAGAAAAAGAAATTGTCTTAACCGATTTAAACTTTCTCAAAAATGAAGCTAATTCTTATATAGATTTTTATGGGATAAAAGTCATTACTCCGGATTTATTTATAGTAAAAAATTCCTCTAATGATAATTATTCTTTAATAGATAAAAATAATAATGTTAAAGAAAATAACTATCAATACTTTAAAACTTATTATTATCCTAAAGCTTTTATAAATGCTAATATCTCAAATACTAATAGTATTAATAATTTTCAAATATATGATTTAGATGGTAATAAAATATTAGAAGCTGAAGAAGGAATTCTTCTTAATGATTATCTTCTTTTTATTGGTGATAGTTTTAGTCAAACAGGTAAAATCTATAACTTAGAGACCCAAAAATCAAGTAATGAATTAACCATATATCAAGTTGTTGGTAATCTTCTTCTAGTAAAAGAAGGCAATGAAATTAAAGTTATCGATAAAGATTTTAAATTAGTTAAAACATTGGATAAAGAAAACTATCTTCTTTTAAATGATACTTATTTATATAATTCTAAAGATAAAGAACTTCTAAATTATCAAAAAGATAAAAAAACTAAAGGTACATATGATAATTATTATCCTTTATATAATGAATTTGTTGAAGTTTGTAATCAAAAACAATGTGGTATTTTAAATATGGATACTAATAAATTAATTGTTCCTTTAGAATATGAAGATTTATTTGTTAATTTAGAATATAATGATATTACGACTAATAATAGAAGCTTTTATTATCAAGATGGTTTATTTGTTATAGATGAAAAAGCCATTTATAACAGGGAGGGCAAACTTTTATTTAATCTAGATTTAGAAAGTTATCTATCAACTATGGATAATAAAAAGGCTTACCTTTTAGAACAATATCCAAATGAAAATGAAAAGAAAATAACTATATTTAATCAAGAAAAAGATATTTTCTTAGAAAAAACCTTATCAACCTTTGATGTTGAAAGTTCTTCTTTTAATAGTTATATTGCCTATGAAGATAATGAAACTAAGAAGTATGGCATTAGCGATTTAAATGGTAAAAAAATAACTGATTTTACCTACGATGATATTGATTTATATAGTAAAGTTTATGTCGTAACAAAAGATGATAAACAAGCTATTTATGATTACCAAAATAAAGAAATATTAGCTATGGGAAGTTATAATATCGAGTGGCAAGTTACAAATGATAATACGGAAATACTTTTAATTGAAAATAAAGCCAATCACTCTATTACTATGCTTTTAATGAATAACTAATGTAAAAGGCCTAAAAAAAGAGTTAATATTTTATTAGCAAAAAAATATAAAAATAAATCATAAATAATAATTACACCTAAAGCTATACCTAATTTTAAAAATAAATTTTTTAAATGTGCATATAAAGAATCGTTTTCTTTAAAAATTAAAATTCTTAATAACTTTTTCGTAATTTTAAGAGCAATATAGCTAATATATATTAAACACAAAATAAAGATTAATTTACAAATAAAAGTATAAATTAAACCAAATAAAATACCTTTAAATTTAAAACTATTATAAAAAGCTGCTAATAAAAAACCAATTGAGGTACACTCATAAAACAAATAAAATAAAATTAAAGGCACACCAATAATTGAATAAGATAAAAATACTAAAGCAATGATAATAATTAAATGCGGTAATATCATATTTTGCGAAGATGTTTTAATCGTATTTTCTAATCCTAGCATTTTCTGGGTAATTAAAGATTTATTAACATCACTTTGCATACTAAAATAAATAATTCCAAATAATATTCCTAACACTAGTAAAGTAATTATAAAAACTTTGGCTGTATTCTTTTCCTTTATCCTTTTCATATTGTTTCACCTATTTAAATATATTTACAATAAAGAAAAAATATGATAAATTTAATATATTGAGGTGAAAGAACATGAGTAAAAAAGTTCAAAAAATTGCCGTATGGTCAATGTTAATTGTTATGGTAGTTGGTACATTAATTGGTATAGTTGCTTATTTGGTAAGATAATAAAAGCTAACATTTAGTTAGCGTTTTTTATTTTCTTTTAATAAATCTCTTATTTCTTCAAGTAATACTACTTCTTCACTCTTAGCAGGAGCTTCTTCTTTTACTTCTTCTTTTTTAGGCATTATTCTATTAATAATCTTGACAATTACAAAAATACAAACAGCAATAATTAGAAAATCAATAACATTTTGAATAAAATTACCAATCATTATATTAGCATTACCAAAAGTAATTTTTAAAGCTGTAAAATCATGACCACCAATAATAACACCAATAACAGGCATTAATAAATCACTAACAATGGAAGTTACTATTTTACCAAAAGCTCCACCAATAATAACACCGACTGCTAAATCAACAACATTTCCTTTCGCAATAAATTCTTTAAATTCTTGAATAAACTTATTCTTTTTGATTTTTTCTAAATCTTTCTTTACTTCTTTTTTCATTATACTTCCCTCACTTCTTTTTATTAGTATACAACATTAATTATCCATTGTATATCTTCTTTGTAAATGACCATATTTATCTAATGGTTTATTTTTATCTTCTGGCCATAAAAGAGCAATCTCATTAAATAAATCATTAAAAGAACTTTCTAATAATCTTTTTTTCATCCTAATCTTGCCATTTATATCATAGATTAAAGTCTTTTCATAATTATTACTTACAATATTTAATTGTTGCCAATCACTTTTAGCTTCCTTATATACATCTAAAACATTTAAACTATCTACTTTGGTATATAATTCTAAAATTCTTTTACTTAACTTATCTAAAGCTTTCTCATATTCTTTTAAAGCTTGTTTGTCATTAAAAACCTCAATACTATCCATTTTTATCTCCTTTTTAAAGACTTACTAGTCCCATAAGTATTAATATAATTAAATAATATTTCAAAATTTTTTTCAATAACTTCACTAAATACTAAAATATTTTCTTTTAAAGCATAATGATAACTTTCTACAAATGCTTGAAACTCTTGATATAAATTTAAACTTTCTTCTTGAACTTGTTCTAAACTATTTACACTAAGACTATTTTCTAACTGTCCTATTCTATTATTAAAAGTTTGTAAAGCTTCCATACAGATTGGTTTTAAGTCTTTATCTTGAAATAAAGTATCAATTGGTAATTTATCTTCTGTTACAGTAAAACTTTTATCTTCTTTTAATTCTAAATGCCAAATAGGTTTATTTGCTAATGTTATTTCTGCCTCATAGTTAGGTAGATAATTAAGCCAGAAAGGATTATATTCTCCATCTTTTATTTTCGAAGTATGCCAACGTTTTATTCTAATTTCAACTACTTCTTCTTTAGCATTTTTAAATTTCGCATAACCTTCTTCATCATAATAATTTTCTTTCATCTTACTAGTTGCCAGATTATTACTTTCAAAATGGTTCAAACGATAATAATGATAATCTTCTCTATTAAGTAAATATTCTTTTAATTCTTCATATAAACTTTGTACTTTAAAAGTATCTAACACTTTATTTACCATAGCCCTCACCTCATATAGGTCTATATTTTATAACATTTAAAAAGAATAATCAATTATTAATTATTATTAATAATCTTTTTGATTATTCTTATGTGTTTTTTTAGATTATGACGATATCTTATATTACTTTTAGGAATTTGCTTTAAAATGGCTTCATTTTTGTCTAATAAATGGCTAAAATATTCTTTATTCTTTTTGTCTTTAGATAATACAGGGCCATACATTAAATCTTGATAAGAATACTTCTTCTTGCCTTTTTGAAATTCAATAATAATATAATACTTATGATTATCTAAAACTACTAATTCATTTTGAATAAAGTAACCCATTTTGGTCACTTTTTCGCGTAACTCACAGATATTATTATTACTTTGAATAATTAGTTTAGAAATACTTTGAAGTTTTTCTTTATTATTTAAAATCTTTAAAATAGTCGAAGTTCCCATCCCAGAAATAACGATGGTATTAAAATCTTGAGTATCAATATTATCTAACCCGTCACTTAAAATAGTCGGTATATCTAAATTTTCTTTTTTAATATTAATTCTTGCCTGAGCCATTGCCTTAGCATTAACATCACTTGCTAAAACTTTGATGTTTCTTTTAGCAAGATAAATACTTAAATAAGCATGGTCACAACCGATATCTAAAACTTTATCACTAGAATTAATTAAAGAAGCAATTTTTTGAAGTCTTAAAGATAACATTAATCATCACTTAAGAAGTCTTTAAGTTTTTTCGCACGAGATGGATGTCTTAACTTACGTAAAGCTTTGGCTTCAATTTGTCTAATACGTTCACGGGTAACATTAAATCTTTTTCCTACTTCTTCAAGGGTATGACTAGTTCCATCGATAAGTCCAAATCTTAACTCTAATACTTCTTGTTCTCTTTCTTGTAAAGTCATTAAAACATTTTTAATTTCTTCTTTTAAAATTTCATTAGTAGCATATTCTTCAGGAGACATACTATTAATATCTGGTAAGAAATCTCCTAAATGCGAATCATCTTCTTCCCCAATCGGCGTCTCTAAAGAGACAGGGTCTTGCGAAATTTTAATAACTTCCCTTACTTTTTCAACCGTAATTCCCATTTTCTTGGCAATTTCTTCTTCTGATGGTTCACGATTTAATTCCAAAGTCATTTGACGTTGAATACGAACCATTTTATTAATTGTTTCTACCATATGTACTGGCACACGAATAGTACGAGCTTGGTCTGCTAAAGCACGCGTAATAGCCTGTCTAATCCACCAGGTTGCATAAGTTGAAAATTTATAACCTTTATCATAATCAAACTTTTCAACGGCTTTCATTAAACCAATATTACCTTCTTGAATTAAATCTAAGAATAAAAGACCACGTCCTACATATCTTTTAGCAATTGAAACAACTAAACGTAAGTTAGATTCTGCAAGTTTATTTTTAGCCATCTCATCACCAGCTGCCGAAGCAATCGATAAATCTCTTTCTTCTTCAGCCGATAGTAAGCTAATACGGCCTATTTCTTTTAAATACATCCTAACAGGGTCATTAATATTGACATCTTTTGTAATTTCTTCATCATTTAAAATTTCTACTTCGCCTTTATCTTTTGAAGAACCACCATCTTCTTCACCTTCTGCAATAATTTCAATATTATTTTCTACAAAGAAATTATATAAATCATCTAAATCATCATTATCAATTTCTAATCCTTTTAAAGCATTAGCTAACTCTTCAAAAGTTATATAACCACGTTTTTTACCTAACTCTAATAACTCTTGTTTTCTTTCTTCTAAACTTTTAATTTCTACCATTTTAAACACTTCCTCTTTTTAACTCCGCTATTTGCATAGCAATTTCTATTTTCTTATTTTTATCTAATTCTTCTTTTAGACTTTGTTTTAACTCTTTAATTGTTTTTTGTTTATTCCCAATATTAATAGTCTTTAAATAATCGAAAAATTCTTCTTCTTCTAAACTTTCTTCACTACACTTATTTAGTATATCCAAAACTTCGGGATAAAAACGTTCATTAGTACTTGCATAACTTAAAAAGTCGGCAAGATTAATGTCTTTATTACTTTCATAGTAATAAATTAAAGCCTTGGCAATTTCTCGATAATTTAAATCGTCTAAAAAAACTAAATTATTCTGATATATTCTAACATATTTTGCTTCGTTCATCATATAAAATAATATCTTTTGACAAGCAATCATATATTTTTTATTTTTTAATGTCTTTTTGGGTTCTTCTACTACAGTAGTTATCTCTTCAATATTTTTAACATTAACTTTTAAACTAGCTAATTTATTTTTAAGCATATCATATTCTAAATTATAATCACCTGCTAATCTTTTTAAAGTTAAATCAATTAAAATATCATCATTTTCTTTAGTTAAATCCATTAATACTTCATTAATATAATTAGCTAAATCAACCGTTTCATTTAAATTCTTATTTTGTTTTAAATAATTTAAACTAAAATCAAAAAACTTTAAAGGCTCTTTTAAATTTTTAATAAAAGCTTCAATTCCATTTTTAATTACATATTCATCAGGGTCTTTCTGGCCACTTAATTTAATAACTTCCACATTAAATCCATCTTTTTTTAAAGTTTGCCCTATTTCATAAATTGCTTTCTGTCCAGCATCATCATTATCTAAACAAAGAATAACTTTAGCATTTAACTTTTTTAATAAACTAATCTGTTCTTTAGCTAAAGAAGTTCCCATAATAGCTAAAACATTTTTAACGCCATTTATATAAAGACGAATAGCATCCATATAGCCTTCTACTAAAATAACTGCTTTTTCATTACGAATATAAGGACGAGCTCGATGATAATTAAATAGCATTTGTCTTTTTTTAAAAATAATTGTCTCCCGGGTATTTAAATACTTAGGAGCACTGCTTTCATAATAAACACGTCCACTAAAACCAATAATATTTCCCTTTGGATCTTGTAAAGGAAACATAACACGATTAATAAAATTATCATAAATCTTATCATCTATCACATTAATTAAAGCCACATTTTCAATATCTTGCAAAGTATATTTCTTTCCCGTTAATAGCTTATATAATGTCTGGTCCGAAGCTAGAGCAAGACCAACCCCAAACTCTTTAATAGCATCATTATCTAAACCTCTAGATAATAAATAATCTCGCGCCTGGTGGCCAAATTCCGTTTTTAAATTATTTTGAAAAAACTTTAAAGCTATGTCCATAATTTCATAATATTTGCCATTTTTATCTGGTTTTCCTAACTCCAAATGGGTAGATAAAGTAAGACCATAACGTTTAGCAATTAAATCAACTGCTTCAATAAAAGAAATATTTTCATAATTTTGGACAAAAGTAAAAACATTTCCCGCCGCCCCACAAGAAAAACATTTATAAATTTGTTTATCTTCCGAAACACTCATACTTGGTGAGTGGTCTTCGTGAAAAGGACAAACACCAAAATAATTTTTTCCTTTATGGGTTAAGGGAATATAGCTACTAATAACATCAACAATATTAGCATGCATTCTAATATTCTTAATTTCCTCTTGTGAAAGTAATGCCATATCTTCACCCCTCTACTATTTATATATTATAGGTACATGCCCAATTTCCTTTTTTTTTATTAAAAAAATGTCAAAATATTTAATATTTTAACATTTTTTTGCCATTTTGCCACTAAAATTAACTATTTTTCCCATTTTTTATCAATAATCTTTGCTCCTAAACTAACAACCAAGATTGCAATAAAAATACTATAATAAATTTTAAATAAGCTTAATAAAATAAAATTTAAAAGAGCAATTAATAATCCATAAATAATCTTACCTTTTTTCGTATAGCTACTACTAAAAGTCTCCGGAGCAATATATATAGCACCAAAGAAAGTAAAACCAGATAAAAATATCTTCCATAAACTATAATCATAAGTAATTAAACTATACCCTAAAAGACAAAGTATTGTTCCAACTAAAATATAAAAAGGAATTTCTTTTTTATAAACGGGTGTAGAAATTAAACTGACATACCCAATTAAACAACCTAAATTACTTGTTGTTAAAACTCCACCCATACTTCTTCCTAAAAATAAATCAAAATATGATAACTTCATTTCACGGGCTATTTCATAACTATTAGCAAACTTATCTAAACTAAATAATTGCAACACAATAATAAGTAAAATAATTATTCCTGCTAAACAATTTACTTTAGTATCTAACTTTAAAAACTTCACAATTAATAAAGAAGCAAATAAAATAAGAATTAAAAAAGCATAATTACAATCAATAGGTACTACCATACATATAAGTAAACTATATAAAGGAATAAATTTATTATAATCGGTAAAAGGTTTCTTTAAATAAAGCACCTGATATACAAATTCTACGACATAACCAATTCCTAAACCTATAACTATTAAACATACTATCTTCCCAAAATAATCTGAATTACTAATTATTAAAGAATTTTTATATATACCATAAACAATTAAAGGAATAATAGCTAAATAATAATGATAAATATAATTAGAAAGTGAATTATTACTCTTTATATACGATTTCATAACTTAGTCCTTTCCTTTTGGGTTTAAATCTATTTTACTAGGACACACATAACTACATAAATTACACCCATTACATCTATCTAAATACTTCTTCGCAATATCTTGATGTTCATGAATATACTTAGGATTAATCCCTCTTGGACAACAATCATAACATAAACCACAATTAAGACACATATCCTCTTTTAAATTTTCCTTTTTCCAAATAAAGATACTTTCTAAATCTTCTGTTACAATAAGTTTCGTAATATCTATCTGTCTTCCAGTCATCAAACCATTTATAATAACTATATAATCTTTTCCCTTTTTTAAAGAAACTTTCTTTAAAACATCAATCACTGATGTTCCTAACTTCACATTAATAACTTTCGGACTATTAACTCCTACTCCACTTACAGTAATATATTTCTTTGTTGTCAACTTATTATTTTTAAGTAAATTATAAATAACTAGCAAATCATTTAAATCTAAAACACTAATATTCTTATTTTCTTTAAAAAGATAATTTTGTAAATTTAAATTATCTTCTAAACCATAATAATCTGGAACTAACTTAATTTTAATTTTTGGATAACGTCCAACATTATTATATATTTTACTTATACTATTAGTATCACTATTTTTAAGAACTAATAAAGTATTTTCTAAATTAAAAGTTTGCCTTAAAAAATCAATAGTTTCTAAAATCAAATCAGTTTTCTTTTCTAGTATCATTACTTTATTAGCTACATATATTTCATCTTCAATTCCATTAATAATTAAACTTTTCTTAATTTTTTTTAATATATTTACTATCTTAGTTAAATTAAAAGTATTTAAAATAGAAATAACTTCTTCTTTAGTATAGCTTTTAAAACTTTTCTTATTTAACTTAGGATTTTCAAATCTTTCTTTTCCATCATTTTTAATAACTAAAGTTTTAACTAATTTATTATGAGCATTTAAACACTCTTTGATACCCACTATTGTTCCTGAAACAGGCGAAAAAACATTAGTAGCTATTTCTTGTTCTTTATAGACATAATCATTAGATTTTATTTTTAACGTTTTTAAATCATTTATAGGCACGTAAATAAAGGCTGCATTTATAATATCAGTTATATAAGAAGATACTTTTAAATCATAATCATTTTTTAAACTTACATACCTCACATTTACCACCTTTAATTAAAGTATCACTTAAAATAATAAATTAGTCAATAACTATTTTATAATTTACTTCATAAATTTATCTTGACTTAACTTTGAAAGTTATATTAAAATTTAAATGGATACACCAAGT
>CANQEJ010000003.1 GCA_947594925.1 uncultured Bacilli bacterium
ATTTTCATCAGTTCCTGGAGCTAATGTACAGCCGTCAGCGGCTTTAACGCCACCTACCATTAGTACCATAGCTGCGGTTTAAAAAGTAATGAATAATCCAGCAGCACTAGCAGTAACCATGCTGATTAAACTCATGAAATTATCAGAAGTTCCAGGGTTTTTAGCATCAGTAGTATTACCAGTAGGTTCTTGAGATTCTGGAGCAGTAGTTTGTTCATTAGTATTTGTTTGACTACCTTCACCAACTACTTTATAACCATCTTTTGTTTCAATAGCTACTCCTGCTTTTACTAATTGTGTTGATACGTCTACTGTTGCTCCGCTTTTAGCTTCTACAATAGCTACGATTTTATTTAAGTAAGAACCGCCTTCGATGATTCCTTGTAGATTAGCTATAACAGCATTTTTATCTGCATTAAAGCAAGCATTGCTTAACCAAATAGCAGCATAGTCTCCAGCACTTTCTAGTGTACCGTCAACTAATGAATATTTAGCAGTAGGGTTTAAAATAGCTAGAGCATATTTTGTTACTGATGCTACTCTACCTGAATTAATATTTAGTTTTGCTTTAGAAGTAGTATTGTTAGTTACAATAGTATCTTCAGTAGTTGAAATTAATTCAGCACCATTTACATTTACCTCTGCATCATACATATCAACTGTTCTTTTAGTAGCAACTATTTTACCACCATTAAGATTTAATACTAAACCATTTTTAGCAGTAAATGCTATATCAGAAGCAGTATATTCTCCACCAACAACATTAACAGTAGCAACATCAACACCATTAGTAGTTGCAGATGTTAAAATTGTTTTAGCAGAATATTTTCCATCTAGTGATACAATTGCCTTAGCACCTGCATCAATTACATTTTTTCCTGCAGCAGTAATTTCAGAAGCAGATGTAATAGTTACGTTACCGTTAGTTCTAATTGCATTAGTTCCAGTGGAAGTTACTTTACCATTAACAATTAAGCTTCCGCCATCTTCTACTATGATAGCTTTAGTAAAGGTATAATTACCATTAAGTGTTAAAGTTGCACCATTTTTAACAGTTATATGATTTTTAAAGTCAATGCTTCCTTTATCACCTGTATTTAATGTAACATCTTTTTCAATGTTATAAGTATTATTAACTGGTAAAGTTGTTTCAACAAGTTGATTGTAAGTACCTCCATCTGTTACAACTGAGACAAAACCAGCAGAAGCTGCACTGTATCCCTGACCATTAACTTCAGCAGCACAAGCATTTGCTTCACCTTGAGCAACTTCCAAATCACAAGTAGCTGCTTTAACGCCACCTACCATTAGTACCATAGCTGCATTTAAGAGTAATGAATAATCCAGCAGCACTAGCAGTAACCATGCTGATTAAACTCATGAAATTATCAGAAGTTCCAGGGTTTTTAGCATCAGCAGTATTACCAGTAGGTTCTTGAGATTCTGGAGCAGTAGTTTGTTCGTTAGTATTTGCTTGACTACCTTCACCAACTACTTTATAGCCATCTTTTGTTTCGATAGCTACTCCTGCTTTTACTAATTGTGTTGATACGTCAATTGTTGCTCCATTTTCTGCTTCAATAGTTGCTACGATTTTATTTAAATAAGAACCGCCAGTAATAATACCTTGTAGATTAGCTATAACGGCATTTCCTTTACTATTTAAGCAAGTAGCAGTTTTTAACCAGATAGCTGCAGTTTGTTTAGGGCTCTCATAAGTTCCACCAGTTAAATTATATTTAGCATTTGCATTTCCAATTGCTAAAGCATATTTAGCATTTGATACTAATTTACTACCTTCATTAATTGTTAAGCTAGCTGTTGAAACAGTTCCATCAGCAAAGATAGCATCCATTGTATCACTAGTTAATTCAGAACCAGAAACAGTAACTTTTGCATCAGTCATTTTAACAACTTCTTTTGTAGCAGAAATTTTTCCACCATTAAGGTTTAAAATGACACCATTATCTGCCATAAACGCTATATCAGAAGCAGTATAGTCTCCACCAACAACATTTACAGTAGCAGCACCAGTAGCATTAACGATATTTTTACCAGTAAATGTACCATCTAATGAAATAACAGCATCTTTCTTAGCTTCAATAATAGCTGCTTGTGCACCTTTAACAGATGAATTAGTAATTGTTACGTTACCAGCAGCACTAATAGCAGGAGTTAATCCTAAAGATGAAACATTTATATCTACACCATTAAGAGTTAAACTTCCACCTTTTTGAACATCAAATAATGTTTTACTTGCAAGAGTAACTTCAGTTTTTCCATTAATAGTTAAACTAGCACCATTTGCAACAGTAAGTACTTCATTTAATGTTAGAACACCATCACCAATAATATTGATGTTAATGTCTTTATCAAGAGTTCTTGCAGTAGTTATTTCTAATGGATTAGCAATAACTAATTCTCCTCCATTAATTCTAGCTTCTTTCCAAGCATCTCCTGTACTATCAAAGTATTGAGTATTATTATTAACAGTAACTGTAGCTTTACAAGCACCATCTTCACCAAGTGGTAAGCTTGTGTCACAAGTAGCTGCTTTAACGCCACCTACCATTAGTACTTTAATAACGATTTAGACGTTATTATATAAAAAGACTTAAAAAAATGTTAAAATAATATATGAATAAAGGATATGATGTATTATGAAATGTATTCTTATGAATAAAAATAAAGAAGTATTGGTCGCTGAGTATAATGAAACTTCAAAGTTTTTTGATAAGATATATGAAGTTAAGGATATTAATTATGCTCCCTATATTTTAAAAAGTTTTTATTTAAATGATAATATTAATGATGTTTCTTTTAGAACTAATTTAAGCGAGTGGTTTAAAGGAAGGGGAATACCTTCCTGGCGTGATAAATTAGACTTATTATTACATCGATTAAATATAACAGCACCTTATGAACTTCTAGATAAAGCTTTTGGCCTATCTTTATCTGACCAATATTGGCTAAAACCAGAAGGTAGCAATATTTCTTATGATGATATTAATTTTTTTGATAACGATTTTGATTATTCAGAATTTATGGAAGCATCATTATCTATCAATAATAAAAGTATAACTAGTGATAAATCTTTAAAAACTCCTAATAATACAACGGATGGGATGTTAAGAAAAGCTTGGATTATTGAAAATAAAACAAGATATTTAATTAAAGGCGGATATAAAAATGATATATTACAGCCTTTTAATGAAGTATTAGCTAGTGAGATATGTAAAAGATTAGGATTTGAACATGTCGAATATACTCTAGATACCTATAAAGATATGGTTGTATCTAAGTGTCCATGTTTTATAACTAAAAATACTGAATTTATTACTTGCTATCAAATAAGAAAAAATATGGAAAGGTATAATAATAATCAAGATTATGAAGAATATGTAAAAGAATTAGAAAAAGAAGGTATAAAAAACGCGCGCGAAAAGTTGGAAAATATGTATATTCTAGATTTTCTTATTTTAAATGAAGATAGACATTTAAATAATTTTGGTATTATAAGAGATGTTAATACTTTAAAATGGTTAGATGTTGCTCCTATATTTGATAATGGTCAAAGTTTAAATATTCAGGATTATAGTGATGAAGAAATTGTTATTAATAATCAGGGACGCCTTTTTTATGAAATTAAACCTTTTGATGAAATAATAAAAACAGTTAAAGATTTAAAAAGAATAAATATATCTAAATTGGATGGTATAGTGGTATGGTTTGATGATTTACTACATAAATATCAGTCTATTACAAATATATCTGATAGAAGAATTAATGGATTATGTCTTGTACTTAATCGGCAAATAAATAAATTAAAAGAATTAATTGATGTTGACAATTAATTCTTTTAATTTGAGATTAAGGTTTTTAGCATCAGCAGTATTACCAGTAGGTTCTTGAGATTCTGGAGCAGTAGTTTGTTCATTAGTATTTGTTTGACTACCTTCACCAACTACTTTATAACCATCTTTTGTTTCAATAGCTACTCCTGCTTTTACTAATTGTGTTGATACGTCAATAATAGCACCATTTTCTGCTTTGATTGCAGCAACAATTTCAGTTAAGTATGAACCACCACTAATGATACCTTGTAAGTTTTCAACGACAGCATCATCATCAATGCAATCTGTACTTAGTGAAATAGCAGCTTTTTGACTTGGACTTTCGTAAATTCCATCAGTTAAAGCGTATTTAGCTTCTGGATTTTGAATATCTAATGCATAACCTTTATCAGCAACTAATTTAGTACCAGCATTAATTGTTAAACTTGCTGTAGCAGCATTACCTAATGTAGCAACAGTATTTCCTGTAGTTGAAGTTAATGTAGCATTACCAATAGTAACTTTAGCATCGTTCATTTCAACAGCTTCATTTCCTGCTTCAATGTTTCCACCTTGAATATCTAAAGTAGAACCATTATTAACTGTAAATGCTTCTGCTGTTGTAGTATAGTCACCACCAACTACAGTAACAGATGCTTTACCTGTAGTAGTAACGATACTTCTTCCTTCGAAGTCACCATCTAAAGATACATTAGCATCTTTAGCAGCTGTGATTAGTTCACCACCAACTTTGATATCTGAACCAGTAATAGTAACATTACCTTCAGTTTTAATGAAAGAACCAGCTACTGATGAGGCATTTAGTTCAACACCATTAAGTGTTAAACTACCACCTTTTTTAACGTCAAATAGAGTTGAACCAATACTAGTAGTAGCATCACTATTAATAGTTAAGCTTCCGCCTTTAGCAATAGTTAGAGCTGCACCAATTGCTAAACTTCCTTTTCCTTCAACAACGTTGATAGTTATATCTTTGTCGATAGTTCTAGCTTGGGCAATTCCAAAGTTTGTTGCAACAGTTAATTCTCCTCCATTATCTCTAGCTTCTTGCCAAGCATCATCCATATTATCGAAATATTGAGTGTTGCCATCTCTAACTACTGTAGCAGGACAAGCACCACTTGTACCTAATGCTTTATGAATATCGCAAGCAGGGTCAGCGGCTTTAACGCCACCTACCATTAGTACCATATTCATAATAAATTTAAGGGAAAATGGCGGAATATGTTGAAAAAAAAGAAAAATTTCGATATTATATATGTAGAGAATAAGAAGCGGGCTATAAGATTTTGACGAAAGAGGAATTTTTATGACGGAAACTAAATGGAACGAAAGATATAATAAAGAGAGGTTTCAAAATTTTAATGTCCACGAGACTTTATATAATACTTATAGAAATGCAAGCTTATTATCACCAGAAAAAATAGCAATTTATGATACAAGAAGAGAAAAAGCATATACAAACAATGAACTTTTAGCAATGATTGATAAAGCTAGTGCGGGACTTAAAGCTTTAGGAGTAAATAGTAATTCGCGTATTGGTTGTATGATTGAAAATACGGTTGAAGAAGCTGTTACGTTATTAAGTGCTAATAAATTGGGCGCTTTGGTAAGATGTTTAGATTTTACTAAGGGAGTTGAACCATTAAAATATAATATTGATGAGTGTGATTTTAATTTATTAGTTATTGACCATCATTATATAGAATATGAACCTTTTGTAAATACGAAAAAATTGCCGGTATTGGTTATTGGTGATAAGATGTCTCATAATTATATTAAGTATGATGAACTATATAATTATGGTAATGGGCAAGATATAGAGGCAATGCCATATGTTGATAAAAGGCCTGCTGTTATTATTAACAGTAGTGGAACTACTGGAGCGGCGAAACCTATTGTTCACTCTAATTCCACAGTTAATTCAGCAGCATTAAAATTAGCTCGTACTGATTATCCTTTAGGAAATAATAATGTTATTGAAAATATAGTTCCCCCTCATATTGGTTTAGGAATTATAACTTCGTTATATAGTGGTTTAGTAACTGGAACCCAAGTAGCGCAGATTAAAGATTTTTATAATAGTAAATTACTTGTTGAAAATATGATTAAATTTACTAAAGAATTTAATGAATTTGCCAAGAAACACGATTTAGGTGATGACGCTTTACTATTATTATTTTCAACCCCATTATTCTTACGTTTCTTACTAACAAATCCATCTGTAACTGATTTAACTCGTGTAGGTTGTATGATAGCAGCTGGTTCTAAATTATACAAAAATGACCAATTAGAGTTAGAAAAAATCGCCCGTGAAAAAGGATGTGATATCCCTATATGTGCGGCGTATGGAACTAATGAAAACTGTGGGGGTATAACTTATAATCACATCAATAATTATAAATATAATAGTGCAGGAATTGTAGCATATGAAACAGAAGTAAAAATTATTGATTCTAAAACGCATGAAATAAAAGGAGTTAATGAAGAAGGTAAGATAATAACTAAAAGTGCTAGTAATTTCTTAGGATATTTTAATAAACCAGAATTAACTAAAGATGCTATTATTACCCTTCCTGATGGTAGTAAGTGGTTTGATACTAAAGATTTAGGTTATATGGACGAAGATGGTTATTTATTTGTAACTGGTCGGGAAAAGAGAATTATTATTCGTTTTGATTTTAAGATTTCTTTAGATGCTGTAGAAGAGAAGTTAAAAAGTTTACCATTTATTGATAATGCTGCAACTATTGTTAAAGAATCTGGAACTTCATTAGAAGAATTTGTGGCTTTTGTAATACCAAATGAGTTATTTGAAGGAGATTTAAAACAGAAGATTGTGGATACGAAAATTGTGTCTTCTCTAGAAATGCCAAATGAATATGTTATTGTCGATGAAATTCCATTTATGACTAATGGTAAAGTTGATTATCAAAAGTTAACAGAAATGTATAAAAATGATAAAAAATTAGTTAGAGTTAAACAAGATATTAGTTCATTTGACTTTTAATTAATAAGAATATTGAGGTGTTGGTATGTTGGTAGTTATTCAGTTATCTGTATTAATTACATCATTAGTATATTTATCTATAATAGCAATTTCTTTCTTTTGTAGGGAAAAAATAAATAGTGTGGATACGCGAATTTATAAAAATATTGTTATAACAAATATTATTTCTATTTGTGTTGAAATGTTTTTATATTTATTAACATTTACGATATTAGAATTTAATCCGGGTTTTGTGTTATTAGTGAGTAAGATTTTTGTTAGTTTGGTTTTACTCTGGTTTGTATTCTTAATGAAATATGCTATGGCTTTATGTTTTAAAATAAAGTTTTCTGAAGAAGAAATTAGAAAGAAGAAACATCATCTTTCTCTTCAAATTAATTTAGTTGCTTTTATCGCTTGTTTAGTAATTATTTGTTTACCACTAGAAATGGTAGGAGATAAAAGTAGTGGTTTTTATGCAAGTGGTATTGCCACGAAAGCAGCTTTTATGTTAATTATGACTACATGTGTTATTATTTTCTATAATTTAATTCGCAATTTTAAGAAATTAAATTATCGGGAATTTACACCTTTAATTTTGCTTTTGGTTTTAGTATCTATTTCAACTGTAGTACAAATTATGTTTCCGCAATTATTGTTATTTAATCCGGTAATGTCTTTAATTACTGTTATTATGTATCATACGATTGAAAATCCTGATGTTAAGATGATTAAAGAATTAAATATTGCGAAAGATGTGGCTTTAAAAGCTAATAATGCAAAGACAGAATTTTTAAGTAGTATGTCTCATGAAGTAAGAACACCTTTAAATGCCATTGTGGGCTTTTCAGAAAGTTTAAAAGAAGAAGATTTAAACCCTAAAGCTAAAGAAGAAGTTGATGATATTATTAGTGCTTCCGAAACTTTATTGGAAATTGTTAATGGTATTTTGGATATATCTAAAATTGAAGCTAATAAATTAGAGATAGTAAATAGTGAATATGATACCCAAAAGCTATTTAAAGAACTAGCTAATTTAACTAAAGTTAGAATAGGGGAAAAACCCATTGTTTTAAAGGTCAATATTGATGAAAGCCTACCAAAGGTATTATATGGCGACTACGCTCGTTTAAAACAAATTGTCTTAAATTTATTAACTAATGCTGCTAAGTATACTGATAAAGGGGAAATTAATTTTACAGTTAATTCGGTTATAACTAAAAATGTTTGTCGTTTAATTATTTCCGTTAAAGATACAGGGCGTGGTATTAAGAAAGAAAATATTAGTAAGCTATTTACGAAGTTTGAAAGATTAGACGAAAAGAATACTACTATTGAAGGAACTGGCTTAGGTCTTGCTATTACGAAAAAATTAGTGGAATTAATGCATGGTAATATTGTAGTTGATAGTGTTTATGGTAAGGGTTCTAAGTTTACAGTTTCTATAGACCAATTAGTTGTTAAAAAACCAACTATTACGCAAGTTGTTGAAGAAGAAAAAGTGGAAGTAAATAATTTTGCTGGTAAGAAGGTTTTAATTGTCGATGATAATGAACTTAATTTAAAAGTGGCAGCGCGTCTTTTACAACCATATAAAATGGATATTGATAAATCTAGTAGTGGTGATGATGCAATCAGTAAAATTATTGATGATAATGTATATGATTTGATTTTATTAGATGATATGATGCCTCATAAAAGCGGAAGTGAAACTTTAGCTGAATTAAAACAAATAGAGGGCTTTAATATGCCGGTGGTTGTTTTAACAGCTAATGCAATTGAAGGTATGAAAGAACAATATCTAAAAGCGGGATTTGATGATTATTTAGCAAAACCTATTTCTAAGGAAGAATTAAAAAGAGTTTTACAAAAGTATTTAAATAAATAATCACTTTCAAAAATTAGTGTTATAATAGAACTAAGAGAGTAGGATATGTATGAGAGATATTAAATTATTAACGGAAAATGGTGTTGATGTTAAAGCGAGCTTAGAGTTATTTGGAGAAATGGATATGTATGATGCCACTTTAAATGATTTTTTAGAGGGAGTTAATGCTAAACTTACCCGTTTAAAAAATTATAAAGATGTAGGTGATATGCCTAATTATGCAATTGAAGTTCACTCTTTAAAAAGTGATGCGCGTTATTTAGGATTTACTACTTTAGCTCAAATGGCTTATGACCATGAACTTAAAAGTAAAGAAGGAAATAAATTCTTTGTAGTTCAAAATTATGATGCTTTAATTGAAGAGACTAATAAGATGATAGATTTAGCTAAAAAATATTTAGAAGGCGCTGTTTTTGAAAGTAAGGATAGTACAAATTCTGATTCTAATGAGAAATCTATTTTAGTAGTTGATGACTCTGATTTAATTCAAAAGTTTATTAATAAAATATTCCATGAAGATTATAATGTTATTGTAGCAAGTGATGGCCAACAAGCTATTGATACAATTAAAAACCAAACTGGTGGAAAAATAGTAGCTATGTTATTAGATTTAAATATGCCTAAAGTAGATGGCTTTGAAGTTTTGGAATATTTTAAAGAAAATGATTTATTTAAAAGCTTACCAGTTTCTATAATTACAGGTGATGATTCCAAAGAACGAATTGATAAAGCTTTTAAATATCCCATTGTGGATATGATAGTTAAACCTTTTAATGAAAGTAATATTAAAAGAGTAATAGAAAAAACAATAGGTAAATAATTTTTACTTATTTTTTTATAATTTAAATTTTAATTTCATATGTTTATATTAGGTGATTATAATGAAGCAAAAGTATTTTGATATAATTTTGTTTTGTGCCGTAATCATGTTAGCAGCTTTTGGTTTGTTAATGATATATTCTTCTAGTTCTATTTGGGCTCAGTATAAATTTAATGACCCTTTTAAATTTATTAAAGCGCAAGGTTTATTTTTTCTAATGGGAATTGTTTTGATGGTTATTATTTCCAAAATTGATTATAATTTTTATAAGAAGAAAGCTAATTTAATTATATTAATTTGTTTTGCGCTTTTAGTGTTAGTTTTAATACCAGGGATTGGCACTGTCCGTAATGGTTCTCGTAGTTGGTTTGGGTTTGGAGGTTTAGGAATTCAACCTAGTGAGTTTGCTAAAATAGGTTTAATTATTTTTGTTTCAAAGTATTTAGCTAATAATAAAAAAGAAATTAGAGATATAAAAAAAGGGGTATTTCCCATAATAGGGATAATTCTTTTATTTTTTGGTCTTATTATGTTAGAACCAGATTTTGGAACTGGGATGGTTATTGTTTTAACTTTAGTTTGTATTTTATTTATTTCGGGTGTTAAAGTATCTTTTTTTGTAAAGATTGGTTGTTTAGGTCTTTTAGGAATAGTAGCTTTAATTATTATTGCTCCCTATCGGATGGCGAGAATAGTCTCTTTTTTAAATCCTTGGAGTGACCCTTTAGGAAGTGGGTTTCAAATTATTCAAAGTCTTTATGCTATTGGACCTGGTGGTCTTTTGGGCATGGGTTTTGGTAATTCAATTCAAAAGCATTTTTATCTTCCCGAGCCTCAAACAGATTTTATTTTTTCCATTATATCAGAAGAGTTTGGTTTTTTAGGAGTATTAATTGTTTGTTTCTTTTTCTTTATTATCTTTTATCGTTCTTTAAAAATAGCTATGCACGAAGAAGATTTATTTGCTAAGTATTTAGTGTTTGGTTTATCTTTTGGGATATTAATTCAAGCAATTTTAAATCTATGTGTTGTCGTTGGCCTTATTCCTGTTACAGGAGTAACATTGCCCTTTTTAAGCTATGGTGGCAGTAGTTTGCTTGTTAGTATGGCAAGTATAGGTATTATTTTAAATGTATCGAGAAATTGTAAAAATTAAATTTAATACTTTACGAATTGTAAAAATCTTATTGACATAAGAACAAATGTTTGATACACTTTTTATATAATCAAATCAGGAGGGTTTTAGATGAACGATACTATATTAATGCAAAAACAAACTATTGAAAATATGATTTATGAGATAAGAGGAGAACAGGTAATGCTTGATAGCGATTTAGCATTATTGTACCAAGTGGAAACAAAAAGAATTAATGAGGCGGTGAGAAGAAATCTAAAAAAATTTCCAGCCAGATTTTGTTTTAAATTAAATAAAAATGAATACCTTAATATTTTAAGGTCGCAAAATGCGACCTTAGAATTAAAACGTGGGCAATATTCAAAATATCTGCCGCGAGTATTTACAGAACAAGGCGTAGCAATGCTTGCCACTATTTTAAAATCTGAAGTTGCTACGAAAGTCAGTATTGCTATTATGGATACCTTTGCGATGCTGCGAAAATATATTTCTAATGATTTAATCCAGCAAAAATATATTAACAATTTAGTAATCAAACATGACAAAGATATTAAGCTGTTACAAGAATCTTTTAATAAACTGGAAGAAAAAAAGAAAGAAAATGAAATTTATTTTAATGGGCAAATATATGATGCCTATTCTAAAATAGTTGATATTTTAGAACAAGCCCAAGACAACTTAATTATTATTGATAACTTTGCGGATAAAACAGTTTTAGATATGATAAGAAGTTTAAAAATTAATGTGACGATAATATGTAGAAATAGAGGTTTACTAAAAGAAATAGATATAAATAAATATCAAGAACAATATCAAAATCTAAATAATGTCATTTATACTGATGATTTTCATGATAGATACATTATATTAGATAAAAGAGAAATATATCATTGTGGAACATCTCTTAATTATGCAGGTCGCAGAATTTTTTCAATTAATAAATTAGAAGATAAAGTTATTAAGGATAGTTTAATGAAACGTGTACTGGCTATTATAGAATAATATTAAATTATTTGAAATATAAAAATATATCTTTGGCAGGAAAATATAAAGCCAAAATTAACGTTATATTTTCCTACAGGAAAATATGTTGATTTTCTAAAAATTTAATTATATAATTAATTTAGGTGATAAAAATGATAAAAAGAGAAACTTATTTATCTAAAATACGAGAATTTTATGATATAGATATAATTAAAATTATTACGGGAATTAGAAGATGTGGTAAGTCTACATTATTACTACAAATAATTGATGAATTAAAAGAAAATAATATTAATGATAAGCATATTATTTATATTAATTTTGAAGATGTAGAATTTTCTTTTATAAAAAATTATTTAGATTTAAATAAATATATTAAAGATAAAATTAAAGATAAAGGAAAATATTACCTTTTATTTGATGAAGTCCAAATGGTTGATGAGTGGGAACGAGCAATTAATTCATTTAAATCAACTTTAAATGTTTCAATATTTGTAACTGGTTCTAATTCTAAACTTTTATCTTCTGAGTTAGCTACGCTTTTATCAGGTAGATATGTTACTTTTAAAATTGCCCCATTTAGTTTTAAAGAAGTTGTGGAATATAAGGAAATTAAAGATAAAGGTGAAATAGAAGAAGCATTTAATGATTACTTATTATGGGGAGGTATGCCCCAAAGGTTTGTCTTTACTACCATAGAAGGTATTCAAACTTATTTAAAAGATGTTTTTAATTCTATAGTATTAAAAGATATTATAAAAAGAAACTCTATAAAAAATGTAACATTATTTGAAAAAGTTATGGAATATTTAGCCTCTAATCTAAATCAAACATTTTCACCAACTAATATGATGAGTGCTTTTGAAATAGAGAAAATTCCAGTTTCTTCCAAAACAATTTATGATTGTTTGAACTATGCTGAGGAAGCTTTATTAATGTCTAAAGTTTCTACTTATGATATTAGAGGCAAAAGGATACTGTCGCGTAAAGATAAATATTATTTAACAGATTTAGGATTAGGACAAATTTTAAATATAAACAAAAAAACACAGTATGGTGCTTATTTAGAAAATATTGTTTTTAATGAGCTTGTTTTTCGAGGATATAATGTAAGTGTTGGTAATAATAATGGTCAAGAAATAGATTTTATTGCTACTAAACATAATCAAAAAGAGTATTATCAAGTTGCCTTTACTCTTTCTAATGAAGAAACAGAAGAAAGAGAATTTGGAGCCTTTGCTAATATTCAAGATAATTATCCTAAATATGTTATATCAACAGATAAATTAGATTATTCTCAAAATGGTATAATTCATAAAAATATTATAGATTGGTTATTAGAAAAATAAATTCATTACTAAAAAAGCTATTTTTTTAGAGTAAATAATGGTATGATATAAACTGACATTAAGGGTGGTTTATATGAAAGATGCACTAGTAAAGAAGATAATAACTTTAAAAGATAAATTAAAAATACCAGATGATTATTTTGCTTATCAAGTTGGTTTAACTCCGCAAGAATATCATCTTTTAACTAAAAATGAAAGAGCTTTAAATACAGGAGAATTATTAAGAAGTTTTGAACTACTAGGGTTAGATAATTTATACGAGAAATATTGTACTATCGATATGTCTGAAAATAAGTTTAAAGATATAAATTTTATTGACCCATTTTCTTTTAATTTTGGGAGTTATGTTGATTTAATTGCTCAAAAAAAGCCCAATAATTTAGCTTTATTACATATAGATTGCCTAGGTGTAGAAAGAAGATTTACTTTTAGAGATATTAGAGATTTATCAGCAATGAGCGCTAATTATTTTCAAAGTTTAGGGATTAAAAAAGGCGATAGAGTTATGCTTATTTTGCGTAATTCTTATGAGTTATGGCCTATTATTATTGGCTTACATAAACTAGGTGCTACTGTGGTACCTTCTACCCATATGCTTAAAACTAAAGATATTGAATATCGAATTCAAGAAGCTAATATTACAAGTATTATATCTATTTATGATTATCAAGTTATTGACCAAATTGAAAAATGTTCTAATATTGATAAAATTAAAAATAAGATTTGTTTAAATGGTCGAAATCCTAATTGGTATAATTATGATTTAGAGGTTAGAAAATTTGGTTGTAATTTTAACCCCGTTTCTGTTACTAAAGATGATGCGATGATTATTTTCTTTACTTCTGGAACTACGAGTAAACCTAAAGGAGTTGTGCATAATTTTAGTTATCCTCTTGCTCATATTCCAACTGCTAAGTTTTGGCATGCTTCTAGAAAAGATGGCTTACATTATACAGTTAGTGATAGTGGCTGGGCTAAGTTTTTCTGGGGTAAGATTTATGGTGAGTGGCTTTGTGAGGCACCGATTATTGTTGATGATAATTTAGGAAAATTTAATTCCGATGATTTACTCCATAAATTAAGTAAGTATCAAGTTACTAGTTTTTGTGGACCTGCTACTACTTATCGGATGCTTTTAACAAGTGATTTAAGTAAATATGATTTATCTTCGATATCATCTTTTACAGTAGCAGGAGAAACTTTAGCAATAAGTTCGTATAATGAATTTTGTAAGCAAGTTAATAATGAAATTAGAGTAGCTTATGGGATGACGGAAGCTGCTATGTTAACAGGTAATTTTTATAATGAAAAAAATGACCCTGCTTCCATTGGTTCTTTTAATCCTTTATATGAACATCGTCTTTTAGATAATAAAGGAAATATTACGACCGAAGAAGGTCAATTAATAGTTAAACCAAAAACAGAAAATTTAGGAATTTTAATGGGTTATTTACAAGAGGGAAAGATTGTTTCTCCTTTAAAAGATGGTTTTTATTATACTAGTGATATTATTAATATTAATGATAATGGAAAAGCCGTATTTATCGGTCGTAATGATGATATGATTAAAACATCTGGATATAAAGTAGCACCAGCGGAGGTGGAAGAGGTTTTAATGGAACTTCCTTCTATTAAAGAGTGTGCTGTTATTGGAACTCCAGATGCTATAAGAGGTATGGTAGTTACTGCTTTAGTTGTTTTAAATGAACAATGGGAAGAAAGTGCTGAATTAAAAGACCAAATTCAAAAATATGTAAAGATTAAAACATCTTCCTATAAGTATCCGCGCCGCATAATTTTTACGAAAGAACTACCGAAAACAATTAGTGGAAAAATTGATAAAGGGTTAATTAAGAAGTTAAATTATTAAACTTCTTTTTTTGACATTATTTTGTGAATAAAAGTTTAAAATTATAATCATGATACTCATAGAATAATAAAGGAGGACATTATGTTTGATAATTTTAACTTTGAAATAGCTAATTTATTTAAAAAGTGTGAAAAAGAAATGGCTATGTTAAAACATCCTTACGTTGGAAGTGAGCATTTAGTTTTAGCAATTCTTTCCAGTAATGATAAACTTACAAAGACTTTAAATAGTTATGGAATAACTTATAATAATTTTAAAGAAGAACTGATTAATATTGTGGGTATGGGTAGTAAGAAAAGTGAAATAAAACTATATACGCCTTTATTAAAAAGGGTTATTGAGGGAGCTTTAAGTGATGCTAAAGAAAATAATGGAGGTATAGTTACCATGACCCATTTATTCCTTTCTTTATTAGAAGAATCTGAAGGTATTGCTATTCGAATTTTAATTAGCTTAGATATTAATTTAGATAAATTATATAAAGAATTACATAATACAAGTAAACAAAATAAAGAGAAGTTAACTATCTATGAAATAGGGCATATTTTAAATAAAAATGTTAATTTAAAAGAAAAGGTTGTGGGAAGAGAAAAGGAAATAACGCTTCTTTTAGAAACACTCCTGCGTAAGAATAAAAATAATCCTTTATTAGTTGGTAAAGCCGGAACTGGTAAGACTGCAATAGTAGAGGAGCTAGCCCGCCGGATTGAAATGCAAAATGTTCCTAAAGAGCTTTTAGATAAGAAGATAATTATGTTAGAGATGTCTTCTTTAGTAGCAGGAACTAAATATCGAGGGGAGTTTGAAGAACGTTTAAATAAAATTATTACAGAAGTAATTAATGAAGAAGATATTATTTTATTTATCGATGAAATTCATACTTTAGTTAATGCGGGTGGAGCTGAGGGTGCTATTGATGCTTCGAATATTTTAAAACCGTATCTTGCACGAGGTAAATTAAAATGTATTGGAGCTACGACAACTGAAGAATATGATAAATTTATTGCTAAAGATAAAGCTTTAGAAAGACGTTTTCAAAAGATATTTATTCAAGAACCAAATAAAGAAGATACCGAGTTTATTTTAAAAGCAATTAAAAAAGAATATGAAGAACATCACAATATCTTAATTACCAGTAAGAATATTAAAGATATTGTCTACTTAGCTAGTAAATATATTTATAATAAAAATAATCCTGATAAATGTATTGATGTTTTAGATTCGGTGTGTGCTAAAGTTAAATTAAATAATTTAAATAAATTAAATACTTCTAAATATGAAAAAGAACTTATTAATATTGAGAAAAATAAAGAAGAGTGTATTATTAAACAAGATTATGTTAATGCTTTAAAAAATAAAACTAAAGCCGATAAGATTAAAAAAGAAATAGCTTTTAATAATAAAAATAATTGTAATAAGATTACGAAAAAAGATATATTACAAGTAATTGAAAATAAAACTAATATACCGGTTTTAGAAAATAAAACTAAAATATATAATCAATTAAAAAAAGATTTGACGGAAAATATTATTGGTCAAAAGAGAGCTATAGAACAAATTCTTAAAGATTTTAAAAACCATCAAAATAGTAGTAAACCTTTATCTTTATTACTTTCTGGTCCGACAGGAGTTGGAAAAACTTTTACAGTGAAAACTATTGCCAAGTCTTTAAAAATTAATTTAATTAGATTAGATATGAGTGAATATAATTTAGATACTTCTGTTAATAAGTTAATTGGGGTTTCAGCTGGGTATGTAGGATATAACGATGATTATTTATTTAAACAAGTAAAAGATAATCCTTATTCTTTAATTTTACTTGATGAAATTGAAAAAGCTTCTCCTAAAGTAATTAATTTATTTTTACAAATTTTAGATGAAGGTTATATTACTACAGCTAGTAATGAACAAATTAAATTTAGTAATACTTTAATTTTTATGACTTCTAATGCTAATGTTAAAAATACCATTGGTTTTTCTAGTTTAACTGTTGATAATAATTTTTTAAGTAAAGAGATAATAAGTAGAATAGATGATGTTATTAATTATGAAAGTATTGATAAACAAACAGCGAAGAAGTATATTAATTTAAAAAATAATAATTTAGATGAAGATAAGATATTAGAAAAATCTAATTATCAAAAGTATGGTTTTAGAGAGTTAGATAGATGTATTAAAGCATATGAAAAGGTTGCGATAAAGTAAAGCTTGTGCTATCCTAATTTTAGGAGGCTTTGGTATGAATATTAAATATGATATCATCGATGGTCAAGTTCTTGCCAAAGATGAAAGAGATTATATAACTCATTTTAATTTAACTAATAATATTGATGAAATTTTAGAACTTAATAACTTAATTGAGGAAGTTCGTAAACAATTATATTCTATTACCGAATATAAAAATGTTTTTAATAGTCCCGAAATGAAAGCTTTATTTAGTCGAGAAGATTTACTTAAGCAAGGTTTAAAAGGAATAGGATTTTTATCGGCGGCTGGTTTTGCGATATGTTATGGATATTCTGAGTTTTGTCTAAAAACTTTTGGTGCTAATTTGGACGCCCCTATTAAAGCTTTATATAGAGAAATTCCGATTTTAATTGTGGGTGTATCACTTATAATTATTAGTATTACTACCTATAGAATTCATTTGACCAAACGCAAGGAGAAAGAACTTTACTATAAAGTAGTGCAATATAAAGAAGAATTATTTAAAAAATATTTAAAGGAATTAGAAGAAGAGTTAGAAAACTTAGAACAAAAAGCAATAAAAGTTCAAAAAGAAAATGCTGCAGATATTTTAATAGATACAACTAATTTAGATAAATGGCAAAAGTATTTAGATGCTTTTTCGCCTTTAATAGATAATATTTTACGTTATCAAAGATATTATAATAGAGGAGCATTAGATACTAAGTTAGCTCATGAATATAAGGATAATGAAGAAGTAATTCATTTAATTCGGGATTTTTATAAAGAAAAAAATTGTTAAAATGCTCTTGCAACAGCTAAACTTTTGTGCTATATTGTAGTTAGCACGAAAGAGTGTTTTTATTTTGAATTAAAATGAGGGAGTTATATGAGTAAGAAAGAAAAAGAACAAAAAGTAAGTAAAAGTAAACAAGGATTTTTCCATGGTATTAAAATGGAAATGAAAAAGGTTAAATGGCCTTCTTTTAAAGAAATAGTTAAGTATACTATTGCAACTATTATCGTATGTTTAATTGTTATTGCTTTTTTCCAAATATTAAATATCTTAATTTCATTAATTAAGGGGGTATTCTAATGGAAAAATTATGGTATGTTGTAAATACTTACAGTGGCCATGAAAGTAAAGTAAAAGAAAAACTAGAAATGCGTGCAGAATCTATGGGCTTTCAAGATTACATTTTTAGAGTTATCGTACCAGAAACTACCGAAGTTGAAATTAAAGATGGAGTAAAGAAAGAAAAAACTAAAAAAATGTTTCCCGGTTATATTTTAGTGGAAATGATTATGAGTGATGAAGCATGGTATATTGTTCGTAATACGCCAGGTGTAACAGGGTTTATCGGTTCTTCTGGAAAAGGAGCAAAACCAACACCTTTACTTCCTCAAGAAATAGATAGAATATTAGCTAATATGGGTATGAGTAGACTTGATGATGATGTTAAATTAGATAAAGGTGATAAAGTCAGTATTATTGATGGGCCATTTAAAGGGATGGAAGGAACAATTGATAATGTTGACTTAGAAAATAATCGTTTAAATGTTTTAATCGATTTATTTGGGCAGGAGACACCTGTTGAAGTTGAATTATTCCAAGTTAGTAAACTATAAACAGTATTTTTACTGTTTTTTTTAAATTTAATTGTCATATTCTAGATTATTATGGTAAACTATATAGTAGGTGATATAGTAATGAAGACAAATACTATAAATAATAGAACAGTGGTTCTAGCTTCACTTTTATTGATGGTAGCATTTTTATTGATTGGGTTCTCTTATGCTTTTTGGTCAAGTAATTTTGAACAAACAAAACAAAATGAAACCGATTATCAATGTTTTAATGTAACTTTTAAGGCTGGTGAGGCTGCTGTTTTTGAAAATGGCTATCCTCAAACAGATGAAGATGGCTTAAAAAATCCAGTATATACTGTATCTGTAAAAAATGAGTGTGATACATATACTAAATTTAATGTTATATATAATGTTTTAAATACATCTAGTACAGGATTAGACCAATATATGCGTATTGGTGTAAACGGTACTGCTAAGAAATTAGATTCTCTTCCAACCGTAACTTCAACATTAGAGGGTGCCAATACAACTGCCTATGTTATTGATACAGGTGGACTAAAAAATGGTGAAACTAAAGAGTATAAAATAAATACTTGGATGGATGAAAATACTTCTGAAGAAGCTGGAGAAAATAAGAAATTTGAATATCGTATAACAATCGATACCCAAGCTGATTTTATGCCAACTGAATAAGCATTAATTAATGCTTTTTTCTTTTGTTTTTCTCTTGATTATTACAATTAGGTGTGCTAATATCTTAAGTGCAGTTATATATATTTATATAAGTGCCAAGTGGGAGGGAACGCGGATTTGCCCTATACCACTTTCGCGAATTAAATACAAGGAGGTGTTTTTCGTGGCAAAAGAAGCCGTTAAGAAAATTAAGTTACAAATTCCTGCTGGTAAAGCGACACCTGCGCCACCAGTCGGTACAGTATTAGGACCTGCGGGAATTAATTTAGGAGAGTTCTGTACTAAATTTAATGATGCAACTAAAGATAAAATGGGTGATATTGTACCTGTAGAAATCTCTATATATGAAGATAGGTCATTTGATTTTGTTTTAAAAACTCCACCTGCTGGTTTCTTAATCAAGAAAGCTGCTAAAATTCAAAAGGGTTCTCAAAAAGGTGCCAACCATGTTGTGGCAACAATTAGTCAAGCTGATTTAAAATCTATAGCTGAGACTAAGTTACCAGATTTAAATGCTTACGATGTTGATGCTGCTATGAAGATTATTGAAGGTACAGCGCGTAATATGGGTGTTGCTATTGAGGGTCTTAATGATGCTGAACTTAAGGAACAAGAAAAAGAAGCAGAAGCTCATGAAGCAGAAATGGCTAAACGTGATGCTGAACTTGAAAAGATGGAACAAGAAGCAACTAGTGAACTTTCTGAAGTAGAAGTAATTACAGAAAAAGAAGAAAAAACTGAAGAAGAAAATTAATTTAAATAATACAAATCCGCTAATAAACCACAGTTAGGAGGGAAATAATGAAAAAACATGGCAAAAAGTATGTGGAAGCTTCTAAATCAATTGAAAAAAATAAGTTATATGATTTAAAAGAAGCGATTAAACTAGTTAAAAGTACCAGTACAACTAAATTTGATAGTACTATTGAAGTAGCTTTTAAATTAAATGTTGATACGAAAAAAGCTGACCAACAATTAAGAGGCTCTTTAGTATTACCTCAAGGTTCTGGTAAAAGTCAAAAAGTATTAGTTATTGCCAAAGGTGAAGCTGCCCAAGCTGCTAAAGATGCTGGCGCAGATTATGTTGGTGATACTGATATGATTGAAAAAATTGAAAAAGAAAACTGGTTTGATTTTGATGTAATTGTTGCTACTCCGGAAATGATGCCTACATTAGGTAAGTTAGGACGTGTTTTAGGACCTAAAGGTTTAATGCCAAACCCTAAAACTGGAACAGTTACAATGAATACTGCTAAGGCTGTTGAAGATATTAAAAAAGGTATGATTGAATACAAAACTGATACGTTTGGTAATGTTCATAGTATTGTTGGTAAATCATCATTTAGTGAAGCAGCTTTAGAAGAAAATTTAGTGTATATTTATAATACAATTGTAAAAGCTAAACCACAAACAATTAAAGGAACCTATATTGAAAATATTAGTATTTCTAGCACAATGGGTCCTGGAATTAAAATTGATAAAAATTCTTTTGACAATTAATTATTTATCACATATAATAAATTTGTAAAAACGAAGTTACCATAGACAGTAGGGGCGTAAGCTTAATCATCCTACCGAGGAAAACTTATTTTAGACGCAGTGTTTAAATTTTTAAGCTTTCCTTGTTATGGGAAAGTTTTTAAATATATAAAGGAGGATATATGGCAAGCACAGAGAAACTTAAAGTTAAAAATGACATAGTTAAAAAGATTACAGAAAGCATTAAAAATAGTGAAGCAGTTATTTTAGTAAGTTATCAAGGTTTAACTGTGGCTGATTTAAGTGAATTAAGAATTAATCTAAGAAAATCTGATAGTGAACTTCGTATCTATAAAAATACTCTTGTTAAAAGAGCATTAGATGATTTAAAAATTAATTTAGATGAATTCTTAGAAGGTCCAAATGCGATTGTGTTTGGTAAAGATTTACTTGAACCAATTAAAGAAATTGCTAAATTTGCCAAAGACCATGAAAATTTAGAAATTCGTGTTGGTATCATTAGTGGTGAAGTTGCTGATATAAATGTTATTAATGAATATGCATCTATCCCATCTATGGAAGGCTTGCTTACTATGCTAGCTAGAGGTATGATGGAACATGTTAGCAATTTAGCTATCGGACTTAATCTATATGCCGAAAAACTAGAAGAAAATTAGAAAGGAAGAGAAATATGGCAAAAATTGAAAACAAAGATATTATTGAAGCTTTAAAAGAAAAAACTATTCTTGAAGTTAAAGAATTAGTTGATATGATGAAAGAAGAATTTGGAGTTGACCCATCTGCTGTAGCTGTTGCTGCTGCTCCAGCTGGTGCCGCTGAAGAAGCAGGAAGCACTACTAAAACTGTAGTTTTAAAAGATGCTGGTGCTGCTAAGATTGCTGTTATCAAAGTTATTCGTGAAATTACTGGTCTTGGCTTAGTTGAAGCTAAAGGCTTAGCTGATAATGGTGGAAATATCAAAGAAAACGTTAGCAATGATGAAGCTAATGAAATTAAAGCTAAATTAGAAGAAGCCGGAGCTACTGTAGAATTAGCTTAGTAAGAAAAACACAAAATAATTTGTGTTTTTTTCTTGTAACAAATACCCTTTTTAATATATAATAATATTATTGAAGGTAGAGTGATATAAATGGCAAAAAAAATAATTTGTACAATTTTAGTTATCGCAATGATTGCTTGGCTAAGTTTAGTTTTAATTGACTTTTTAAGAGTTAAAGAAAATAAAGAACCAAAGTTTTGCATTAAAACGGAAACTGTTAAGCACTCAAATTCGCAAAAAACAGAAATATGTACAGGTTTAGGTTATAAAGTGCAAAATTATTATGATGATGGTAAACATACTGCTACAGAATTTGGTCCTTTCTTTATAGCTGATAGATATGCTTCTGAAAAAGGAGAATAGTATGAAGTTGGATAAAAAGGGCTGGGGTTTAGCCATGATGATTGTATTTATGTCTATTTTACTAGCTTTTTTACTTTTAACTGTTATTATGGTTTATAATTTTTATCGTTATAAAGACAATATTTTTGATATGCAAAATTCTTCACAACAGGAACCACAATTTGATAATCAAGTAATTCAAAGTAATATTCGTCGTTATCGTACTTATGAAAGCCGTATTAAACAAAATGCAATTACATATGCTTATACATATTATGTTGATATTCAAGAAGAAGGAACAAGAATTACAGTAGAAGAGATGGTAGATAAAAATATTATGACCGATTTACTCGACCCAGAAGATGGTAGTGTATGTACTGGTTATGCTGATTTAAAAATTGAAGATGGAAAAATAATTAGTACGCCATATTTAAGTTGTGAGAACTATGAAAGTGCTGGATATGAGGGATAGTTATGAGTAGTAAAAGTTCCATGAAACAGATGCGTCGCCTTAGTATTATTTGGGGGGCGATGTTGGTGATGATTGTTGGTCTTTTGACAACTTTTGGTATAATTTTTAATAAAAAGAATAAGTTTTATAAGGATATGGAAAAAGATTTAGAGGTAGCATGTGAAAAATATGTTGACCATAGTTTTCTATATCCAGAAGAAGGAAAAAGCTTAAAGGTAACTTATGCTACTTTAAAAGATAATGGTTTTATTGAAAAATTGAAAGTTGATAAAGATGAGTGTGATGGCTACGTTGTTGTGAAAAGCAATGATATTGTTTATACCTATCATGGTTATATAAAATGTCCAGAATATAAAACTAAAAATTATAAAAAATAACTGTTGACATTAAATTGGGGTAATGGTATATTATTAATGATTTTTAAATTGAGGTTCTACGTAGGTAGAACCTAGTTTAATGAAATATAGGATACACCAGGTTGTGTGTATATGAGAGGAGGATATTATGCCAACTATTAATCAACTTGTTAAAAAAGGAAGAAAAAGTAAAACATCAAAGAGTAAATCACCTGCTTTAAATAAGGGTTTCAATAGTATGACACGTCATGAAACTGATACTAAAAGCCCTCAAAAAAGAGGAGTATGTACTCGTGTAGGAACTAGAACACCAAAGAAACCTAACTCAGCTCTTCGTAAATTTGCACGTGTTAGACTTTCAAATGGACGTGAAGTAGATACTTATATTCCAGGTGAAGGACACAATTTACAAGAACATAGCGTAGTATTAGTACGTGGTGGTCGTGTTAAAGATTTAATCGGTGTTCGTTATCACATTGTTCGTGGTACACTTGATACTCAAGGTGTTCAAAATAGAAAACAAGGTCGTAGTAAATACGGTACAAAAAGACCAAAATAATAAATAGTTAAGGAGGATAAAATATGCGTAAAAGACGTGCAATTAAAAGAGATGTCTTACCAGACCCTATATATAATTCTAAAGTAGTTTCTAAACTTATTAATCAAATTATGCAAAAAGGTAAAAAAGGAACTGCTCAAAATATTTTATATGGAGCTTTTGATATTGTTAAAGAAAAAACTGGTAAAGACCCAATGGAAGTGTACAATCAAGCACTTGAAAATATTAAGCCAGCTCTAGAAGTTAAAACTCGTCGTGTTGGTGGTTCAAACTATCAAGTACCAATTGAAGTAAATGATGAACGTTCCCAAACTTTAGCATTACGTTGGCTTGTTAATTATGCTAAGCTAAGAAATGGTAAAGGTATGGCTGAAAAGTTAGCAAACGAAATTATTGATGCTGCTAATGGAACAGGTGGAGCTGTTAAGAAACGTGAAGATACTCACAAGATGGCAGAAGCAAATAAAGCATTTGCTCATTATAGATGGTAGGAGAAATATATGGCAAGAGATGTTAGTTTAGACAAATTAAGAAATATCGGTATTATGGCTCATATCGACGCCGGAAAGACAACTTTCACTGAAAGAGTTTTATTCCATACAGGTATTACTCATAAAATTGGTGAAACACATGATGGCGAAAGTCAAATGGACTGGATGGAACAAGAAAAGGAACGTGGTATTACTATCACTTCTGCGGCCACTACAGCCCATTGGAAAGGATATCGTTTTAATATTATCGATACTCCCGGTCACGTCGACTTTACTATTGAAGTTCAACGTTCCCTAAGAGTTCTTGATGGTTCAATCTGTTTATTAGATGCTAATGCCGGAGTAGAACCGCAATCCGAAACTGTATGGCGTCAGGCTGATGAATTTAAAGTTCCCCGTATGATTTTCTGTAATAAGATGGATAAATTAGGCGCTGACTTTAATTTATGCTTAGATTCAATTGATAAACGTTTAAACGTTGTTGCTAAACCAATTGAGTGGCCAATCGGGGCTGAAAGTGACTTTAATGGAGTTATTGATTTAGTTACGATGAAAGCTTACCATTTTGACGGTAAGGAAGAAGAAAATTATGAAGAAATCGAAATACCTGCTGATTTAAAAGATTTAGCTGCTGAAAAAAGAATTGACTTAATTGAAACTGTAGCAGAGTATGACGATGAATTAATGGAAAAATATTTGGAAGGTAATGAAGTTAGTATTGATTTAATCAAACGTGCTATCAGAACTGGTACTCTAGCTGCTAAATTTTTCCCAGTAATGTGTGGTAGTGCTCTATCTAACATGGGAGTTAAATTAGCTTTAGATGCTGTTATTGATTATTTACCTAGTCCAACTGATGTAGAAGCTATAGAGTGTATTGATAAAGATGGTAATGATATTTTACGTCATCCATCTGATGATGAACCTTTTACAGCAATGGCTTTTAAAATTATGACTGACCCATTTGTAGGAAGACTTTCATTTTTCCGTGTTTACTCTGGTAAACTTACGAGTGGTTCTTATGTATTAAATTCTACAAAGAACGAAAAGGAAAGAATTGGTCGTATCTTACAAATGCATGCTAATCAAAGAAAAGAAATTAGCGAAGTATATTGTGGAGAAATTGCTGCTGCTGTTGGTTTAAAAAATACAACAACTGCTGATACTTTATGTGATGAAAAACATTTTGCTATCATGAAAGGTATGGAATTCCCAGAACCTGTTATTGACTTAGCAATTGAACCAAAAAGTAAAAGTGACCAAGATAAGATGGCAATGGCTTTACAAAAGCTTGCTGAAGAAGACCCAACATTTAGATATAAAACTGACTTAGAAACAGGTCAAACAGTTATTTCTGGTATGGGTGAATTACACTTAGAGGTATTAGTAAGACGTATGAAAGATGAATTCAAAGTTGAAGCTAATATTGGTAAACCACAGGTTGCTTATCGTGAAACAATTACCCAAGCTGCTGAGTGTGAAGGTAAGTATATTAAACAATCTGGTGGACGTGGACAATATGGTCATGTTTGGATTAAATTTGAACCAAATAAAGATAAAGGTTATGAATTTGTTGACCAAGTTGTTGGTGGAGTAGTTCCTCGTGAATATATTCCGGTAACTGATAAAGGATTACAAGAAGCTATGGCAGGAGGTATCCTTGCTGGTTATCCAATGGTTGATATTAAAGCAACTTTATATGATGGTTCATATCATGATGTCGATTCATCAGAAATGGCTTTCAAAATCGCTGCAAGTCTAGCTTTAAAAGAAGCTAAGAATAAATGTAAACCAGTTCTTCTTGAACCAATTATGAAAGTTGATGTAGTTGTTCCAGAAGAATATATGGGTAATGTTATGGGTGATTTAACTAGCCGTCGTGGACGTCCACTTGGTCAAGAATCTCGTGGTAACGCTCTACAAATTTCCGCAATGGTACCACTTTCTGAAATGTTTGGTTATGCCACTAGTTTGCGTTCTAATACACAAGGTAGAGGTAACTTTACAATGACAAATGACCACTATGAAGAAGTGCCAAAATCTATTGCTGAAGAAATCATCAAGAAAAACAGTATAAACTAAAATAATCCTTGAATTTTATTCAAGTATTAGATAAAATATTAATAGACATTTAAAAGGAGGAAGAAAAATGGCAAAAGAAAAATTCGACCGTTCAAAAGAACATGTTAATATTGGTACTATTGGACACGTAGACCATGGTAAAACAACATTAACAGCTGCTATTACTAAATTATTTAGTAAAGAGTATGTTGCATATGAAAATATCGACAAAGCACCAGAAGAAAGAGAAAGAGGTATTACTATTAATACTGCTCACGTTGAGTATGAAACTGAAAAACGTCATTATGCTCACGTAGACTGCCCAGGCCATGCTGACTATGTTAAAAACATGATTACAGGTGCAGCTCAAATGGATGGAGCTATCCTTGTTGTATCTGCAGCAGATGGACCAATGCCTCAAACAAGAGAACATATTTTACTTTCTCGTCAAGTTGGTGTTCCTAAAATCGTTGTTTATATGAACAAATGTGACCAAGTTGATGACCCAGAATTACTAGATTTAGTAGAAATGGAAATTCGTGAATTATTAGGAGAATATGATTTTGATCCTGACTGCCCTATTATTAGAGGTTCTGCTCTAAAAGCTCTTGAAGGAGATCCTGAAGCTGAACAATCAATTCGTGATTTAATTGCTGCAGTTGATGATTATATTGATACTCCTCAAAGAGATACTGATAAACCTTTCTTAATGAGTATTGAAGACGTATTTACTATTTCAGGACGTGGTACTGTTGTTACAGGACGTGTTGAACGTGGTAGATTAAATCTTAATGATGAAGTTGAAATCGTTGGTTTAAGAGATACTCAAAAAACTGTTGTTACAGGAATTGAAATGTTTAGAAAATCTTTAGACTATGCTGAAGCAGGAGATAATGCTGGTGCATTACTTCGTGGTATTGCTCGTGAAGATGTTGAACGTGGACAAGTTCTTGCTAAACCAGGAAGTGTTACACCTCATCATAAATTCAAAGCAAGTGTTTATGTATTATCTAAAGAAGAAGGCGGACGTCATACTCCATTCTTCTCAAATTACAGACCTCAATTCTATTTCAGAACAACTGACGTAACAGGTGTTATTGAATTACCTGAAGGCGTTGAAATGGTTATGCCAGGTGACAATGTTGATATGACAGTTGAATTAATTGCTCCAGTAGCACTTGAAAATGGTACTAAATTCTCAATTCGTGAAGGTGGACGTACTGTAGGTGCTGGTGTAGTATCTGAAATTATTGAATAATAAAAATTAAGAGCTTTCGAGCTCTTTTTTTATGCCTGCATGTAAACTATGAAATTCCTACTTTACAACAAACCGGGGGGGGTATAATGGACTTAGATGTAAAGATAGGAAGGAATAAATGTAATGAAGGAAAGAAAACGTAAAATAACGGTAATAACTGTAATAGGAATAATGCTTTTTAGTTGTGTAGCTACACTTTCATATGCTTTGTGGGAAAGATTGTTTACTCAGTCAGATGAAAATAAGATAACAACATTGGATTGTTTTGATATAACATATGAAAATGAAAGTGCAGCAACAACACTAAATGGAGCAGTACCAATAAAAGAAGAAGAGGGATTAAAATTAGAACCATATAAAATAACAATAAAAAATACCTGTGATACTAATGCAAAGTATAATGTAATATTAAATAAGAAAAAAGGAAGTAATCTAGATAATAAATTTGTAAGAACTGCTGTAGATAAAAAAACAATATTATTGTCAGAAGCTACCCAAATAGAAACAAGAAAAATAAGTAACTATGAAGTAGATTCTTCATACATTATAGGAAGTGGCTTTATTACAGGGCAACAAACAAAAACAATAGAGATAAGAAGTTGGATGGATTGGGAAACCCAAGCAAATGAAGGACAAAATAAAACCTTTACCTATAAAATAACAATAGAAACAGGAGCAACAAATGAAAATCCTCCATTGGGTGATGCAATTTTAGCTAATAATGATATTAAACCAGATAGTAATTTGGATTTTACAAATAGTTTTCCAAATTCAAGTACATCATCAGAAGATATAACAAATAAAAGTGGAATATATTTAGCAATGGATGATGACGGAATAAGTTATTACTTTAGAGGAAAAGTTGATAATAACTATGTATCATTTGCTGGATACACATGGCGTATTGTTCGCATAAATGGAGATGGAACAGTAAGACTAATTTTAAACGAAAATGAAGATGGATCAATAAAAAAAAGTTTAAACGATGAAGCTGTAGGATTACCAGAAATGGAATTTAATAACTATGGTTCTGAAAAGAGTAATAGATATAAGTTTGTAGGATATACATATGATAATTACTCATCTTGTACCAGTGCTGAACCATGTAAAAGCGATTATGCTGAAGGAAGTTGGAGGAATTCATCAAATGTAGGAACAAGTTCTAATATAAAGAGTGAACTAGAAGAGTGGTATAACACAAATTTAAAAGATTTTGATAATAAAATAGCATTGACGACTTTCTGTAATGATACATCATATGGAAGTGGAGCCGAAGATACAGATTCTTCTTCAATCTATTATTCGATGTATGGGCCATACAAAAGAATATACACTGTCCATAAACCTGACTTGCATTGCCCAAATCCCACAAAAAAGGATAGTGATGAAACAAGAGACTATGGAGGAGTATATAAATTAAAAATAGGACTAATAAATGCTGATGAAATAGCAATGGCAGGCTTAGGCTTGTATGATGAAGAATCAGATAGTAATTATCTTTACCATGACTACTATTGGTGGACCATGTCGCCTAGTTATGCCTATTCTTCTTTTGCTTATGAGTACGGTGGCGCCTTGGCAGGCATCTTCGACTACCAGCCCGTTGACTTTTCTAGCGCCGTGCTCCCAGTCATCAATCTAAACTCTGATGTAACAGTAACAGGTTCTGGAACAGTAGAAGACCCATATATAGTACAATAATAAGTTATAAACGTGTAAACGTTTATATAAATAATAAAAGATAAAGAGTAAACTATAGCCTTCGTTATAAGTATTCCTTAACTCTTTATCTTTTTAATTTAAAAGTTTTTTTCAGAATAACTGTGTGAATAATTGATACGTTCATCAAATTCAACATAATTTAAGTAAATCATTAATAATAAATACCAATTGCCTGTGGTTGGGTCACTTAATATTAAGTGGTCGCGGCCGGCTTCTTCAACTATACCGGTAAATATTTTATCTTTCCACTCATTAGAATCTGGAAAAGAGAAATAAGCTTTTACTCTTTTGCCTTTGTTTAGCCTTAAAATGTTTTCGATATAACTTTGTTCCATGGGCAGGCTAGTATTTTGACTTATTGATTCTATGTTGGCTTGATAATTATTAGGAATTGGATTTTGATTTGTAGTTATGTTAGGATTTGTAGCCGTTGGAAATGTCGGATTTTGATAGAAATTTCCGTTCATTTTTAAATATCACCTCTTGATAATTTATATGCAAATAAAAAATAATATAGTATAATTATTTATGGTGATAGTATGTTTTTTAACGCAAATAAGATTATTGAAATTGTTAAAGAAAAAAATCGAATACCTAGAATATTAGTTCTTATTTTTGGTACATTTTTGTTAGGACTTGCTTATAATATGTATTTAAAAACTAATAATTTAGTTACAGGTGGTGTTACTGGTCTTTCGATTATTTTGCAAAGATTACTTAATATTGATGCTAATTTCTTTATTTATATTTTAACTTTTGGCATATTAATAGTTAGTTTTTTCACTTTAGGAACGAAGGAAACTTTGAAGAGTTCTTTGGGTGCTATTTTATATCCCTTTATGGTTAGTATAACTTCGCCTTTATGTGATTTTCTACATGATAAGTTTATTTTGGATAGTATGTTTGTGGAAGTATTAGTAGCGAGCTTGATTTTAGGATTTGCAAGTGGCATTATTTATAAAGTAGGATATTCAACTGGTGGTAATGATACGATTGTGCAGATTATTAACAAGTATGCCAAAATTCCAATGGGAAAAGCTATTTTTATTACTAATTTAATTATTATTTTATTAGGTGGGGCGATATTTGGAATTAATAATGTAGTTTATGCTATTATTATTGTTTATATTGAAAGTACAGTTGTTGATAAAATTCTTTTAGGTATTTCTGAAAGTAAACAGTTTTTTATTCATACCAAAGAGTTGAGTAAGGTTAGAGAGTTAATTATTGATAAGTTAAATACCGGGGTTACAGTTATTGAAACAACGGGAGGATTTACGCATAAGAAGAATAAGATGTTAATGTGTGTTGTTGCGACGAAAGATTATTATTTATTTAAAGAGGCAGTATTGGAAATTGACCCGGAAGCTTTCTTTGTTATTAATGATTGTTATGAAGTTTCAGGAGGAGTTAAGAGAGACCCTTTAATCTTTATCTAGGAATTCTATAATTTACCATTTAATAAATGGTAAATTTTTGTTATAATGAGGATAATAAGTAGGTGGTAAAAGTGAAGTTCATAAAAATACAGGACTGCTATAAAGTATATAAAAATGGTGTTACTGCTACTGCAGGTTTAAATTTAGAGATTAGTAAAGGGGAATTTGTTTTTATAATTGGTGCAACTGGTTGTGGAAAATCTACTTTAATAAAGATGTTATATCGTGAAGAAAAACCCACTAAAGGTAAAGTAATTGTGGGAGGAATAGATGTTGCTAAATTACGTAATGGTAAAGTTTATAAGTTAAGAAGAAAGTTAGGGATAGTTTTCCAAGACTTTAAACTATTACCTAAATTAACAGTTTATGAAAATGTGGCCTTTCCTTTAAATAGTATGGGACTTAAAAAAAGTGAAGTTAAACCAAGAGTTATTAAAGCTTTAGAACTTGTTGGTTTGAAGGAAAAGATTAGAAGTTATCCCAAAGAGTTATCAGCTGGTATGCAACAACGTGTATGTATAGCAAGAGCAATGGTTAATAGTCCTAAGCTATTAATATGTGATGAACCAACCGGAAATTTAGACCCTGAGACTTCTAAGGAAATAATGAACGTATTAGATGGAATTAATAAAGAACTTGGTACCACTATTGTCATGGTTACTCATGATAAAGATATCGTAAATAGGATGAAGAAAAGAGTTATTATGTTGGAAAATGGGGTCTTGATTAGTGACGAATTGAAAGGAAAGTATAAAGCACATGAAGGCGTTTAGGATGTTGCTTCGTAGTATAAAAGATGGTGTACGAAGTGTTTTTAGAAATTTTAGTTTAAGTACAGCTTCTATATTATGTTCTACTATAACATTAATATTAGTAGCTGTAGCAATGGTGTTATCTGCTAATGTAGATAATTTTACAAAGAAAATTGAAGATGATATGACTATTGTTGTTTTTCTAGATTCTAAGGCAACTAAAGAAGAAGTGGAAAATATTAAAACTCAGATTGAAAATCTTGATAATATAGATGAAGATGAAATAGTTTATAAAACTAAAGCAGAAGTTAAGATGGAAATGCAAAGTGAATCTGCTATATTTAATACCGTTATGGGAGATTGGAACGATGATACTAACCCTTTAAAAGATACTTTTCAATTAAAGGTTAAGGATATTGAACAAATTAATAAGACAGCCAAAGAAATTGAAAAGATGGATAAGGTTTCTACTGTACAATATGGTGAAGGCATAGTGGAAAAGATGGTTGGAGCCTTTAAGTGGATTGAAAGAATTGCTTATGGAACTGTTTTAGCTTTAATTTTAGTAACAATTTTCTTAATTATTAATACGATTAAGTTAACAATATTCTCAAGACAAAAAGAAATTGAAATTATGCGTCTTGTGGGTGCTAGTAATTTTGTGATTAAAACACCATTTATTGTTGAAGGTATGTTCTTAGGTTTAATTGGGTCGGTAATTCCTGTCTTAGTTGTTTTATTTGGATATACAACTTTATATGATGTAACAAAAGGATATTTATTCTCCCCCATAATTCAATTAATTAAGCCAACGCCATTTATTTATTACACATCTGGTATTATTATTTTGATTGCGATGATTGTTGGTATGATTGGTAGTGCTCGTGCTTCTAGAAAGTATTTAAAGGTGTAAGATGAAAAAGATTTTAACTAGTGTGATAATTTTTACCTTAGTTGTTTCTTTTTTACTTTCTCCTAAAGTACATGCTACTACTTTAAAAGAATATGAAGATGCTGTTAATAAGTATACAAAGGAACTTCAAGAAAAAGAAGCTAAGATAGCCAAAAATGATGCCGAAGTTGCGCAGATTAAGGCAAGAATTTCTCAGATTGAAAATGAAATAGCGGCGGCTTTAAAGGAAATTGAGCAATTAGAAATAGAGATTGATAATAGTAATAAAGAGATAGCTAAAAAAGAAGACGAAAGTAAGAAGATAATGGAATATTATCAATTATCCGAAGGCGAAAATGCTTATTTAGAGTATGCTTTTGGCGCTCAGACGATTACTGATATGATTTATCGTGTTTCAATTGTAGAACAATTAACTGAATATAATAATCAAGTTATGCATGAATTAGAAGAACTTATAAAAACCAATCAACAAAAGACCGAAGAACTTGCTAATAAAAATAAGGAATTAGATAAGTTAAAAGATGAACTTCAAGACCAAAAAGAAAGAATTCAAGCAGATACAGATTCGATTTTAGAAACAGTACCAACGGTTAAAGAACAAATTAGAGTTTATCAAGAACAAGTAAATTATTGGAAGAATAAAGGTTGTAAATCAAATGATATTTTAGGGGTAACTTGTGCTGTACCTCCTAAGGTTTCATCTAGTGGCTTTGCCGCTTCGGATATAATCGGTGCTAATGGCTTTAGATTACCAATGGACCATGGTTATTTGACCCAAAATTTCTCTGGTAAAGGAGGACACATGGGTATTGATATCGGTAGTACGAATAAATCAGAACCAATATTCCCAATTGCTAATGGCTTAGTAATTTATGTTGGAAAAGATAGTGCCGGAGCTAATGTAGTTAAAATTGTTCACAATGTTAATGGTAATTTGTTATTCTCAACATATGCCCATATGCGCGCAGTTTACTTTAAGAAAAATCAAACGGTAACTATTAATGATACTTTAGGTTTAATGGGTATGACTGGTAATGCGACGGGACCACATTTACATTTAGAGATGACGACTTGTGATTGGACTTACAATTGTACTTATGCCCAATATAAAAATCAGTTAGTTAGTCCATGGAATTATATTCCAAATATAACAAGATGGTAAAATAAAAAAGGAAATTTTAGATTTCCTTTTTGTATGTCTTAATTAATTGTTCTGCAACTTTTATGCCATCGATGGCTGATGTTGTAATACCGCCTGCATAGCCAGCTCCTTCCCCACAAGGATATATTCCTTTAATGTTAGCTTCAAAGTTTTCATCACGGACTATGCGAACGGGTGAAGAACTACGACTTTCTACGGCAGCAAGAATAGCATCACTTGCAAATCCTTTTATTTTAGTACCAAAATAAGGGATTGCTTCTAAAAGAGAGTTGGTAATATAAGCAGGGAAAATATTTTGGAGATTAGCTTCTTTATAAGCACCCATAATTTCTTTTTGGAAAGGAAGAAGAGTAACGGTATTATTTTGAAAGTCTTGCCAAGAGCTTATAGGGATTTTACCATCACCAATTTTATAAGCATTTTCTTCTAAAGTTTGTTGAAATTTTAGACCATCTAAAGGGTGGGAACCAAAATCTTGAGGAGATACGGTAACAATTAGAGCACTATTAGCTTTTTGACTATCACGTTTGTAGTTACTCATCCCATTAATGGCAAGTCTTTGGGGTTCACTAGAGGCATTAACAATATAACCGCCAGGACACATACAAAAAGAGTAAACCCCGCGCTTATCTTTAGTAGTGTAGGTTAATTTATAAGGGGCAGGAGGCAAGATTTTAGCAAATTTTCCATATTGGCTTTCATTAATAAGGTCTTGATTATGCATAATTCGAACGCCAACTGCAAAAGGTTTAGCTTCCATATGTAAATTATTTTGGTATAACATTTTAAAAGTATCACGAGCAGAGTGACCAATAGCTAAAATAAGATTAGAACAGTTAATTTTTTCTTGATTATTAATTTCAATTTGTTTTAAATGATTATCTTCAATAAGGAGATTAGTAAGTTTAGTATTATAAAGAAACTTGCCACCCATACTGATAATTTTTTTGCGCATTGTAACAATAACTTTGCGAAGAATATCTGTACCAATATGAGGTTTTTGTTCATACATTATTTCTTCAGGTGCTCCACAACTAACAAAGATTTCAAAGACTTTTTTGCCAATAAATCTTTTATCTTTAACTAAGGTATTTAATTTACCATCCGAGAAAGTTCCGGCCCCACCTTCGCCAAATTGGACGTTACTTTCGGTATTTAAGATATTTTCTTGCCAAAATTTATGAACATCTAAAACTCGTTCTTCTATTTTTTTACCGCGTTCAATAATTAGAGGTTTATAGCCATTTTCGGCAAGGAGGTAGGCACAAAATAGACCAGCCGGACCACTACCGACAATAATTATTTTATCTTCTAAAGGTTTTTGGCCGCAAATAGGGGGAAGATATTCTTCTTTAGGAGTTTTGTTTATAGTGGGTAAGTTGATAGTTTTTAAAATATTATCTTCATTATCCACAGTTATATCAAAGTTATAAACAAAAAATATTTGCTTTTTATTACGAGCATCGATAGATTTTTTGATAATCTTAACTTCTTTAATAGCATTTTTGGAAACATTTAAAAGTTTACTTATTTTTTTTAAACGATAATTTTCTGAATCTAGAGTAATTAAGATTTTTAATTGAGTTATTCTAATCATTTTCTTTAGTGTCCTTTCCAATGGTAAGACCACTCATCCAAGCAAATCCTAAGTTGTAGCCACCGCAGTCACCATCGACATCAATAATTTCTCCAGCAAAATATAAGTCTTTTATTTTTTTACTTTCTAGATTAGATGTTAGTTCATTTAAAGCAATACCACCACTACAAACTTGTGCTGTATCATAACTTCCTGTAGATGTAATTTTAACTTGAAAATTAGTAAGTAGTTTGGTAAATTCTTGTTTATTTACTTTAGACCAGGTAATATCATTAGGTAATTTAGCAAGTTTAAAAAATAAATTAATAAGCTTATAATTTAAAAAGCCTTCTAATATTTCTTTTAAAGTATAATTATTTAATAATTGTTCTTGTTTATCCATAAATTCTAGAAAGTTTGAACACCAAGGAACAAAATTAATACTAACTATTTCTGTATAATTTTTTTCTAAACCTTTAGCTATTTGTCTACTTAAGTTAAAGATACAAATACCACTAAGACCTTCTTTAGTAAGTTGAATTTCTCCTTTTTCTTGTCTTTTAATTTCCCCATTTTCTAAGTGGGTAACTATAACAGAAGAACGAATTCCGTCCCAATCTTTATAAAAATTATCTTGGCCTTTTAAATAAGTTAAAGCTGGCTTAATAGGAATTATTTTATGGCCTAAATTTTGGGCTAAGGTGTAGCCATTACCATCACTTCCAGTTTTAGGATAGCTTTTTCCTCCAGTAGCAATTATGACTTTGGCTGCTTTATAAACTTTATTTTGGGTAGTGATATAAAATTGGTCTTTCTTTTCTATTTTAGTTACAAATTCTTCATAATATATAGGAATATTTAAGTTTTTAACTTCCGTTAAAAGTGCATTTAAAACACTCGTTGCTTGATTGGAATAAGGGTAATAATAACCATCTTTAATTTTGGGAATTATGCCAATGCTTTGAAAAAAGTCTAGAACTTTATCTTTTTGCTTTTCATAAATATTAGTAAATTCTTTTAGATTATTACTATGATAATGGTTAATATTTTGGTCTTCGTTCCAGTAATTACAACGCCCATTACCCGTAAGAAGAAGTTTTTTACCACTTTTATTATTACGTTCTAAAATAAATACTTGATATTTTTGACGGGCGAGATTAATGGCACTAGTAAGTCCTGCCGGACCGGCTCCAATAACACAAACGTTCATAAAATCACCAAATATATTATAGGGTATTAATTTGCCTTTTTCAAGGCAACGAAAAATACTAGCTTTTTTTTAAATTCATGGTATAATTGATTTGACTTACTTAAGGAGGTGCATTTATGAGAACTTATAAAAAGAATTTACCAAAAGGTGTTAAAAAGATGTTTGGTACAGTTCGTGGGGTTAAAGTTAAACTTGTTAATAAAAATTTAGATAAGAAGAAAAAAACTACTAAATAATACCATTAAATGGTATTTTTTGTTTTATTAAGCATAAACTTCTTTAGGTGATACTATGTTTCAAAATAATATTCATACTAGAGTTCGTTATGTTTTTTTAATAACTTTAATATTATTTATTTTTATAATTGTAAGAGTATTTTATATTCAAGTTTTTAAGTATGATGATTTAAATAAATTGGCTCAATCTTTATGGAGCCGTAATTTACCTATTACAGCTGATAGAGGGGTGATAACGGACCGTAACGGAAAGGAACTTGCTACTAATATTACTACTACTTCTTTAGTTTTAATTCCTAATCAAATTAAAGATAAAGAGGAAGTATCAACTAAATTAGCTTCTATTTTAGGAGTTAGTAAAGAAGATATGGATAAACATGTTAATAAAAAAACTTCTATTGAAAGAGTACATCCTGAGGGTAGACAATTAAATTATGAAACAGCTGAGAAAATTGATGCTTTAAAGTATGATGGTGTTTATTTGGTTAAAGAATCAAAAAGGTATTATCCATATGGTAGTTTACTTTCGCATGTGTTAGGTTATGTAGGAATAGATAATCAAGGTTTATCGGGAATAGAATTAGAGTATGATAAGTATTTAACGGGTAGTGATGGAGCAATTAAGTATTTTAGTGATGGTAAAGGAAATAAGTTAGAATTAACAGAGGTTTATGAAAAGCCTCAGGCTGGAGTAAATATTGCTTTAACTATTGATTTGGATTTACAGCTTGCTATTGAAAGAGAATTAGATAATGTTATGAGCAAATATAATCCCGAGCATGCTTTAATTATGGCTATGAACCCGAAGACAGGTGAGATATTAGGTATGGGTTCCCGTCCTAATTTTGACCCTAATCATTATGAGAATTATGATAATGAAACTATCAATCGTAATTTACCAATATGGATGACTTATGAACCGGGAAGTACGTTTAAGATTATTACTTTAACTGCTTCTATTGAAGAACAAACTATTAATTTATTTGAAGATGAATTTACTGATGGTGGTTCGATTACCGTTGATGGGGCGCGAATTAAGTGTTGGAAAGCGGGAGGACATGGAACTCAGACATTTTTACAAGTTGTTGAAAACTCTTGTAATCCCGGTTTTGTAGTAATGGGTCAAAAATTAGGAAAGACTAAGTTATTTGAATATATTCATAAATTTGGCTTTGGAGAGAAAACGGGAATTGATTTAAATGGAGAATCTAGTGGTATTTTATTTAAGGAAGATAAAGTAGGACCGGTAGAACTAGCTACAACAAGTTTTGGCCAAGGAATATCGGTAACTCCTATTCAACAGGTAAAAGCAGTGAGTGCTGCTATTAATGGTGGCTCTTTATATACGCCTTATATTGTGGGAAGTATGTTAGAACCAGAAACTAATTCAGTTATTAAAGCTATATATCCTAATAAGGAAGCCCAGGTAATTAGTGAAGATACTTCCGCTTTAGTAAGGCATGCTTTAGAAAGTGTTGTAGCAAATGGTAGTGGACGTAATGCCTATATTGAAAACTATCGAGTAGGTGGGAAGACTGGAACAGCTCAGAAGGTGCAAGATGGGCATTATATGAGTGGTAATTATATTTTATCGTTTATTGGCTTTATGCCTGCTAATGACCCAGAGATTGTAGTTTATGTAGCAGTGGACCACCCGCAAGGTGTAGTGCAATATGGTGGTACGGTTTCAGCTCCAATTGCTAAAAATGTTTTACAAGATGCTATTAATATTTTGGGAATAAAATCCGATAAAGAAGGGCTGCCGAAAGAATATAATTATTTAGATACAAAATATGTTATTTTACCAGATGTGACGGGGAAAACTATTAAAGAAGCCAAAGAAGCTTTAAAAGGTTTTAAAATTGAATATGCGGGTAGTGGCGAAAAGGTCGTTTATGAAACGCCAAATCCGCAAATATTTGTAAAAGAAGGCAGTACAGTCAAACTTTTATTAGGATAATCATGTCAAATACTGTAAACAGTTATAAAAAGAGATTTAGATGCTTATAATTTTAGTAGTATAATGGTGTAGAAAGACGAGGTGTTTTAATGCTAATCTTAGCCAAATCAACAATGGCCATGATGTTAGGATTTGTGTTAGCAATTGTAACAGGAATAATCATAATACCTTGGCTTCGTAAGCTTAATGCTAAACAAAGTGTTAGTTTAAAAATATCAAAAACACATTTAGCAAAAAATGGAACACCAACTTTAGGTGGGTTTATCTTTATAATACCGACGATTTTATCTTTAATATTTTTGTATTTTCGAGGTAGTATTGATATAACTCATAATTTAATTATTTTAGTCTTTGTATTCTTAGCCTATGCTCTTTTAGGTTTTGTTGATGATTTTTTGAAAATTAAATATAAAAATAATAAAGGTTTAAAAATATCGACGAAGTTTTTTTGTCAATTAATTATCGCTGTTATCTTTTTCTATATATTTATGAAAAATGGTGGTAAATCCGTGATTGAAATAACTTCTTTAGGTTTAGTTATTCCTTTAGGTTGGGGCTTTGGTTTATTTATCTTATTCTTATTAGTTGGAACATCTAATGCTGTTAATATCACCGATGGTCTAGATGGTCTAGCCGGTGGTTTATCAGCTATTGCCTTTTTAGCTTTTGGTCTTTTATCTTGGAATACAACTTGGATGCAAGGTAATCAAGAGATGGCTATTTTCTGTTTTGTTTTAGTAGGAGCTTTATTTGGTTTCTTACTTTTCAATACCCATCCTGCTAAAGTCTTTATGGGCGATATGGGTTCTTTAGCTTTAGGAGGAGCTTTAGCAACAATCGCTATCTTAACGCGTCATGAACTTTCCTTACCCTTAATTGGCGGTGTATTTGTGATTGAAACTCTAAGTTCAATGATTCAAATTATTTCAATTCGTAAGTTTAATAAAAAGGTCTTTAAAATGGCTCCTTTGCATCATCACTTTGAACAAATTGGTTGGAGTGAACAAGACATTGTTAAAGTGTTTTGGGTAGTAGGATTACTTTTAGCCATGGCTGCTATTACTTATGGTGTATGGATTTAGAAGCTTAAGCTTCTTTTTTAGTGCATAAAAAAATGAGTGTTTTAGTAGTAATGAACCAAGACACAACCAAAACCCCAAAATAGATACTACTAATAACACTCGAGTAGATATTATAAACAAAGCAATTAAAAAAATAAAGAAAAAGCGTCCGTCAAAATTCGTCATTATTTTTATAATGATAAATATGTTTATTTAGTGTATAATAGTTTAAGGAGATGCAGTATGAATTGGAATGTTAATGGAAATAATATCTTCTTAATGGTTATTGTAACCTTTCTTACAAGTGTAGTATTAATGCCCATTATTAAATATGTGGCTATTCATATAAACGCTATGGATTATCCTAATGAAAGAAAAGTTCATAAAGTTCCAATGCCCAGATTAGGTGGTGTTGCGATTTTCTTATCTTTTCTCGTAGGGTATATGTTATTTGCTAATGGTTCAGTAAGGATGCTTTCTATTTTAATTGCCAGTTTTGTAATAGTTTTAATGGGAATTTTTGATGATATTAACCCTATTAAAGCGCGTTATAAGTTAATTGTACAGATAGTAGCAGCATGTATTACTACTTTTTATGGAAATATAGTTTTAAATGATATTTCGATATTTGGTTTAAATCTAATTTTTCCTGTTCCTATTAATTATATTATTACGATTTTTGTTATTGTGGCCATTACTAATGCTTTAAATTTTATTGATGGTCTAGATGGTCTAGCTAGTGGAATATCTTGTATTTATTTTGCTACTATTGCTGTTATAGCGGGGATTTTAAATACAATGGGTGGTTTAGATGTAACTTTATCTTTAATAATGTTTGGGGCGACGATGGGCTTTTTAGCATATAATTTTCCCCCAGCTTCGATTTTTATGGGTGATAGTGGTAGTCAATTTTTAGGTTTTATCATTGCTGTAATATCTCTTTTAGGCTTTAAAGGAACAACTATTACTTCTTTAATTGTCCCTTTATGTATTTTAGCTATTCCTATTTTTGATGTTGCTTTAGCTATTTTAAGAAGACTAATTAAAGGGGAAGGCATTATGAAAGCTGATAAAGAACATTTTCATCATCAACTTTTAAAAATGAAATTTACCCAAAGAAAAACAATTTTAATTATTTATGCTATTAATATAATCTTCTCTATTGTTTCTATATTTTATGTTCTAGGAGATAATCAAATTGCTATTATTATTTATATCTTATTAATGATTTTACTTTTATTCTTTGTGTTAAAAACCGATATATTATTTGACCATCATAAGAAAAATATATCTGCCAAAAAATGATTCTTTTCTTGACTGTATTAAAAATATTTTTATAATATAGTTAAGAATTTTTTTATGGGGGGGAATTTATGCGGAAAGTTTATTTACAAAATTTAGGCTTAATAATAACTGAAAGATGTAATTTTAATTGTGCTATGTGTCTTAGAGGAAAAAGTACTAATGTTGATATGTCTGATGCTGTAATGGAGGCGACATTAGAAAATATTATCGGAACTTCTTGTTTAAGTATTTGTGGTGGGGAAGTAACTTTAGCTTTAGAAAGATTAGAAAAATTATTAAATTATATTATGACTAAAAGAATTATGATAGAAAAGTTAGCCATTATTATTAATGGAAGTGTTTATAATGAAGATTTTATTAAGTTATTAGATAGTTTTAAAAGATATTTAGAAATAGTTAATAATTATTATGAACCAGCTCTTATGATTTCTTATGATAAATTTCATCTGCAAGAACTTAAAAGATTGGGCTTAGAAAAAAAATTTTGGGAAAATAGGCAAAAATATCAAAAGAGTGGTCATCTTTTAGGATATAAGGGACTTGATAAGAAATTATTTAATGAAGGTAATGCGATATCTTTAAATCCTCAAGAAACTATTCCTTTACGTCCGATGCCTTATATTATGTCTTATGCTGGGAATAATTTAAAAGAAGATAGAGAAAATGGACTTTTAAATATTGGGCCGATTGTTACTGTTAATACGGAAGGGATTGTTACTGAAGCTGATAGTTCTTATCTTAATCAAAAAACTATTTATAATTATGGTAATATATTGGATAAGAGCCTTGAAGATATTTGTTTAAATCGTAATCCTTTAATAGTGCCTCCCAAAAAATATTTTAAAGAGTGTGTTAAAGCCCAGAAAAAATATCAAACTTACTTAAAATAATGATATAATCTTTTTGAGGGATTTTTTATGAAACTAAAAATTGATAATAAAGTTTTAATTAAGATATTATTAAGTTTTTATGCCTTATCCGTTTTTTTAGACTTACATATTTTTTATAATTCTATTTCTACTTTAATTAGAGCTTTATTTATTTCTTTTATGTTTATTATTGTCATAATTAATCAAGGAAATTTTAAAGAGAAAAAGAGTTTTATTATCTATGGCGTAATTATTCTTTTATATATTTTAGGTCATCATTTAAACGCTTTAAATTTTAAATCTTTCGTACCGGGTAATTTTAATTATAATTTTATAAGTGAGTGTTTATATTTTTATAAGATGATTACTAATGTTTTACTTTTTTATATTGTTTATAAGTTAAATATTCGTTATAAAGATATTAAAAATTATTTAAAAGTTATTATTTTATTTATGAGTTTAAGTATTGTTATCTCCGATTTATTAGGACTTTCTTATACTGCTTATAATTTTTATCAAACTAAAATTCCAATGTATCGTTGGTTTGGTTTAGAAACTTATGATTTTATCGCTGCTTCTTCTAAGGGATTTTTCCATATGACTAATCAAATAGTAGCTATTTTCTTATTGTATTTGCCTCTTAGTTGTTATGAAGCTTTTAAAAGTAGGAAAATCCATAATTATCTTTTAATATTATTAATTGTTTTAAGTATGTTAATGATTGGTAATCGTCTTGCTGTTTATGGTACTATTTTAGAATTAATTGTTATATCTTTTATCTATTTTCTACTTAATATTCATAAAAGAGTGAATTTAACTTTTTATTTATTTAATGCTTTTATTGTAATAGCAATGTTTATGATTATTCCTCACAGCCCTCTTTCAATGCGTAATATTTATTATGATGCTATTTATAATGGTAAACCTTTAGAATTTATTAATAAAAAGAATATGGGAGAAAGTTATGAAGCTTATAAAGATATTCCTGATGATTTTAGTAAAAGGTTAGAAGAAAAAGAAGTAGATAGTTTATTTTCTCTAAATGCTTATCCTTATCAATATGATAAAAAGTTTTGGGAAGATATTTTAAAAAATGATACTACTCTTACTGGTAATGCCCGTTTTATTGAACTATCTATTGTGAAAAGAGTAAAAGAAATTAATCATAATTATTTAGATAATTTATTTGGTCTTACTTATACTAGAATTATGAATATTTTTAATATTGAAAAAGACTTTGTTATGCAATTTTATTCAATAGGTATATTAGGATGTTTATTATTTTTAGGCTTTTATATTATTGCTTTTATTTATATTGGTATTAAAATATTATTTGCTTTTAAAGATAAGTTTAATGAAAAAAATATTGCTTTAGCTATGGGTACTTTGGTAGTGCTTGTAGCAGCTTATTTTAGTGGTAATTTATTAAATTCGATTAGTATTATTATTCCTCTTTCTTTTATGATAAGTATTTTAATTAATGAAGTAAGAAGTAAACAGGTTAAAAAAGAGAAAGAAAGGATATTAGGATTTGATGTAAGTTGTAGTTCTAAAAGAGTAATTGTTGATAATATATTTGCTTGTAAAGACCAAAGATTATTTGTTGTTAATATTAATCCTTTAATTGTTTTAGACCATTATAAAGATGAGAAAAAGAAACAAGCTTTTAATGAACAACTTATCCAAATACCGGATGGAGAAGGAATTGTTTTACTTTCTAAATTAAGAGGAGGACATATAAATAAAAGAATAGCAGGTATTGATTTAATGTTAGATATTTGTAAGAAATCTTTAGAAAAGAAAGAGAAAATTTATTTATATGGAGCGAAGAAAGGTGTAGCTTTAAAAGCTCAAGAACAATTATTAAAAAGGTTTAAAGGTCTTAATATTGTGGGCGTAATAGATGGTTATACCAAAGAGGAAGAAGTCCTTCAAGATATTAATAAGAAAAAACCAGATATTTTATTTGTTGCTTTAGGTAGTCCTTTACAAGAAGATTTTATTTTAAAAAATAAAGATAAACTGAAAAGTGTGAAAGTGTTTGTTCCTGTTGGGGGCAGTTTTGATGTTATTAGTGGTAATTTAAAAAGAGCACCTAAGGTGTTTCAAAAATTAAAATTAGAGTGGTTATATCGGATGATTAAAGAGCCGAAACGTTTTAAAGGCTTATTCCGTTTAGTTAAATTTATTGGTTTAGGAATTATTTATCAGGAAGAGCCTTTAGAAAACCTTGAAAATTAAAGACTAATTTAGTATACTTTTTAAGAAAGAAAGTAGGTTTGAGATTATGGACCCCGTGTTATTTGATTTTGGTTTTATCCAAGTAAGATGGTATTCAGTCATATTACTAGCTTCCTTTATAATTGGGATGTTCTTTGTTTTTAGGGAAGGCAAAAGACTTGGCATTGATAAAGATTTCTTATTTAATTTAATGTTTTGGACCATTGTTTTTAGTTTAATAGGAGCTCGTTTGTATTATGTGTTATTTAATTTCTCCGAGTATAGTAATAATTTAATTGAAATTGTTAAAGTATGGCATGGAGGATTAGCTATTCATGGGGGAATTATCGCAGGAGTTATTACGGTTATTGTGTATACGAAAAAATATAATGTTGATATTTTTAAAGTATTAGATATTTTGGCACCTGCTTTGCTTATTGGACAAGCCATAGGAAGATGGGGAAATTTCTTTAATAGCGAAGCCCATGGAGCAGCTACGAGTTTACAAACTTTGCAAAATTTTCATATTCCCCAATTTATTATTAATGGTATGAATATTAATGGTGTTTATTATCACCCTACCTTTTTATATGAATCTTTATGGTGCTTATTAGGATTTATTGTTTTACTTATTTTTAGAAGGATGAAGTATACAAAAAATGGTCAGATAGCTGCTTTATATTTAGTTTGGTATGGTATCGGACGCTTTATTATTGAAGCAACGCGGACAGATTCTTTAATGTTTGGAGGCTTTAAAGTGGCTCAGTTAGTTTCAGTTATTTTTGTAATAGCTGGGGTTATTATTTTCTTTATTAAACAAAAGAAAGGTCATTTTGAAGATTTATATAATGAAGAATTAACAGATGAAATTCATTTTTAATGGGGCGATGGTATGAACGCAATAACTTTAGCATACATTGGTGATGCTGTTTATGAGTTATATATACGTAAATATTTAGTTAGTTTAAATATTGGGAAGGTTAAAGAGTTACAAAATAAGAGTTTGGAATATATTAGTGCAAAAAGTCAAAGAAAGCATTTAGAAAGATTAATAGCAGCTAATTTTTTAAACGAAGAAGAATTAGAAATTTATAAAAGAGGACGAAATGCTCATGGTGGCAAAAGTAAAAGTGCTGATATTGTTACTTATAAAATAGCCACGGGTTTAGAGTGTTTAATAGGGAGTTTATACCTTTCCCAAAACTATGAACGTTTAAAAGAAATAATGGAATTTATTGTGAGGAATTAAATGAGAGTATATGGTAAAAATGTTTTTAAAGAATTAAAAGGTGATTATCAAAAAATTAAAAGAGTTTATTTAGCTAATAATTTTAAAGATGAAGAAATTATTAATTTTATTAAAGAAAAAAAGTTATCTTATGAAATTATGGATAGTCATAAAATGAACCAAATTAATAAAAATAATCAAGGGATTATGTTGCTTATTGATGATTATCAATATCAAGATGTTAAAACTTTTTATCAAGATAAGATTGTTATTATGTTAGACCATTTAGAAGACCCTCATAATTTAGGAGCTATTATTAGAACTTGTGAAGCTGCAGGAATAAAATCGATTATTTTACCTAAAGACCGTAGTGTTAGTATTAATGAAACCGTTTATAAAACTAGTAGTGGAGCTTTAGCTAATGTCAATATTGCTTGTGTTAATAATTTAAATAAAACAATTGCTGATTTTAAAAAAGAAGGTTTTTTCATTTATGGAACAGCAATGGGTGGAATTAATTACAAAGAGATTAGTTATGCTTCTAAAGTGGTGTTAGTTATTGGTAATGAGGGGAAAGGAATTTCGCCTTTAGTTTTAAAAAATTGTGATGAAGTAGTAGCAATTCCGATGCATGGGAAAGTAAATAGTTTAAATGCTTCTGTCGCAGCAGGAATTATCATATATGACTTAGTAAACAGGTGATAAGTGTGGATAACTATAATGAATATTCTGATAGTGAATTATTAAATTTAATTAAAGAACACTCCGAAGAAGCCAAAGATATTTTATATGAAAAGTATAAATATATCATTGGCATTATTATTAAAAAGTATACCATGTCTGCGCGTATGCTTAATATGGAATATAATGATTTATACCAAGAGGCACTCTTGGGTTTTAGTGATGCTATTAATCGTTTTGATGATACTTCTTCTTCCTTAAGAACTTTTATTACGATATGTGTAGACCGTCGTTTACAAGTTGTTTTAACAAAAGCTAGTCGTTTAAAAAATAAATTAATGAACGAATCTTTATCTTTAGAACAGGTCTATGAAGAAGATAGACAACCTTTAATGGATATTTTAAGTGATGAAAATAAGAATAATCCTTTAAATAATTTAGAAATGGCTGAAGATTATAAGATTTTATTAAAAGATATTAAAGAAAGTCTTTCTGCTAATGAACAAGAGGTTTTTTCTTTGATGTTAGAAAATTATTCTTATCAAGAAATAGCAGCGATATTAAATCGTAGTACGAAACAAATTGATAATGCTTGTCAAAGAATTAAATTAAAAATTAAAGGTATTTTAGAGTGTCGTTAGCAAAAGAAAAAACACTGGAAGTGTTTTGCGACTATAGTTTGCTTGTCGGCTTTTCGGGCTCTTCAAGATTTTCAAGAGCATAGCGACATGCGGAGATTACAAATTTGGAAAATGTTATATTTTTTCCCGATATTGCTACTTCAATTTTGTTGATAACATCTACCGGAAACCGCACGGTCTTATTTTCCGTTTCACTTCTTGATTCAACTAATCTAAACGCCATTTCAATACCACCTTACTAATTAAATTATATTACACAAAAAACTCATTGGAAACATTGCAAAAATTTTGCGATTTGCAATGCAATGCTATTTTTTGGTAAAATAAATTATATAAAAATTTTGATATTTAGAAATAAAAGTTGGTTTAAAATAGTAAGTTAAATGTCTAAATGAAAAAACGGGGAATAAATATTTGCCATCTTTAATATTATTTGTTATAATACATGGCGAGTATTAATTTACTCCTTGCTTCATTTAGAAGCCGAAATAGACCATAAGGAGGTGTAGTAATGAACAAATATGAAATAATGTTTATTGTTAAAGCTACAATTGAAAGTGAACAAGTAAGTAGTACTGCTGATGCTTTTAAGAAGCTAATAACAGATATGAAATCTAAAGTTTTAGACTTTAAAGAACTTGGTCAAAAGAAATTTGCTTATCCAATAAAAAAAGAAATCAATGGTTATTATTTTGTTATGCAAGTTGAAGCTAACCATGATGCTATTAAAGAATTTGACCGTAAAGCTTTATTAGATGAAAACATTTTAAGACATTTAATTATTAAATTAGATGAGGAGTAGAATATGAATAAAGTAATTTTAATCGGAAGATTAACTAAGGATCCAGAACTTAGAACTATTAGTACAGGAAGTTCAACAACAACATTTACTTTAGCTGTTAATAGAACTTTTACTAATCAAAATGGCGAAAGAGATACGGACTTTATTACTTGTGTAGCTTGGCGTCGTCAAGCCGAAAATATTGCTAAATATTGTGTAAAAGGAACACAAGTTGCATTAGAAGGTCGTATTCAAACAAGAAGTTATGATGCTCAAGATGGTACGAAAAGATATGTTACTGAAGTTGTTGCTGATAATGTAACTTTCTTAAGTCCAAAGGGTAGTGTTTCATCTAATAGTATGCCAGCTGTTGATGCCGGTATGGATAGTGGTGTAGATATGCCTGCTGCGGATATTGAAACTACAGATATAAGTGAAGATCCATTTAAAGATTTTGGAGAAGAAGTTGTTTTAAGTGAAGATGACTTACCATTTTAAGGAGGGAAAATAATGGCAGAATTTCGTCGTAAAAAGAAAAGAATATGTCAAATGTGTGCTGGTAAACCTGTTGACTATAAAGATGTGCCAATTATTACTAAATATATAAATGAAAAAGGTAAAATTGAAAACCGTCGTCGTACAGGAGCTTGTGCTAAACATCAAAGACATATTGCTAAACAAATTAAATACGCAAGATTCATGGGATTAATTCCATATGTTAAATAGAAAGAGCTATCTTTCTTTTTTTTACCCATTTTAGGGGATATATCTTTTTTTTAGTTTTTTTGATATAATATTTGGTGATATATTTAAGGAGGAACTTATATGAAAGTTATATTATTAAAAGATGTTAAAAAACAAGGCAAAAAAGATGATATTATTGATGTATCAGATGGTTATGCACAGAACTATTTAATTAAAAATAACTTAGCTGTTCCCGTTAGTAAAACAAGTACTAATATTTTAAATAAAGAATTAAAAACCCGTCAGGAAGAAGAAGGTAAATTTATTAAAGAGTGTGAAGAAATTAAAAAAGCTTTAGAAGATAAAGAATTAGTTTTTCAAGTTAAAACAGGAAAAGAAGATAAAGTTTTTGGTAATATTTCTACTAAGCAAATTAGTGAAAAGTTAAAAGAATTAGGATTTAAAATTGATAAAAAACAAATTAATATTGTGACCCCAATTGATTCTATTGGCACTCATAATGTAGAGATTAAATTACATAAGAAAGTTATTTTTAATGTAAAAATAGTTTTAAAAAAGTAGGTGATTAAATGGCTACAAGAAAGATGCCTCAAAATAACGAAGCAGAAATGTCTGTTTTAGGAGTAACATTTTTAAGTAAGACAGCTTTAGAAAAAGTTTGTGAAGAAATTAGTGAAGATATGTTTTTTAGTGATGCTCATAAAAAGATATTTCAAGCAATTAAGAGTTTATATAATGAAAATATTCCCGTTGATGTTACAACTTTAACTGAAGAGTTAGATAAGAAAAAACATTTAAATTCCGTAGGTGGTATCGAATATATTACCGAAATTATTGATTCTGTTGCTACGGCTGCTAATGTCGATTATTATATTAATATTGTTAGAGAAAAAGCAACTTTGCGAAGTCTTATTGATACGGCGACAGAGATTGCTACCGATGCTTATGATAATGAAGATAATATTAATGAAGTTTTAGATAATGCTGAACGAAATATTTTAAATGTTATTAAAGCTCGTCAAACAGGTGAGTTTATTACAATTGGGGAAGCTTTAAGAAAAGCGCAAGAAAATTTGGAACGTTTAGCTAAAAATAAAAGTGAAATCACCGGTATTCCTACGGGATTTTATGATTTAGATAAAGCAACAAGTGGTCTTCATGAAGGCGAAATGATTATTATTGCTGCGCGTCCTGGTATGGGTAAAACAGCTTTTGCTTTAAATATTGCGACTAATGCGGCGTTTCATACCGATAAAGCAGTAGCTATTTTTAACTTAGAAATGCCAGCAGAACAACTAGTTAATAGGATGATTAGTGCGATTGGGCAGATAGATTCTAAGAAGTTACAAACTGGCCAATTACAACATAATGATTGGAAAAGATATAATGAAGCGATGAGCCAGCTAGCTGATACAAATATATATATTGAAGATGATGCGGGGATTACCGCTAGTGAAATTAAAGCTAAATGTCGTCGTCTAGCTGCTTCAGAAAAAGGCTTAGGCTTAGTTATTATCGATTATTTGCAATTAATTACTTCGGGAGCGAAAAGGACAGAATCTCGTCAACAAGAAGTATCAGATATTTCCCGTTCTTTAAAGACAATGGCAATGGAATTAAAAGTGCCGGTTGTCGCTTTAGCTCAACTTTCCCGTAATGCGGAAAAAAGAGAAAATAATCAACCAATGCTTGCGGATTTACGTGAATCTGGTTCAATTGAACAAGATGCCGATTTAGTTATGTTTATCAATCGTAAAGATTATTATAAAGAAAAAGGAGAACTTAATAAGGAAACTAATGTTCCTTGTGATATAATAATAGCGAAGCATCGTAAAGGTTCAACTGGTAAGTTTGAATTACTATTTGAACTTAACATGAGTAATTTTAGAAATTATATTGCTAATGCAACTGAATATTAAAGGTGATTATATGAAAGTTAGAAACATTTTATTATGTACTTTGATAACGATGTTAATTACTTCTTTAGTTTTTGTTATGGGTGTTTTAGATAGAAGACCTAAGGAAGCTAAAGAAGTTTATCAAGTATATTTAGATGGTAAAAAATTGGGAGCCATTGCTAGTCAAGATGAATTATATGCTTTAATTAATAAAGAACAAAGTGATATTAAAGATACATATAATGTTGATAGTGTTTATCCTCCTATAGGGTTTAATATTACTAAAGATATAACTTATAGTAATGATGTTGATAATGTAGAAAAAGTTTATCAAGAAATTAAGGAAGAAAAACCTTTTACTATTGAAGGGTATGTTATAACAATTAAATATAAAGATGAAAATAAAAAGCCTTTAGAGATAAAAGTTTTAGATAAAGATGTTTTTATGAAAGCTATTAATAACTTAATTACTTCTTTTATCCCCGAAGATAAGTATGAAGCTTATTTAAATGATGAACAAGCAGAAATAGTTGATACTGGTTCTTTAATTGAAACGGTTTATTTTGAAGAAACGATTACAGTTAAAGAAGCTTTTATTGGAACTGATGAAAAAATTTATACTGATGAACAGGAATTAACAAAATATTTAATGTTTGGCGATAATAAGTCAGAAGAAAAGTATACAGTAGCCCAAGGTGATACTATATCTACAATTGCTTTTAATCACAAACTTAATGAAGAAGAATTTTTAATTGCTAATCCGGAATTTAGTAGTGTAGATAGTTTATTATCAATAGGGCAAGAAGTTAATATTGCTTTAATTAATCCGGTTTTAAGCCTAAGTTATGAAATGCATATTGTTGAAGATACAGAAACAGATTTTGATACGGAAGTTACTTATGATGATAATGAATATACGACTTATAATGAGGTAACACAACCAGGTGTTAAAGGGGTAAGAAGAATTACGAGAAAACAAAAATATACCAATGGAGTGGAAAACCAAGGTGGTTATATTGCTTCTTATGAAGATTTAAAAGCTCCTGTTTCGGAAAAAGTAACAAAGGGAACTAAACAACCACCATATGGTGGCGGCTATGTTAGTGGTACTTATATTGATACTGGTGCTTCTTGGGCATGGCCAACAAATTCTCCCTATATTATTACTAGTCCATATGCTTATCGTTGGGGAACATTACATGATGGAACTGATATTTCCGGAACTGGTTTTGGTTCACCTATCTATGCTGCTTTAGATGGTACGGTAATTAATGCTGGTTATGGTGGTATGGTCGGTTCATCAGCGGGATATAATGTTGTTATAGACCATGGTAACGGCTATTACACAGTCTATGCCCATCTGTCTTCTGTAGGAGTTTCCGTAGGGCAAAAAGTAAATAGAAGACAAAAGATTGGGGCTATGGGTCAATCTGGTACAGCAACTGGAACCCATCTTCACTTTGCGGTATTCGTTGGTGGTCCTCCTTATCAAGGTGGTCAATCGATGAATCCAATGAGTTTGTGGCAATGATGAAAGTTAGTGTTTTAGCATCTGGCTCAGAGGGAAATTGTACTTATGTCGAAACTTTAAAACATAAAGTTTTAATCGATATGGGTATGAACGTTAAATACATTAAAGAAAAATTAGGAGAATTAGAAGTTGACCCGAAGGATATTGATTTAATATTAATATCCCATGTTCATAATGACCACATCAGCGCTTTAGAAAACTTTTTAAAAAAATATCACCCTACGGTCTGTTTGAGCCAAAGTATGTTTTTAGAATTAGAAAACATTAAAGATTATGAAAATATTATTATCTATGATGACCAAATGGTTTTTGATAGTTTAACAATAGAAGTTTTTAAAACTTCTCATGACACAAATGATTCGCGAGGTTTTGTCTTAACTAGTAGTAATTCTTCTTTAGTATATGTCACAGATACAGGTTATTTAAATCACCGTCATTTTGAACTTTTAAAAAATAAGAGTATCTATATTTTTGAAAGTAATCATGATGCCGAGATGTTAATGAACGGTAAGTATCCGCCTTGGCTTAAAAAAAGAGTAGTGGGTGACAAAGGACATTTATCTAATCGCGATAGTTCTATCTATTTATCTAAATTAGTAGGAGATAATACTAAAAAAATTATTCTTGCCCATTTAAGTAAAGAAAATAATACCGAAGAAGTAGCTCTAAATACGATTATGGAAGTTTTTAATGAATATCAAATTCCCTTTCATAATATTGAGTGTGCTCGTCAAAGAGAAAAAACTGAGGTAGTTATTATATGATTAAGATTATTTGCTTGGGTAAGATTAAAGAAAAATATTTACAGGATTTAATAGATGATTATCAAAAACGTATAAGTAAATATCATAAGATAGAGATAATTGAACTTAAAGAGGTTAATGATTTAGAAAAAGAAGCTTTAGATATCTTAAAAAATATTGACCCTAAAGATATGGTTATTTGTTTAGATATTATGGGGCAAAGTTATACCTCTTTAGAATTTGCTAAACTTATTGATGAAAGTTTTATTAAATATAGTAATATTACCTTTATAATTGGTAGTAGTGAGGGATTAAGTAAGAAAGTTAAAGATAAAGCTCATAAACTTTTATCTTTTTCCAAAATGACTTTTCCTCATGGTCTTTTTAGAGGAATATTATTAGAACAAATTTATCGTAGTTTTAAAATTTTAAATAATGAAAAATATCATAAATAAAGGAATTAATTTTCCTTTTTTATATTTTTTAAAGTCCTAGATTTAAGGAAGGTAATTTGTTAAAATTAGGAGGGGAAGTGATATTAATTATGATAGGTAATAGTTGGGATGATAAATTAAAAATTGTTTGGGAAAGTGATGGTTTTAAAAGATTTTTAAATATTATCAAAAAAGAATATGATACTAAAACTATTTTTCCTCCCAAAAATTATGTTTTTGAAGCTTTAAAAAGAACTCCTTATGAAAATGTTAAAGTTGTTATAATGGGTCAAGACCCTTATCATGGCGAACATGAGGCGCACGGACTTTCTTTTTCGGTGCAAAAAGGGATTAAGTTACCTCCATCTTTGCGAAATATTTATAAGGAATTAGAAGATGATTTAGGGTGCAAACCAGTTTTAGATGGCGATTTAACAAAGTGGGCCAATGAAGGAGTATTACTTTTAAATGCGGTTTTAACAGTAGAAAAAGATAAACCAGCTTCGCATCGTGGTTTGGGTTGGGAACGTTTGACGGATTATATTATTAAAGTTTTAAATGAAAAAGAAGAACCAATTGTCTTTATTCTTTGGGGAAATTTTGCCAAAGAAAAAAAGAAGTATATAACTAATCCTAAACATTTAATAATAGAATCAGCACATCCTTCTCCTTTTTCAGCTAATTATGGTTTCTTTGGTAGTCATCCTTTTTCTCAAGCTAATGAGTTTTTAAAAAAAGCGGGAATAAAACCAATAGATTGGGATTTAAATTAAAAGTTTTCTCCATTTTTTAATAAATTATCATTTATTTCAAGAGTATTATAATACTCTTTTTTGGTGATATGATGAATTTTACCAATTAAATTTATCGGAAATTTATTTAATAAACTATTTAAAGAGGTAGCATATTTATCATAATAAGTTTTAGAAGCTTCAATTATTTCATTACTTTCTTCAAAATCTCTTAAGATATCTTTAAAACCTCTATTTTCATTTAATTCAGGGTAATCTTCATTTAAAGTTGTAATTGTATTATAAGCTTCAGTTAGCTTGGCATCTAATTCAATATTCGAAGCTTTTTCAGCTTTAAGAGTTTCTACTTCTTTAAAAAGTTCAATATCTAAATCTATTTTCTTTTTAATTAAATGGGAAGTTCTTACCACATAGTCATATCTTTTTTTCAAATGTTCATTAATAATTTTATCGGCTTCTTGTAATTTGATATTTAGGGTTTGTAAACGATTATAAATAGCTTTATAACAAATACCTAATATACCAACAATAATGGCAACTATTAAAATAATAACTAAGGCTTTAATCATTAAATCACTTCCAATTCTTATAAATGTATTATATCAAACATTTGCTAAAAAGGGAATTTGTTATATAATTAAATTGGTGAATATATGATAATCAAGACATTAAAAGTAGGAAGTTTAGAAACTAATTGTTATTTGCTTTTTTATGATGGGGAAGTAATTATTATCGACCCGGGTGCTGAAAGTGAAAAAATTAAAAAGGAAATTGGTAATAAAAAAGTTAAAACTATCTTAATTACCCACAATCATTTTGACCATATTGGAGCTTTAGAAGAACTGCAAAGATTTTATAATGTTAAAGTTAATGCTTATAATCTTGTGGATAATATGCAAGTTATTAACACACCGGGGCATACTAAAGACTCTAAAACATTTTATTTTAAAAAAGAACATATAATGTTTTGTGGCGATTTTTTATTTAAAGATAGTTTTGGCAGAACTGATTTAGAAACAGGCAGTAATGCAGATATGATTAATAGTTTAAATCTAATAAGGGCATATCCTGATGATATTACTTTATATCCTGGGCATGAAGAAGTTTGTAATCTAGGGCAAGAAAAGTCAAAATTTGCTCAATATATCGCCTATTTAAAAAAATGTTGACAAAAAGTTAAAAATGCGCTATTATATAGGGCATTAAAAGAAAAGAGGTTTTGTTTTATGAAGAAAAATTCATTAAAACGTAAGGTTATAAGTGTTGTTACAGCTATGGGATTAATGGCAGGTGCTGCTGCTCCAGCAGTTAATGCCGCTAATGCTACAATTAAAAATGGTTACACTTACTTTACTGGTAAATCAAGTACATATACAGATAAAAATGGCAATAAAGTTTATAATGGAAAGGGTTATATCGTTACTAAAAATGGTCAAAAGTTATATGAACAATATGACTACTTCTTTGATATAGATGGTAATGCTGTTATATTTACTAATGACTATGTTGATACTAATGATACTATCATTGGTGAACCTTGGTATGATGATAATAGTAATGGACATTGGATAAGTAATGATGAATTTAATTATTTTCAAAATAATGTAAATACATCTATTCCTGGTTCTCATATCAACGTTGATATTCAAGACCGTGCTTCCTTAGAACGTTACTTAGAAGCACATGCTGCTAATTGTAAAGAAGCAAACTGTGATGCTAGATATTATTTAAATTACTTTAAAAATGATGGTTTAGCTAATGGATATTATCCAAATTATGACTATAGTAATAATTATACTCCAAACTATAATAACAATTATAATAATGGATATAATTATGGTCAACAAGTTCAAGCTAATCCAACTAACGAAGGAACTTTATATACTTTAATTAAGTATAAACCTAGTGGTGAAGCTGTTTATGCTTATTCTGGTATTCAAGATGTTTCTATTTATGGTTTTAGTGGTTGGTCAGTAAATAGTATCTATAATGAAAATGACTATACATTAAATTCAGTATTTTATGAAGAAGCTAATACATTTGGAAATTATTATATTCTAGATGCAGATTATGTTGCTAATACTTGTGGACTATTTATTTGGAAAACTAATATAAATGGTGAAACAAAATATTGCATCTCTGCTAGTAGATATCCAAGTGCTTATAGTTCATTTGAATACAATAGTCTATTCTCAATTGTTAATGATTTAAAACCTAATACTCAATTACCAACTTGTGAATCATTACAAGCAAATTATGCTAGAACACTAGTTAGATAAAAGGTAGACAATGTCTATCTTTTTTCATTATAAAAGGAGTTTTTATGAAAATAAAATTAACGGAAATTATTGATGCCTTAGAAGAGGTTAATGAGGGGGATTGTCTAGATGCTTATTATAATCCTTCTACTAAGCAAATATTTTATTCAAATATTGCCGAATATGAAGATTTAAATGAAGATGAATTGGATGATTTATTTTGTAGTTCAATTCCTTTACCAACTAAGTTTGAAATAAATGAATATAGGATGATGGAAGAATTTATTGAAACAATAGAGGATGTAAAACTTTACAATCAATTACAAATTGCTATTAATGGTAAAGGAGCCTTTAGAAGATTTAAGGATACTTGTATTAATTTTGAAATAATTGATGATTGGTATAAATTTAGAGATGAAAAATATAAAGAATTAGCTCTAAGTTGGTGCAAAGAATATAAAATAGATTGGAAATAATAATTATGATAAAGGTTAAATTAACTAAAAATTATACAGGCTTTGAAATAAGTGGAACATATAATGATTTTAATGAGCTATATGATGCTCTTAGGACTTTTATAGAAGGAAAAGAAAATACTACGTTTATGCAAGAGGATATGGATAACTATATCTTAGGATTTTTATATGATTTAAGACATGCATATCAAGGTGATAGACATGTTTATACTACTAGTAATGGTTTAACAGATGAGGTGAAAGAATTTTATGGTATTAAGAAATCTGTTCAAGAAAATGTTTATTTTAGTTTTGAATATTTATTAACTGATTTATTTGTCGATGCTTTTTTATTTAAACGTTTAGTTCAGAAAAGAAATAGAAAAATTGAATTATTTGATATTCAATATGGCATTGTGTCTTCATTTTTTGGAAAAGTTTTGCAATCATTAAAAGAAATTATTTCCGAAGCCCAATTAGAAGAAGTACAGCAATTGTTAATAGATTATAATATTAATGACAAATCTTTTTATCATCAATGGTATAGTTTAATTGCTTTTGAATATATAAAAATGTCTAAAACTCGTCATAAAAAAGAATTAATGTCTGTTTTAGAAGCTTTAGTTAATCCTTATCAAATGCCTGAGTATAAAAAGTTTGTAAAGGATATTAATCAATTTGCTAAAGAGCAGAATTGTTTAACTTCATTTGTTCAATTAGAGGATTATCCTGAAGAAATAAAGTGGTAATTTTTTCTTTAAAATTAGATTAAATGTAAAGTAATTTGTTAATTTGTTTTTTTTGAATAAATTTAGTAAAATACTAGAGAGGAGAAAATTTTATGGCTATAAAAAATATATGGGCTAATTTTAAGAAGTATCAATTTTTATTGAAACAATTAGTTTCCCGCGATTTTAAAGTAAAGTATAAAAGAAGTGTCTTAGGTGTTTTATGGAGTTTATTAAATCCGGTATTACAAATGATTGTTATGGCAATAGTTTTTTCTAATGTCTTTAAATTTAGTATGGAAGGGGTTAATTATTTAGTTTATTTATTAACTGGACTTGTTATGTTTAACTACTTTAGTGAAGCTTCTAATTTAGCAATGTCTTCGGTAGTAGGTAATTTCTCATTAATAAATAAAGTTTATATTCCTAAATATATTTTTCCTTTGTCTAAATGTTTATTTGTAGGAATTAACTTTTTACTGACTTTAATTCCTTTATATGTCGTTATTATTGCTACAGGTACGGGCGTATGTATTCAACATTTATTTTTACCTTTTGTATTTATTTGTTTATTTTTATTTACAGTAGGTATGGGTCTTATTTTATCAACGGTATCAGTATTTTTAAGAGATATGTTTTATATTTATGGCATAATTCTAATGATTTGGACTTATCTTACACCAATAATGTATGATATTAATATGATAACAGCGGGATTTATTAAATTATTTAAATTAAATCCATTATATCAATTTATTAATTTTGCCCGAACTATTATCTTGTATCATCATACTCCAACTTTATTTCAATTTGGAGCTTGTGCTTTTTGTGCAGTGGTTGTATTTATAATAGGTTTAGTAGTCTTTAAGAAAAATCAAGATAAGTTTATCTATTATGTTTAGAGGTGAAGGTTGAAAAAAATAAATAAATTTTTGACACACAAAAAAGTGTCTTGTCAATGAAGACATTAAAATAAACTGTTCTTTGAAATAGTAAACTGTTATTAGGTATTCTGCAAAGTAATGTTGTAACCTAAATTAGTTAAGTAAGAAATCATTTCTTCTGGAGTATTAGAGATTTTATTATGAGATTTAAAATTGCGATTAAGTAATTTTTCAAATCTATCATAGTCAAATACTTCACCAGTAAGTAAAATATGATAAATTGATGTAAGTAAAAGTCTAGCGATAGCAATAATAGCTTTCTTGTGACCACGACGTCTTTTTAAAGATTC
>CANQEJ010000004.1 GCA_947594925.1 uncultured Bacilli bacterium
CTTATTATCACATCATCGGTTCCTAATATTTTGATGGCAAATTGGAATAACTGTCATACTTCTATTTTAATTGCACAGCGTCCTCTAGTCTTTTTATAAATATAACTTGTTAAATAGTTAAAATTATTTTATAATTAAGTTATAGATGTTTATTAACAAATGAATATTTATAAATAGAAATAAGGAGGAAATATGGGACTATTTACATCACCCATTGTAACTCTTTTAATTGGAATTTTATCCGGTTCTGGGCTTGTTACGCTTACTGTGTTTATTAGAAATAGTCACGCAGAAAGTAAAGCTAATAAATATTTACAAGATGCTAAAAAAGAAGCAGAAAAACATAAACGCGATAGTATCTTAGAATTAAAAGAAGAATCTTATCGATTAAAACAAGAAACTGAAAAAGAAATTAAAGAGAAAAAGCATGAGTTGTCTTTAAATGAAGATAAATTAATGCAAAGAGAAGCTAATCTTGATAAAAGAGAAGAAATGCTTCAAAATCGTGATGCTTTGCTTGATCAAAAAGATAATAATTTATTAGCTAAACAAAAAGAATTGCAAGAAAAAGAAGTTAAAATGGAAGAACTTTTAAAAGCAGAAATGCAAGAATTAGAAAAGATTTCGAAATTTTCTAAGGAAAAGGCTCATGATTTAATCATGAAAAGAGTCGAAGATACAATGGCTAAAGAAATAGCTAATTATATCAAAGAAGAAGAAGCTAAAGCAAAATTGGAAGCGCATGAAAAAGCTAAGCAATTAATAGTTGGAAGTATGCAAAGATATGCTAATGATGTTACCAATGAACAAACTGTTAGTACTATTGAGCTTCCTAATGATGAAATGAAAGGACGCTTAATTGGACGAGAAGGACGTAATATTCGTTCAATTGAAGCTGTAACGGGAGTTGATTTAATAATTGATGATACTCCAGAAGCGATTGTTATTTCATCATTTGACCCTTTAAGAAGAGAAATGGCAAAAATTACAATTGAGACCTTAATTAAAGATGGTCGTATTCATCCAACTAGAATTGAAGAAGTGTATGAAAAAGTAACAAATGATATGAATACGAAAATTACCGAAATTGGTAATGAAGCGGTTTATGAATTAGGACTTACGAAAGTAGACCCTGATTTAGTTAATTTGATTGGTAAATTACATTTCCGTACTAGTTATGGGCAGAATGCTTTACAGCATTCTAAAGAAGTTGCTCATTTAACTGGCTTAATGGCTAGTGAATTAGGTGAAAATGTGGCTTTAGCTAAAAGAGCAGGATTATTACATGATATTGGGAAAGCAATTGACTTTGAAGTTGAAGGAAGTCATGTTGAAATTGGGGAAACTATTGCGAAAAAATATCATGAAGATAAAGTTGTTATTAATGCTATAACATCTCATCATGGCGACGTCGAACCAACATCAGTTATTGCGATTTTAGTCCAAGTTGCTGATACTTTGTCTGCAGCTCGTCCTGGTGCTCGTAATGATTCATTAGAAAATTATATTAAACGTCTTGAGCAATTAGAAGAAATTGGTAATTCTTTTGAAGGCGTAGAAAAAACTTATGCTATGCAAGCGGGACGTGAACTTCGTGTTATTGTTAAACCAGATGAGGTTGATGATAAAGAAAGTTACAAAATTGCTCGTGATATTAAAGAAAAAATTGAAGAAGAAATGCAGTACCCTGGCACTATTAAAATTAATGTTATAAGAGAAACAAGAGTTCAGGAAGAAGCAAAATAATTCTTCTTTTTTCATAGAAAGAAGGTGGATAATGTACGCTAATATTTTAGTAGAATATAATGTTAAAACTCTAGATAAGACTTTTACGTATAAAGTAGCACCTAAAATTAAAGATAAATTAAAAGTAGGTATGAAAGTAAAGGTCCCTTTTGGTCATACTTATATTAATGGTTTTGTAATTGGTCTAGAAAATAAAACAGAAGAAGATTTAAATAATTTAAAAGAAGTTACGGAGATAGTAGATGAAAATTTAGTTTTAAATCAAGAATTATTAGAATTAGGTAAATATTTAAAAGAAAAAACATTATGTTCTTTAATTAGTGCTTATCAAACTATGCTTCCACCTTCTTTAAAAATAAAAAATCAGAAAAATAATTATGAGTTAACGGCAACATATATCATTTTAAATGAGGAAGTAGATATTGAAAAATATATTAGGGAAAATAAAAGAAGTGTTAAACAAATAGAAATATTAAGAAATTTACAAAAACATTTAAAAATTTTAAAAAAAGATATTAATTCTAGTAGTTTAAAAACTTTAATAAATAAAAATGTAGTTAAAGAAGTTAAAGAAAAAAAATATCGTATTAATATTAATCTTCAATTAAAACAAGATAATCCTCTTACTAAAGAACAAGAAGAAGTATTTAAGGCAATTAAAGATAATTTAGAAAAAGAGAAAACTTTTTTATTGTATGGTGTAACGGGAAGTGGTAAAACAGAAGTATATATTCATTTAATAAAAGAAGTTATCAAAAAGCAAAAACAAGCCTTACTTTTAGTGCCCGAGATAACTTTAAGTACGCAACTTGTTAAAAGATTTTATGAGAGATTTGGTAGTAAAGTAGCTATATTTCATAGTGCTTTATCCGAAGGGGAAAAGTATGACGAGTATCAAAAAATAGCGAAAGGGGAAGTTGATGTTGTAGTTGGAACCCGTAGTGCTATTTTTACGCCTATTAAAAATTTGGGTATAATTATTATTGATGAAGAACACTCCGAAAATTATAAACAAGAAAAAATGCCTCGTTATACAACAATTGATATGGCTTTATTTCGTTCTAAGTATAATCAAATCCCCTTAGTTTTAGGAAGTGCTACACCTAGTTTAGAAACAATGGCTCGCGCAAAAAAAGGGGTGTATACCTTACTTACTTTAAATAATCGAGTTAATAATGCTACTTTACCGAAAATAACTATTGTAGATATGAAACAAGAAATGAAAAAAAGAAATCCCTTATTTAGTGATTTATTACTTGCTAAAATTAATAATTGTTTAGAGAAAAAAGAACAAGTGATTATTTTGTTAAATCGGCGAGGGCACTCCACTATTATTACTTGTCAAAATTGTGGCCATACTTTTAAATGCCCGCATTGTGATATTTCTTTAACTTATCATAAATCTGCTAATAATTTAAGATGCCATTATTGCGGCTACACGATTTTTAAACCTGAAGAATGTAGTGAGTGTCATGAAAAAGCTTTAAATTATCTAGGAACGGGAACCGAAAAGTTAGAATTAGAGTTACAAAATAATTTTCCAAAAGCTAATATTGTGCGGATGGATGTTGATACAACGATAAGAAAGGGTTCGCATGAGAAAATTATTAGTTCTTTTCAAAACGGGGAATATGATATTTTACTTGGAACGCAAATGATTTCTAAAGGCCTAGATTTTGCTAATGTTACTTTAGTAGGAGTTATTAATGCAGATTTATCTTTAAATATGCCTGATTTTAAAGCCCGAGAAAGAACTTTTAGTCTTCTTACCCAAACGGCTGGACGTTCCGGAAGAAGTAATAAAAAAGGAGAAGTTGTTATCCAAACTTTTGACCCTAATAATGAAATATATAAATTTATTTTAGAAAATGATTATAATTCTTTTTATAACTATGAAATGGCTTTTAGACATGAATTAGACTATCCGCCTTATTATTATTTAGCTAGTATTAAAATAACGAGTAAAGATTATAATCTAGCAAGTAAAGAAGCTAATAAAGTTGGTAATTATCTTCTTAAAAATCTCGAAAAAACAACTATAGTTTTAGGCCCAACCACGGCTAGTTTATTTCGTCTTAATGGAATTTTTCGCTTTCAAATAATTATTAAATATAAAGTAGATAATAAACTAAATGATGTTTTAAGAAAATTAGATGATATGTATATTATTAACAAGCAAGTTAATCTAGAAATTGATACTTCTCCAATGACAATCTGATAAATTGACAAATTAGTGTAAATATGATATGATTAAAGTATCAATGGGGATAGGTTGGTTTAATGATAATCCTACATTGTTAGGATTTTTTTATGAAGGAGAAAGAGATATGAAAAAAAGTTTATTATTAATAACAATGCTTTTAGTTTTGACATTAGGAGTAAATAATGTTAAAGCTTCTTCTGATAAAAAGAAAGTACAAACTAATTTTCAATATAAATTAGTGTGTGGTTACTATAATGGTAGTGATGAACTTACTTGGGGTTCACAAGAATATAATAATGATTTTAAAAATTATGATGGAACTGAAAGTAACAGTAATAGAGCTTGTGGAACAACAAGTGTTACTAAGAATTATCCATTAGGAGACCCAGAAGCTAATAATTTACCACGTGATGTTGAAATGATTTATGATAATTGTATGGGTAGTACAGGAAAACAAGCTGGTAAAGTTGGTCAAAGTTGTTCAAATGAAGGAGCTGTTCGTACCTGTACAGTAAAATGGACTGGCTATTGTTATAAAGACCCAAATGCTTCTAAAAAAACAAATAGTAAGAAAAAAAGAGAATCTAAGAATTTCTCATTAACTAATACTTCTATTTATACAGGAGAAACAACGGAGATTTCTCAAAATGGTGCTTGCTATGAATATAAAGTAGTAGATGATGACATTTTAGCTTATGATGAAAACGACGATAGTTTTAAAGGCTTAAAAGCAGGACGTACATATATTAAATGTTATGACCAAGATGGTAAATATTTATCACGTAAAGCAGTAAAAGTAAAACAAAAAACGGAATATCGTTATGTTACAGAAAAAACAGCTATGTATAAAGATTCTAAAGGGCAATCTGAAGAAAAGGTCATAAAAAAGGGAAGTAAAGTAAAATATTTAACTGTTAAAGTAAATGGTTATTGTAAGATTAAAAAGGGTTTTGAAACTGGTTATGTAGAGTGTGAAGATTTAACAGTTGAGAAAGTTTAAGATGTCTATGGAAATGTAAACAAAATTGTTTACATTTTTATTTTGTGTTAAAATAAAAAAGGTGAGAATATGAAACACGTTTTAGAGCGAATCAGTGATTATACAATGGAAGATTTAATGGGGGATAGATTTGCTAAGTATGCTAAATATATTATTCAAGATAGAGCCATACCTGATGTTCGGGATGGTTTAAAACCGGTGCAAAGACGTATTTTGTATGCAATGTATAAAAACAAAAATGTTTATGAACATGGTTTTGTTAAAAGTGCCCAAACAGTTGGAGAAGTTATAGGTAAATATCATCCCCACGGCGATACATCAGTTTATGATGCGATGGTTCGTATGAGCCAAGATTGGAAACAAACAAATATCTATATTGAATTCCAAGGTAACAATGGTTCTATTGATGGTGACCCACCTGCTGCTTATCGTTATACAGAAGCTAAATTAGCTAAAATTAGTAATGAAATGTTAAGGGATATCGAAAAAGATACGGTTGAAATGGCCAAAACATTTGATGATTCTCGAGAAGAACCAACAGTTATGCCTTGTCGTTTTCCTAATCTTTTGTTAAACGGAGCCACAGGTATTTCCGCTGGTTATGCAACGAATATTCCTCCTCATAATTTAGGAGAATTAATTGATGCTACGATAAAATTAATTGAAAAACCAGATACTAAGCTTAATGAAATTATGAAAATAGTTAAAGGACCAGACTTTCCTACTGGAGGTATTATATATGGGGAAAATGGTCTTTTAAGTGCCTATACTGATGGAAAAGGAAAAATAATTGTTCGAAGTCGTTATACTTATGAAAAAGAAAAAGGAAAAACCCAAATTGTTATTACGGAAATTCCTTTTGAAGTTAATAAAGCTTTATTAGTTCGTAAAATAAATGAAATAAGAATTGAAAAGAAAATAGATGGTATTGCCGAAGTACGTGATGAATCAGATAAAGAAGGTTTAAGAATTGTTATTGATTTAAAAACTGGAGCAGATAAGGAGATGATAACTAATTATCTTCTTAAAAATACTGATTTACAAGTATCTTATTCTTTTAATATGGTAGCAATTGTTGATAAAAGGCCTCGTCAATTAGGTATTATTCCCATTTTAAAAGCTTATATCGCTCATCAGGAAGAAGTTGTTATTAGAAGAACGAAATTCGATTATGACTTTGCTTCTCGAAAACTACATATAACAGAGGGTTTAGTAAAAGCTTTAGCAATTTTAGATGAAGTTATTAGAGTAATTAGAGCTAGTAAAAATAAAGCCGATGCTAAAGATAATTTAATTAAAGAATTTGCTTTTACGGAAAAGCAAGCTTCCGCTATTCTAGATTTACAATTATATCGTTTAACTAATTTAGATGTTTTAGAATTAGAAAAAGAACTAGCTAATTTACAAAAAGTTATTGCTTTTTTACAAAGTATTTTAGATAGTGATGAAATGCTTCATAAAGTAATAAAAGAAGAATTAAAGAAAATTAAAAAGGAATATAGTAAACCTCGTAAAACCGATATAGTTGCCGAAATTGAAGAAATTAAATTAGATATGAAAACAATGATACCAGAATATAATGTGGTTGTTGTAGTAACTAATGAAGGTTATGTTAAAAAAGTTAATCTTAAGTCTTATTCTTCTTCTAATGGAGAAAGTACTACTTTAAAACCAGGAGACTTTATTACTGGTCTATATGAAGTAACTACTTTAAATACAATAATGCTCTTTACTAATCTAGGAAGATATTTATATGTACCTGTTCATGCTATTCCTGATGCTAAATGGAAAGAATTAGGAAAACATATTAATAATGTTATTCCTATGGAACAAGAGGAAAAAATTATTGGTTCATGGGTAGTAAGTGACCCAAATAAAGAGATTGTTTTATTTACGAAAAATGGGCAAATTAAAAAGACTAAAGTTCAAGACTTTGAAGTAACCAGATATTCAAAACCTTTAACAGCAATTAAACTTAAAGATGATGATGAACTAATTAGTATCGCCCAAGCTTTAGATAATATTTTAATTGTTACAAAAAATGGTTATTATGTTAATTTTAATAGTCAAGAGGTTGCTCCAATTGGTGTTAAAGCTAGTGGAGTACGTGGCATTAATTTAAAAGATGATGAAGTTATTTGGGGTGGTTCTTTTGATGAAAATACCCAATATATTAATATCTTTACTAATAATAAGACAGCCAAGCGAATTAAAGTTAGTGATTTAAATGTTTCTGGACGAGCTAAAAGAGGTAGCACGTTGTTAAAAAAACCAAAGACAGTTAATTATGAAGTTGCTTACGTTCTGGCAACTAGTTCTAAAGATGATATTGGTATTAAATCTGATAGTGAAATAAGAGAGTTAAAAAATAGTGATATACCTATTATGGATTTAAATTCAACTGGTTCTGCTATTAGTAAATATCAATTAGATGCAGCCTTTAAAATTGTTAAGTTAACTTCTATTTTAAAAAATCCTAAACTAACCGAAGAGGAAGAAGAAAAACCTTCCCAAAGTACCGAAGTGGAAGAGTTAACAATTGATGACTTTATAGATGACTTTAAATTATAAAAATTGATGCAAAACATCAATTTTTTCTATATAGTTTAAATAATTCATGATATGATTTTAGTGGTGAAGTACTATGAAATTAGTTGATGATTTTAAGGAATATCAAATTCTTTCTATGAATAAGGGGATGAAAACGGAAAATTGGAACGGTGTAATTTTAAAAAGGCCAGACCCTCAGATTGTTTGGGAAGACCAAGAAAGTAATAGGAAAATAGATGCTATTTATCATCGTAGTAATAAGGGTGGTGGAGCCTGGGAGATTTTTAATAATTCTTTAAAATCTTCTTGGCAAATTCATTATCAAGATTTAACTTTTAATTTAAAATTAATGGGTTTTAAACATACTGGTTTATTTCCAGAGCAAGCTTATAATTGGAATTTAATAATGACAAAAATCAAAGAAGCTAAAAGGCCGATTAAAGTATTAAATTTATTTGCTTATACAGGAGCAGCTAGTGTAGCGGCTTTAAAAGCCGGAGCTACAGTTGTTCATGTAGATTCTTCTAGAGGTATGATAGATTGGGCTAAAGAAAATGTTAAATCCTCTGGTTTAGAAGATAAACCAATTCATTTTCTTGCCGATGATGTAGTAAAGTTTGTCAAAAGAGAAATAAGAAGAGGACACCAATACGATATTATTTTAATGGACCCACCTTCTTTTGGCAGAGGTGCTAATAAAGAAGTATGGGATATTGAAAAAGATTTAGATAATTTAGTTTCTTTATGTTCGCAAATATTTAGTCAAGAGGGAATAATGTTTTTAATTAATTCTTATACTACAGGATTATCCAAAACAGTTTTAGAAAATATTTTAATTAAAAGAATTAAACAAAAGGGATTTATTTCTAGTGATGAATTAGGAATAAAAATGCAAAATAGTCAGTTAATTCTTCCTTGTGGAATTTATGCTAGATGGGAAAAAGAAAAAACAATAGAGTAGTTCTTTTTTCTTTTTTTATTACATATAGTTAAATGTAAATTAAAAAGGAGGAAATTATGGAAATATTAAAAGTATCTACTAAATCAAATCCTAGCAAGGTAGCAGGAGCGATAGCTAATATTTTTCGAGAAAAAGGTACGGTAGAAATTCAAACAATTGGAGCTGGTTCTTTAAATCAAGCGATAAAAGCAGTATGTATAGCAAGAGGATTTCTAGCACCTGGTGGTGATGATATAGTTATTATTCCATCATTTAATGATATCGAAATTGACGGAGAGCAAAAAACGGCCATGAAAATTATTATTGAAAAAAAATAGACACAAAGTGTCTTTTTATAATGCAGAAATAAACATATAAGCAATGGCTAAACCAAAGGAAACTGTAGAGCCAATAATGAAAGCTGCTGTAATAAAACCATTTGGTTTATATACTAAAGGAGTACCACCATCTTCTTCTATAGTAGAAGCATAAATAGGATTAATTATTGAAGATAAATTTTTGTCATAGTTATCAATAACTTTAGCTTGCGCAGAATTTAATTTATCAGCTGGTAAAGATTTTAACATTTTACAATATATTTGATATTCTTGAAATGTTTTAAAATTTTTATCATTTAAATAATGTTGTTTTTCATTAGCTTCGTTCATTAAAGTAATAAATTCTGTAACATCTAAGGAAAATTCATTATTATCAATTTTATGAGTAAATTCTTGAAAAGAAATCATTTAAACACCTTCTTCATTACTATTGTAAATAAGAGCATTTAATTTTATAACATCAAATAAATCTTTGGCGCTCATATTACTAATATCCAATTTTAATTGATAACTTTCAAAAATAGTTTCTAAATTAAAATTGCCTAAGTTTATTTTATTATTATCTAATTCTAAAATATTATTATTAATAGATATTTTTTTAAATTCGGAGTTATTTTGTTGGATAACTTTTAAAACGACTTCATTAATACGACCAATCATAATATCAAACTCCTATTCTAATAATTATTTTACTAAATTATCATCTTTTTGTCTATTGGGTTTTCTTTTTTTCTTTTTCGTGCAAAAATGTCAACCAAAAACTTTCTGCTTTACAACAAACCGGGGGGGGGTATAATAGACTTAGATGTAAAGATAGGAAGGAATAAATGTAATGAAGGAAAGAAAACGTAAAATAACAACAATAACTATAATAGGAATAATGTTGATACTTGCAATAACAACATTTACTTATGCTATATGGAGTAGGACACATATTCAAACAGGAATAAATAAAAATACATATGCTTGTTTTGATATTAGTTATGAAGAAACAAATGGACAGGGAATAACTATGGAAAATGGTTTTCCTCAAAAAGATGAACAAGGTATGCAAAATGACCCATATGAAGTACAAATAGAAAATACATGTGATACAGTAACTTCATATAATGTAATACTAAATAAAGAGCATAGTTCTGATTTAGCTGATGAACATTTAAAAATAGCTGTAGATAACGATTATAAATTATTATCTGCAGCAACTCAAACTGCTAAGAGAACAATCCAAGATTTCACTAATGAAGCATCATACATAATAGGGACAGGAGTAGTAGGACCAAAACAAACAAAGACTGTCCAAATAAGAAGTTGGATGGATGAAAAGACATCTGAACAAGATGGAGAAAATAAAAGTTTTACTTTTAAGATTACTATTGAAAATGTTGTAGGAATAAACGGTGAAATACCTTTAAAAGATATGATATTAGCTGCTCAGCCTATTAATGATGAAATAACAGATTTTTCTTTTGTTTTAAGTGATTGGAAAGAGAAAGAAGTTAATATTGATGCATCTAAAGGAATATGTGTTGTGCAAGATTATAATGACATAGAGTGGAATGAAATAGATTATTTTACTTTTTATAATAAAGGTGTTTGTAATGTTAAAGATGTAGAAAATTATGTAAATTGGTATACATTTGGTAATGATATGCAAAATAGTAGTTCGGGAATTTATAGAATAAAGGAAGTAAATGAGACTACTATTACTAAAGTAGATTATCAAACATATGTGCCAAAAGAAAAAGATGGACTGGTTAAAGCCCAAGATGACGATGGAACAAGTTATATTTATCGAGGAGTAATAAACAATAACTATATATCTTTTGCCAATAAATTATGGAGAATTGTTCGTATCAATGGTGATGGTAGTATCAGAATTATTGCTGATGAACAAATAGGAAAAAGTAAATTTAATAATGAATATCAGGGGCAGAAATATGTTGGTTACACCTATGATAATAGTGAACATTGCACAAATGATAATCCATGTAAAAGTGAATATAATGGTTCAGCCACTTTTAAAAAATCTAATGACTGGGTTGATAGTGTTGTTAAAACATACTTAGAAAATTGGTATTATGAAAATTTAAAAGAAAATGATGATGAAATTGTTTTAACCACTTTCTGCAATGATACTACAATTGGTAATACGTATAGTTGGGGTATAACATATGGGGCGGGAGAAAGAATTGAGAAAAATAATACAGCAATGTTAAAATGTCCCGATACTGATAAAGACTATGGAGGAGTATATAAATTAAAAATTGGTTTGATTACAGCCGATGAACTATTATATGCAGCTATTCCTTATCGTCCTATTGACGCAATTAAAGGTAATTATCTGCTTCATAATTATCAATGGTGGACAATGACCCCAGCGGCAATATCAAATAATGAAACTTATATTTATTATGGTTACGGTACTTCAAGTGAAGATGATTATGCTACAGATTTATTTGAAATATATCCAGTTATCAACCTAAAATCAGACGTAACCGTAACGGGTGCCGGAACACAAGATAATCCATATGTTGTACAATAATAAGTTATAAACGCGGAAGCGTTTATATAAATAGAAAGAGAAACTTTACCTTCGTTATGTAAGTATTCCTATTGTTTCTTTTTCTAATTAAGGAAGATAATTGTTTATATTATCTTCTTTTTAACTATATAGGAAAAAATGAAAGTTTTAAATGATAATTTTAATTAGAAAAGTAGCACTCATAAAATCCCAAGTCAAATTATGAATATTTAATGTTCAAATCTTGAAATTTATGTTATACTTTTATAGTAGGTTAATAGTAAGTTAGGTGATATCGTGAAAAAAATGATAATATCTGTTCTTTTAATTAGTATAGTTTTTTTAAGCTTTACACCATCAGTATCTGCTGATACCACTTGTTTCTATAATAGTAGTGAAAGAAGTGGGGGATATTATGAATACGGTGAACTTACTATTAAAGACCCTTCTAATTCAAATGCTAAAGCTTCTTTTCAAAATTTGATGGGGCCAAAACTTGATTGCAGTGGTTGGGCAGATGCGGGAGTTTACGGAGCATGTGTTTTAACTTTCTTTATTGGTTGTGGCATTGCAGCAAATTTGTGGGCTGATAATATGTGTAGTTTTAGGGCTAATGATTTAAAAACGAACGATTTAAAAGATTATTCTTCAGCCGCTAGTAAAAATCTTAATACTAAATTATCATATATTGATGCTCAAGGAAAAAAACAAAGTGTAAATCTTCCTAATACTAATTTAGGCTCTGAGTGTCCTGAATATTTAGGTGTTGTTATTAGCGACTCTAGTGATGCATCTAATGTTCAAGTTTTTGCAGGAGATAGCAGTACAAAGAATTTTATTGATAATTATATAAATAGTAATCCTGATTATAATTATGTTATTTGGGGTTCAGAATTTGAAAGAACTGGCCATGATAGTTCAGATGGCAGTGGTGGGGGGTCTTCTCAAGATGACAGTAATTTAAATACATGTGTAGGTGTTTTAGGGAATAAAGTTAATGGAGAATATGAAAGTGGAAGTGTAGGGGCTTTATTACAACAGATTTTTGATTATATGAAAATGGCTGCTGTAATTTTAGTTTTTGTTTTTTCAGTAATCGATTATGCTAAAGCAATTGCTGCCCAAAATGCTGATGCTTTTAAAAAAGCTAATGTTAATTTATTAAAAAGAATTATATTTGGTATTGTATTCTTCTTGATACCAACTTTAGTAAATCTTATTTTAAGTGTTATAGATTCTTCTACTTGTGGTATACAATAGTTTGTAGGTGAGATAATGAATTTAATTGATGTCGGTCAAGTTTGGGATGTTATTAATGGTTTATTTGTAACTATTGATTCCGTAATTTATAAATTTGTTGGCTGGTTATATGAATTATATATATTAATTAGTAGTGCCAGAATATTCCAAACAGAAACTTTTGAATTATTTATAAATCGTATATATGTTATTTTAGGGGTTATTATGCTATTTTTCTTGGCATATACGATTTTAAAAAATATTGCCGACCCAGATTCATTTGCTAAAGGTGAAAGCTCAATGGGAAAAATTATTTCCAACACCGTTATTTCTTTAGTTCTTATTGCTATCTTACCAACAATTTTTACTTTTTTATATCATGCTCAAGAAATTTTATTAAAAGAAAATATAATTGGAAGATTAATTTTAGGAAATTATTCGACTGCTTCAGAGACTTTACAATTAACTTTTGAAGAAGATGTTTGTAATAATTTGAATACTTTAAAAGGCGATGGAAAATATACAGTTACTAATGGGACTTGTACAATTAGCTGGGAAGGTAAAAATACATCTAGTACAGTTGATTTAGCCGGAAATGCTATTGCTGTTGATATATTTACGGCCTTTTACTATCCGTATTTAACTGAGGGTGAAAATAGTGAGTATGAAGCAATGGAAGATGCTGCTAGAGCTCAAGCTGAAGCTTTAGGTGAGGACCCAGAATCATTTGTTAATAGTAATCAATTTTATAATGCGGATTTTCATTATGACGAGTGGGAAGATGACCATCATAGTATGAACGCTAAAGAAGATTTTTTATATTCCAAAATAGCTAGTTATGACGCTTGTCATAATATGGCGGATGGATATGTTTATGGTCCAACTGCTTCAGCTTGCGCTGCGGAAATGCTTGTTAATAATAAATTAAATAATCTTAGTAATGATATGCTACCTTTAAACTTTAAATCTGTAATGCAGTATGCTAAAACTACAGGGGATTTTAGTGGATTTAAATTACTTTCTAATTTTGTTTATGAAGACCGTATTCAATATTCTCTTATTATATCTACGGCAGCTGGTTTGTTTGTTTGCTATATTTTTATTTCATATTGTATTGATATGGGTCTTAGAGCAGCAAAATTAGGTTTTGCCCAATTAGTTGCACCGGTGCCAATACTTGCTCGTATTGTGCCATCTCAAAAGAAGATGTTTGATAGCTGGACTAAATTTACTTTGAGGTCTTATTTTGAAGTATTTGTCCGAATTGCTATTATATTTTTAGGAATATTTATGATAACCCATTTGCCTAATGTTCAGGATATGTGGGCAGATTCAATCTTTGCTAATATTACCTTTATGTCTATTAAAGGACCACTTATAATGGATATTAGTTCTGCTTCTTGGGGAACTAAATCTATTGCTCGTGTTGCTGTTATTATTGGTATTTTAATGTTTGTTAAACAAGCACCGAAATTAATTTCCGATGCTCTAGGCATTAGTATTAATACCGGTTCATTAAATATTCGCAACAAGTTAAAAGATATGGTAGGTGGCGAACACGTAGTCAGAGGTTTAAATGCGGTTGGAGCTCTTCCTGGCCGAGGTATTGGAGCTATTAAAGGTGGCCTTGGTAGTATGTGGGCAGCCAATGTTCATGGTAACGGTAAAGTACCTTTGAAAACAGCCTTTGCGCATGGTATGAAACAAGGCTGGAAAAATCCGAAGAAGAGCTTTAATAAGAACTTTAGAGAAACTTATGGTGATATCACCGGAGATGTTAAGTCTAAACCTTCATTAATTAACGAAGGACCAACACTTGCAAGTCGAGTAACTAATAAAATTGATAAAGATTACAAAAAGGCGGTTGGAAAAGGATATACTGCTGAACTTGAAAAAGATGTTGCTAATTTTGAAGCAACTGACCCAAGATTTACAAGAGCTATTGAAGCTAAACGTAGTGAATATCGCGAAAAAATTAGAGAAGTTCAAAACAGTGAACAATTTAAAAATATTAAACAATCTGAACGTACTCGTCTAGAAAGAGAATTCCAAGACAATGAAGGTTCGCGTATTGCTAAACGTATGAAAGATTATGAGGATAGTCAGGAATATCGTTATGCTAGAACAATGGCTTATCGTAGAGCTGAAACGGAAGTTCGGGAGGAAGCAGCTAGAAATGGTGAAACTTTAAATGCTATGGAAATTCAAGAAAGAGCAAGACGCAAGGAAACCGATTATTTAATTGATAGTTTGAAACAAATGAATTCCGAAAATGCTCGTCAATATATGAAAGATAAAGACCGTCGTGATAATATTGCTCAAGAACTTGACCGTAAAGCTAATGAAAATGCTATTAACTCTATGAGACAATCTAATGTTGAATATAGAAAAGCTTTAGAAAATGTTAATAATACTACTGCTATTAGAGCAGAAGTTACAGAAAATGTTAGAAGAGAAATTACAGCTAATCCAACATCAGCAGCCGATTCTCGTTATGTTCGTAACTTAGATGAACTTGAAAATAAAGGTAAGATTACTCGTAAGAAAGAATTTGAAGATAACTGGACAGATTTATGGAACAAAACTTACAATGAAAAGAATAAGAAGTAGGAGGTTAGTATATGAATAATTATTTGATACCGGCAAACTCGAAAAAGTCGCAACTTATTTTAGGGTTCTTTAATAAGATTGATTTATTTGGAATATTTCTACCTGGTATAGGTTTGACGGTCTTTTTGCTTTTTGCTTTTAAATCTAATAATGTGATTATTACAGTTTTGGATTTACTACCGGCGCTAATTGCTGCTTTCCTTGTTATGCCGGTGCCAAATTATCATAATATGTTTACGCTTTTAAGTAATGTTCATACTTATTTTAGCCGTAGAAGAAAGTATTATTGGAGAGGATGGTGTGCAAATGGCAAAGACCACTAGTATTTCAAAGTATTCAGAAGATTGGGTACCTGTAAAAAGTATTATGAACGGTATGATAGAACTAGAAAATGGAAGCTATGTTGCCGGAGTTAAAATTGAATCTAAAGATATCTTTATTATGGATGCCCAAGCTCAGAATAATGTTATATTCGGGATGAGAAATTTCTATAATGCTATTGATTATGAATTTTGGTTAGTAATTGCGGATAGACCAGTAGATATTAATATTTATCTTTCGCAGTTACAAGTATTATATTCGCATGCAGTTAATCCAGAAGTTCGGAAATTAATTGACCAAGATATTAATAAAGCTAACCTTTTTATGAGTAATGAAATGAACGTAGTGGATACTGAATATTACATTTTATTTAAAGAGAAAAAACAAGAAATTATTCAAAAGAGAATTCATAATTTAATAACTAATTTAGCTAATGCTGGAGTTAATTCCGCACAGGCATCAAATTCCGATTTGAGAATGCTTTTAGATAATTTCTTAAATGGGGGAGCCACGACAAGTTTTGGGACGGTGATGAGTTCATGAGTTTAAAAAGTGAAATAGCTCCAAAAGGTTTAATTTTTAAACCAACTGAGTTTATAATAAGTGATAAATATGCCACTATATTAACTATAGTTAGTTATCCTAAATATATTGCGCATGGTTATTTAGCTAATTTAACAAGCATTTCGGGAGTTAAGGTTGTAATTAAACATATTCCTATAGAGTTTTCAACTATTTCAAAAATGTTAAATAAAGAAATAGCCGATTTAAAAATGCGTTATCAACATGAAAACGACCGTACAATTCAGGAAAGAATTCGTCAAGATTATGAATCTATTGAACAATTTGTTTCTATGTTAGCTTCGACACAGTCTCGAATTTTTGATTTTCAAATGCACATTATGATAACTGCTAATAATAAAGAAGAATTAGAACTTAAAAAAATTCAAGTTCGTTCCTTTTTGGATGCCTTGGGTATGCGTGGTATTCCCTTAATGTTTGAACAAGAAAAGGTATTAAAATCAATGATACCTATTTTCCCTAAACAAGATATTGAAGACCGTGTGGGAACACCAATTCCAGCGCCAACTATAGCAGCAATGTATCCTTTTGTTTTTGATAGTATTAAAGACCCTGGTTATTCTACACTTTTAGGTGTTGATTTCTCTGGAGGAGTTGTCTTATTTAATCAATTCTTATATCAAATCAAAAAAGAACATAATCGAAATAATGCCAATGTTATTATTTTAGGTACATCTGGTTCTGGTAAATCAACAGCAGCAAAACTTCTATTACGTAATCATATTCGTAATAGTTATAAGATTGTAGCCATTGACCCAGAAGGTGAATTGGAAGAAATGACCCGTAACTTAGGAGGAGACTTTATTGACCTAGGTAAGGGTGGCGAATTTGGGATGATTAACCCTTTAGAGATTGTTATGGATGCGGATGAAGAAGAAATAGCTCAAGGTTTAGGTTATACAATTTTAACTAGAACTTTACAATCTTTAAAAGCTTTTATGAAATATTATAGTCCATCTATTGAAGATGATGTTTTAACTATGTTTAGTGAAGTTGTTCAAGATACTTATAAACGTTATAAGATTGATTTTGATTCTGATTTTACCCATTTAACTTCCGAAGATTATCCAACTTTTGATGATGTTTATGCAACGATTAAAGGACGTATTTTATCAATGCCTGAAAAAACCCAAGAACGGGATATTATGGAACGTTTAGAGTTACGGGTTCGTCCTTTAGTTAAAGAGTTGAGATATTATTTTACGGGACATACAACTATTCAAATTAATAGTAATCATATTGTCTTTAATATTCGTGAACTTATGAATAGTGATGAAAATATTCGTAATGCCTTATTTTTCAATATTTTGAAATATGCTTGGGGTTTATGTTTGGATAAATCATTGAATACAGTTATGATGGTTGATGAAGCGCACGTGCTATTATCAGGACGTAATGAGTTAGGAGCAGAATTCTTAGCGCAAATTCAACGTCGTAGTCGTAAGTATAATACGGGAACTATTATCATTACACAACAACCAACTGACTTTGCTGCTCCAAATATTATAGTCCATGGTAAGGCAATATTTGATAATGCTTCTTATTATTTAATTATGGGATTACGTAAACAAGCAGTTGATGATTTGGCTCAATTAGTTGATTTAAATGATAATGAAAAAGAAAGAATTAAATACTTTAATCAGGGAGAAGCCTTATTTGTTTGTGGAAGCAGACGTATGCAAATTAACGTAATTCTGACCCAAGAAGAACTTGATTCCTTTGGTAGTGGAGGCGGATTATAGGATAAAAGGCGGTGAGGTATGGACAATAACGATGAAAGAGAACAAAAACGTCTTGAGCAACAACGTAATGAACAAAATAATATAAAAAATGCTAGAGCTGCGGTGGATATCGCAGCTAATTCTGGTGTTCCAGGTGTAAGTACAGTTGGCCATGCTGCTAAAATCGCTGATACTCTCACTGGTGGCAAAGCTACAGAAGTTATGGGCAAGAATTTGACTAAATCAGTTACTGGTAATTTTCCAACTAGTAAGAAAGTGCAAGGTCAAATTCAAGATGTATCTAATGCCTTAGCAGAAAGTGGAGCTACTGATGCCATTGCTGGGGCAATGGGAGCCAAAAAAGCTTTAGGTGGTAATAAAACAAGTGTTGCTAGTCCTAAAAGAGCCAATAGTATGGTGCCTAATAATATGCAAGGGATGCCTAAACCAGAAGAGCCTTCTTTAAGTGAGGCACAAAAAAAAGAAAGTGATTTAGATAGTGATATTGATAAAGTTTCGGAAGAATTAGCCAATGAAGAAGCAACAAATGAAGAAAATAAACCACAAGTGGAAAATTCGAAATTACATGGAGAAGCTAGTAAAAGTTTAGCTAAGTTTTTAATGAAAAATCCCCAAATTTTAGGGGTAGCTTTGATGGCTATTGGGGGATTTATGATGATTGTTTTTGTTTTAGTTATTTTATCTTGCTTTATGGGCTCTGGTGATAGCGCTAGTGCTAGTTCTTCAGGGTCTTCCCATTTTGGTTCAACTGCCTCGGCTTCTGTTACTGATTCTTGCCAGCAGATATCAGAACCATTAGATACCTTTTTGAAAAGTAAAGGTACTTCTTTAGAAGATTATAATAATTATATTATTAGTGAAGTTTATAAAGCCGGGCTAGGGACAAGAAATGGCGTTGTGGCTGCTGCTGTTTCTTTAGTCGGAGGTTTATGTCAAAATTACCAAGCTCGTTTACCTTATACAATGGGTGGTGCACATCCTCCAGATTTTTATGGTGCTAAAGAGATATGGGGTAGTGTTATAAATAATGGCGCTGGGGAAATGCGTTTTGGTTATGGACCTTACTATTATGAAGGACCAGATTGTAGTGGTTTTGTAAACTGGGCAATTCATAATGGCGGATATAAAGTATCCGATATGACGGCTGATAGTTTTGGTAGTTATGGAGCTACGCATTCGATGAGTAGTTTTACTGGTCAAGCCGGAGATGTTTTATTTAATAATCACCATGTTGTTTTAATTATTGGTGTTGAAGGTGATAATTATTTAATTGCGGAGGCTTCTTCAGGTGAAAATGGCACTCGTATTACCAGAGAACCAATTAAAAGTGGTAATTATCAAATTGTAGATATGACATCTTTTTATAGTGATGCTTCTAATAAAGTAAGTGACTATCCGGAAAATAAAACTTCTAATTTTCAAACAACACCTGATGGCTCAGCAAGTGGTAAACCTATTATCTTTGTTGGAGATAGTCGAACAGTTATGATGTGTGAAACATATAATTTATGTGAAAGTAATAAACATGTTGCTAAGGTAAGTATGGGTTATAACTGGTTAGTAAGTGATGCTATAAATGAAGTAAATTCTCTTCTTAGTGGTAGTAGTGAAAGTTATAATATTATTGTTACTTTAGGAGCTAACGATTATGATTATCAGGCCTCTAATTATGTTAGTAAAGTAAATGAATTAGCCAATGGTTCATGGTCTAGTCATAATGTCTATTTTGCTAGTGTGGGACCTTTTGAAGGTAGTAGTGAAAATAGTGGAGTAGAAAAGTTTAACAGTGATATAAAATCTGGCTTAAATAGTAAAGTAAAATATTGTGATATTTATTCGAAAATGGTAAATGGTGGTTATAAAACAACCGATGGAACGCATTATGATCAAGAAACTTCTCAAAAAATGTATAATTATTTAAAAGAGTGTCTAGGGTGATGATATGAAAAAATTATTAGTAATAATTGGAGGTTTATTCTTATTAACAGGATGTACAGCTGAATATAATTTAACTATTGATAATTTAGATGATTTTAAAGAAAAATTAACATTAGAAACAACGGAAGATAATATTGATTATGAAAATGTTAAAAACTATTATTGGCCGCATCCTATTGATTATGAAGTAACAGGTTATAGTGAAGTTCCTGAGGAGATGGATGGAATAAATTATTATCACTTTAACAATGGAACAGATTTAAATAAAGCTTGGTTTAGTTATGATTATGATTTGAATAAAAGTGAATTTTTAAAATCTGGGATTATACATAATTGTTATAATAAAGTAAATTTAACTACAACTGATGAAGGTATTACTTTAAGAACTTCAGAAAATTTTGGATGTTTTTCAAAATATCCACCTTTAGAAATGGTTACAGTAAATATTATGACACCTCTTAAAGTAATTTCCCATAATGCTGATAGTGTTAATAATAATATCTATACTTTTAATATTACGAAAGCTGACCAGAATAATCGAAGTATTGAAATGGTTTTTGAAAATACAGAAGTTAAAAATGCGCAAAGAGAAAGTGATAAATTAAAATTTATTATTGCTTGTTTAGTTATTGGGGGCTTTTTAGCTTTGACATTTGGTTTGATTATTTATAAAAATCATAAATATAAATAGTAATTAATTAGAAAATATTGTATAATTAGAAAGAAGAGCATGGAGGAATTATTATGAAATTTAGGATATCACCAAAAGATTTAATAATTTTTATCATTTTTTGTATATTCTTATTTTACCTTTGTGCTATTGCAGTTTTAAATTTTTCTTCTTTTGGTTTAACAGGAACTTTTTATGGATTAAATCCTCTTGAAGCTTTTACAACTAAGTATTTGCCTGTAACCTTAGTAATGTTTGCTATTGTGTTAATTATTATTTTTGCTAGTGTTTCTTCTTATATTTTCGATAAGGAAAAAGGTAGTGGTATTGGTCTTTCTGTTAAGAAAAAAGAGGAAAATGAATATTCACGTTTTGCTAGTGAAAAAGAAATGAAAAATGCCTTTGGCGTTAAGAAGATTTTTATTAATGATGAAAAAACAGATGCTGCTGGTGTCGTTTTAATGATGAATAAAAAAGAGTGGTATGTTGATAATAGTGAAAACCATACCTTAGTTGTTGGAGCTACGGCTTCTGGTAAGACAACAAGTGTTGTAGACCCTTTAGTTATGTCTTTAGCTAAAAAGGGTGAAAGTATGGTTTTAACTGACCCTAAAGGTGAAATTTATAAAAATCATGCCGCGATGTTAAAAGAAAAAGGTTATAATGTTATTGTTTTAAATTTCCGTGACCCAGTAAAGGGAAGTTCTTGGAACCCTTTAACTTTACCATATCAATTATATAAAGATGGTAATGTTGATAAAGCTACTGAACTTTTGGAAGACGTAGCTAATAATATCTTAAAGGAAAAAAATAGTAATGCTGACCCATTCTGGCAAAACTCAGCAGCCGATTATTTTTCTGGATGTGTTTTAGGTTTATTTGAAGATGGTAAAGAAGAAGAAATTAATATTAACTCTATTTATACGATGACTACCCAAGGGGAAGAAAGATTTGCTACTTCTACTTATATTAAAGAATACTTTAATTTAAAAGGGGAAAATTCATCTCCATATATTTTCGCTGCTAATGTTATTAATGCCCCTAAGGAAACCCAAGGTGGCCAACTTTCTACATTTAGACAAAAAATTCGTATCTTTGCCGCGCAGAAAAATTTAAGTGAAATGTTATCATTTACAGATTTTGACATGCGAAATATCGGAAGAGAAAAATCAGCTGTCTTTATTGTTATCCATGATGAAAAAACTACTTATCATGCTTTGGCTACTATCTTTATTAAACAATTATATGAAACATTAATTGATGAAGCGTATAAACAAGCTAATGGCCGTTTAAAATATCGTACTAATTTTATTCTAGATGAGTTTGCTAATATGCCTCCTTTAAAAGACGTTACGAGTATGGTTACAGCTGCCCGTAGTAGGGATATAAGATTTACTTTTATTATCCAGAACTTTGCCCAATTAAATGATGTGTATGGGGAAAATGATGCTCAGACCATTAGGTCTAACTGTGGTAATTTAATTTATTTATTAACAACTGAATTAAAAGCTTTGGAAGAAATAAGTAAATTATGTGGCGTAAAAAAACCTAAAGATAAAGATAAAGCTTTAGCAGAAAAACCTTTAGTAACAGTTACTGATTTACAAAAGATGAAGATGAACGAGGTAATAATTCTAAAAGCGCGTATGAACCCATTTAAAACTAAATTAGTACCTTCATATAATCAAGAAGGTATGAAAAAATACGATAAATCAGAATTTTATACCCGTCCTCTTAAAACAGTTAAAATTTTTGATATTAAAGAATTTGTTAAAGAAGAAAAACGTAAAAAAATGTCAGAAGATATGGAAAAAAGAGGAGCATCAGGAAGTAATCCAATGTTAGGTAACGGTATGTTTGGGATGCCAAATTCAGGATTTGGCGGACCAATGGGTATGCCAAGTTTTAATAGTCCAATGGGTGGCATGAATAATATGGGTATGCCAAATATGGGAGGATTAGCTGGTAAAACTCCAATGGATATTGATGCAATGATTAAAGATATCGATGCCCAAATTGCTAAAATTGAAAAAGAGGAAGAAGAAAAACGTAAAGAAGTAGAAAAATTACAAAGTATTCCAGCCCCAGACTTGCCTAAATTAGAAAGTAATATCAAAGAAAAACCAAAAGTAGAGGTTGAAAAGCAACCAGTAGAATTACCAAAAATGGAAATGCCTTCTTTTGATTTAAAAGATTTTGAAAAAGAAATAAATATACCAAAAGAAGTGCCAAAAGAAGAAAAAATTATATTACAACCAGAGGTTAAACCAGAAGTAAAAGTAGAAAATCATCCAAAACCAAAAATTAATATTGATAATGATAGTGTTATTGTTGATGAACATGTCGTTTCTGATGATGAATTCTTTGATGATTTCTTTGGTGATGAATAAAAGTTTCCTTGAAGGAAGCTTTTTATATGTTTGACCTATAAATAATTTTAAAGAACGCATATCTTATAGTGGTGATTTAAATGGCTTATTTAAAGGATGGGCAAATAATTGATTTAGAAGATGGGATAACATATCAAGAAAGTCATCTACCAAATAGTATAAATATTCCTTATGATAAGTTAATGTTTAACTATAAAGAATATCTTGATAAAAATAAAAAATATTATCTTTACTGTTTAAAGGGAAGAAAAAGTAAGAAAGCCCAAGAAATATTAAAATACTATGGCTATGATGTCGAACAAATAACAAAATAACATCGATTTTATCGATGTTTTCTTTTGAAAGAGAGTATGATTAAGTAAATTAAGGGAAAAATATAGTTGAAGAGGTGTCTTATGGAATATAAAACTTATCCTTTTAATTCATTTAATCTATATACTATTAAAACCGATAAATTTAAAAATTGTCATTTAGAAGTAGTATTCAGACGTAAAGTCCAAAAAGAAAATATTGTTTTAAGAAAATTTTTAATGGAAATATTAAGTTATTCAACCAGTGATTATCCTAATCAAATAGAATTAAATAAACATTTAGAAGATTTATATAATACTTCTTTTTATGGTCTTTTATCAAGAGTTGGTAATTGTTTATTAACTAGTTTTTGTTATGATTTTCTAAATCCTAAATATTGTGAAAATAATTTCCTAACTGAACTTTTAAATTTTGTTATTGCTGTTATTTTTAAACCAAATATTTTTGATGAAAATAATTTTAAACTTATTAAAAATAATCTTTTAAATGAGGTAAGAATAAAAGATGAAAATCCTAAAGTTTTAGCTTATCGTCATTTATTTAAAAATATCGATGAGAATATGCCTTTATCTTATGATATGGTAGGAACTAATGAAGAAGTAGAAAATGTAACAATTAGTGATTTAAAAGAAGAGTATAGTAAGTTATTAGAAGAAGATTACTGTGATATTTATTTAGTAGGTAATTTAGATATGGATAAGATTGCTGATTTTTTTGAAAATAAATTTGCTAATAGAATTGTTAAAAATTATGATTTAGATATTATAAGTTCTCCTAAAATCCGTAATACTCCTAAAGTAAAAAAGGAAACTGCTTCTATTAATCAAGCTAATTTATTAATTGGTTGTAATTTAGTTAATCCTACTTTAGAACAAAGAGATATAATTGCTTATTTATATAATTATATGTTAGGAGGCGGCTCTTTAAATAATAAATTAGCAAAGTATTTAAGATGTGATAATTCTTTATGCTATACTACTAACAGTATTTATCAAAAGTATGATAGTATCATCATTTTATATGCGGGAATTGCTAAAAAAAATTATAATAAAGCTTTAAGTTTAATGAAGAAAGCTTTAAAAGAAATGGTTAATAAGATAACTACCGAAGAGCTAGAAGATGCTAAGAAAGGGTTAATTACTTCTTTAAATATGATAGAAGATAATGAATCTTCTTTAATTAATAATTATTTATTTTGTAATATTGCCCATTTAGAACCAGTAGAAAAAAGAATAGCAGCAATAAGAAAAGTAACTAAAGAAGATATTAAAAAGTTCGCTAAAAAGGTGAAAATAAATACAATTTATATGTTAAGTGGGGTGAAATAGTGAAGAAGATTAATATTGAAGGAATAGATGAAGTTCTTTTTTATGATAAAACAGATAATGGGATGCCAATTATTATGTGGGTTAATGAAAAGGTTAAAAATTATTATTTAACTCTAAATGTTAAATATGGTAGTATTCATACGGAATTTAAATTAAAAAATAATAAGAATTTTTTTAAAGTCCCTAATGGTACGGCCCATTTTTTAGAACATATGATGTTTTATATGCCAAATGAAACTGCTCATGAACATTTTATGAAATTAGGAGCAGCAATTAATGCTTGTACGACTAATGATTTTACTTTTTATGAAGTATATGCTTCTTCTAATTTTAAAGAAAATCTAAATTATTTATTAGATTATGTCAATACCCCTTATTTTACTAAAGAAGATTTAAAAAAAGAAAGAGATATTATAACTGAAGAAATAAAAATGTATGAAGATGAACCAAATGCCCAGTTAATTTTTAAAACTAATGAATATTTATGGCATAAAAATAAAAGAAAATATTTAATTAGTGGAACTGTTGATAATATTAAGAAAATTACAATTGAACATTTAAAATTAATCTATGATAATTTCTATCATCCTGCGAATATGTTTATGGTTATGACAGGTAATTTTAATCCTAAAGAAGCAGTGGCAATAATTAAAGAAAATGAAAGACAAAAAGATTTTGGTAACTATGAAAGACCACAATTTAAAAATGAAAAAGAACCAAATAAAGTAGTTATTAAATATTATGAAGAAAAGAAAAATATTCAAATTCCTAAATTAAAAATGACTGTTAAAATTCCTTTAACTAATTTTAAAGAATATCGGAAAGATGAGTTAAAGATGTATTTATCTTTAATTTTAAAAAATACTTTTGGTTTAACAAGTAAGGCTCATGAAAATTTATTTAATAATAAATTAATTACAAAACCTTTAACTTTTGCGGCGAATATTTGGGAAAATCATTTTACTTTAACAGTAACAGCAGAAACTAATTATCCTGAAGAAGTCATTAATAAATTAAATGATTATTTTGACCAAATTGAAGTAACAAGTGAAGAATTAAATCGTTATAAAAAAGTATTAATAGCATCTTTTGTGGTAACCTATGATGATATTGAAGAAGTTAATACTTTAATTCAAGATAATATTGTTAATAATAACTATTTAATTAATGATACTTATAAAGTTATAAATAGTTTAAATATGGAAACTTTAAAAAGGATTATTAAAAAATTATCAGGAACTTCTAAAACAGTTATTGTTTTTAAACCGGAAAATTAAAAAAACTTCATTTTTTAAATATTATCTTTTATAATGAAGATAGAGGTGAAGATATGCAAGATATGACACTTGTTATAATGGCGGCGGGAATGGGGAGCCGTTTTGGAGGTTTAAAACAAATTGAACCATTTGGTCCTAGTGGGGAATTTTTAATTGATTATTCTATTTATGATGCGATTAAAGCAGGATTTAATAAAATAATTTTTATTATCAAACCGGAAAATTTAGAAGTATTTAAAGAAACTATTGGGAAAAGAATAGAAGATAAAATAACAGTTTTATATGCTTTTCAAGATTTAGAGAAGATGAAAGAAATATATGATATTCCTAAAGACCGTGTTAAACCTTTAGGAACAACACAGGCAATATTAAGTGCTAAAGATTTAATTAATGAACCATTTGTGGTTATTAATGCTGATGATTTTTATGGAAGAGAAGCCTTTTTAGATGCTGTTCAGTTTTTTAAGGAAACTAATTATCAAAAAAATGGCATTATATTATATAAGATTACTAATACTTTAACGGAAAATGGTAAAGTTAAAAGAGGAATATGTAAAGTTGTTAACGATAAATTAATGGAAGCTATTGAGTGTAGTGTAGGTATGGAAGATGGAAAGATTATGGCTGAACCTTTAAGTGGTAAAGAGGCTTTTGAACTTCCTGAAGATAATCCTGTTTCAATGAATATGTTTGCTCTTTTACCAGATGTTTTACCAAAATTACAAAAAGTTTTTGATAGTTTTATGCAAGAAAATACGGCTAATTTAGATAAATGTGAAGCATTAATTATTGAAGATTTATTTAAGTTAGTTAATGAAAAACAAATAGAATTAGAAATTAAATTAACATCTTCTTCCTGGTTTGGTGTTACTTATAAAGAAGATAAAGAAGCAGTTTCTAAGAAGCTGCATGAATATATCAAAAAGGGCTTATATCCGAAAGATTTATGGCAATGACATTATCTATAAAAGATAATGTTTTTTTACTTTTAACATAGACATTAAATGAGAGAGTGAGTATAATAATACCGGAAGAAAAAGGATGTGAGAAAATGGAAAATAAGAAAACAAATGATTATGAAAAGCTTAATGTTAAAACAACTAAAGAAAGTTTAGATGAGGCTTCAGGAAGTCTTTATAAAGGTGTATTGCCGAAAGCTTTTTGTCAGATAATGCCTCTACCTAATAATGTCGAAGATGATTTACAAAAGAAATATTTTCAAATTATTCACTCTTCTGGGGTTGGAACGAAAAGCAATGTTGCTTATATAGCGATGCAAGAAGGTTTAGGAACTCAATATTTAAAAAGAATTCCCCAAGATGCAATTGTTATGAATACTGATGATATGGCTTGTGTAGGAGTAACCGATAATTTTTATCTTACTAATCATATTGCCCGTAATGCCGGAAGAATTAATGATTTAGTAATAGCAGATATTATAAAAGGTTATGATGAATATTATCAAAAGATGCAGAGTTTAGGAATTAATTTATATAATGCTGGAAAAGATGTTATGGATGTTGGAAGTTATACGACAACTTTAGGAATAGATGCGACAGCGAGTGCTATTTTAGAAAAAGAAAAGATTATTAATTGTGCGGGTATTAGGGAAAATGAATTTATTGTTGGTCTTGCTTCTTATGGTCAAAGTACCTATGAAGATTATGAGAATTCTGGTATGCGTAGTAATGGTCTTACTTTAGCTATTAATTCTTTATTAAGTCCTTATTATAGGGAATATGAAGAGTGTTTAGATAAGACAGTTTTAGAAAGTAAATTATTTACGGGACCTTATCGTCTTAAAGATAAACTAAAGGGTAGTGATATGACCATAGTTGATGCTTTACTTTCGCCAACTAGAACTTATTTACCTATTTTAAAACAAGTGTTAAGTAGTGATATTAAGGTGAGTGGAATTATTCATTGCACAAATGGAGGTTTAACTAAATCTTTAAATTATGGAGAAAATATTTCTTATATTAAAAGAGATTTAAATAAATTAATAGTTCCACCCATTTTTAAAGAAATCCAAGCTTGCCGGGGTATAAGTGATTATAATATGTATCAAACATTTAATATGGGAGTAGGGATGGAAATAATTGTTCCAACTTTAGAAGATGCTCAAAAGATTATAGCTATTTCTCAAAGTTTTAATGTTGATGCTCAAGTTATTGGTGTAACGATGTATAATAAAAATGGTAATGCTGTCGAGATTAATGGGAATTCTAATTTAGTTTATAGACAATATAAACTTAAGAAAAATAACTAAAAAAAAATCACAAAATTTTGTGATTTTTTAGTTTTATCTATTGTAGAATTCAACGATAAGTGATTCATTAATATCTTGATTAAGTTCACTTCTATCAGGTAAACGTAATAATTTACCAGAAAGTTTATTAGCATCAAATTCAACAAAGGCTGGACGATTTAAAGTAGCTTCAACAGCTTCTTTAATAGCTTTATGGTCTAAAGATGTTTCTTTTACAGCGATAACATCACCAACTTTAACTTGATAAGAAGGGATATCAACCTTTTTACCATTAACAGTTATATGACCATGATTAACAACTTGTCTAGCGCCACGTCTTGTTTTAGCAAGACCTAAACGATAAACAACATTATCTAAACGACTTTCTAGAAGTTTTAAGAAGTTTTCACCAGCAACACCTTGCATTTTTTGAGCACGTTCAAATAATTTATGGAATTGTTTTTCATTTAAACCATACATGAAACGAACTTTTTGTTTTTCTTGCATTTGGATACCGTACTCACTAATCTTTTTACGACGAGCGTTACCATGAATACCTGGAGCGTAAGGACGACGAGCAAGTTCTTTACCATTTTCTAAAGTCGAAAAACCAAGACGACGAGATTTTTTATATACTGGACCAGTATATCTTGCCATATTATTATCTCCTTTCTTTTATATTTTTGCATGAAAGGAATTGTTATTTAAGAAAGCAGGGGAGTTTGTTTTTTATTTTCTCTAAAGGCAGTCTTAGATACTAATAAACCATTTTCGGCAACAAACACATCAACTTTTTAAATAACGCTGCCATTACATCGCAACAATGATTATACTTTACTTTAATAGTAATGTCAAATCAATTATATGAAAAACCTCATAAAAAATTCATATACAAAATGTCGGAATATGTGTTAAAATGTTTATATGATAAGGAAGTGGTTATGTGAGTAGTACAACCTTTACTATTTTAGCCGTAAGTTATTATATACTTGCTGTAGCCATTGTTATAGTCGTTTTAAATTTAATTGGTAGAAAAGAAAAGAATTCTTATAAAAATGAAATAAATTCATTAGAAAGAGATAAGAACTTAATTATCTCAGCATCTATTTTAACAGAACTAAATAAAGTAGAATCACTTTTAAATAATGAAAAGATGGAAGAAACTTTTGGAGAGTGGCAAAAAAGATTTAAAAAGATTAAAGATGAAGAAGTTCCAAAAATATCGGATGAATTATTGGAAGTAGAAGAATTATTTCAAGATAAAAACTATAAAGATTTAAAACAAAAAATTGCTCAAATTGAATTACAAATATTTTATGTTAAAACTAGAGCTAATTTCTTACTAGAAGAAATTAGAGAAATAACTCTAAGTGAAGAAAAAAATCGTGAAACTATTACTAAACTTAAAACAATGTATCGAGAGATATTTAATAAATATAATAAAGAAAAAGAAGATTATAAGTTAATATCTAGTCCTATTGAATTACAATTTGAAAATGTTGATAAGTTATTTAGTGCATTTGAAATAGCAATGGACGATGGTTCATTTTCTGAAGTAGGAAAAATTGTAAAGGCCATTGATGATACAATTGGTAATTTAAAATTAGTTATCGAAGAGGCACCTTCTATTATAATGATTGGAAAAACTATTATTCCGAAAAAGATTGCAGATATTAAAACTATTTCTGAGAAGATGCGTAAAGATGGTTATAATATTGATTATTTAAATATTGAATATAATATTACCGAAACAGAAAAGAAGATATCTGATATCTTTGCTCGCCTAAATGTTTTAAATATTGAAGATTCTATTTTTGAACTTAAAACTTTAGTAGATTATTATGATAGTTTATATAATGATTTTGATAAAGAAAGAATTTCCAAAAAGATTTTTGAAGATTATTCACGCACTATTTTAGTTAAAGTAACGAAGTTAATGAAAATAAATAATGACCTTTTAAAGAAATTAGGAGCTATTAAATATAGTTATGATTTAACTGATGAAGATGTTAAAGTAGTAGGAGATATTAAAAAAGAATTTTTAGATATTAAAAAAGAATATGACCAAGTTATTGCTGCGCATCGTTCGAAAGCTTTTGCTTATTCGCGTTTAGGCAAAGATATGGAAGTTTTAAATGTGCGTTTGACTAAAGCTGAGGAAAGATTAGAACTAGCTTTAAGAACTTTAGGAAGTTTAAAAGAAGATGAACTACGAGCTAGGGAACAATTAGATGAAATTAAAGATATTTTAAAGAAATCGAAATATAAAATTAAAAGCTTTAAATTACCAGTAGTTCCTAAAAAATATTATGTGGAATTAGCGGAGGCTACGGAAGCTATTCAAGAGATGGTTAGAGAGTTAGATAAAAAACCAATTTCTATTAAAGTTTTAAATACTAGGGTAGATACAGCCCGCGATTTAGTCTTGAAATTATTTAATACGACTAATGAATTAGTGAAAACTGCCTGGATGGCAGAGATGGCTATTGTATATGGAAATCGTTATCGTCCTACTAATAAGGAGATTGATTTAGGTCTTTCTAAAGCCGAAGGTTTATTTAATAGGGGAAATTTTAAAGGGGCTTTAGAAAATGCTATTAATACAATTAATATTATTGAACCAGGAATTCATAAAAGGTTATTAGATGCTTATCAAAATTAGAAAGAGGTCGTAAATGAAAAAAACAATTATAATTATAATTGTAGTAATTGCTTTAGCAACTACGGCAATTATTTGCAATATTGATTTTAAAAAAGAAGATAAAAAGGAAACAAAAGTTAGTGATGCTACTAAATTTAAAGAAGAATATGAAAAATTAAATGATGAGATAAATCCTAATAATCAAAAAAAATATCCTAAAATGAATATTCCTAGTGATAATGTTATTAAGTATGTTGATGTAAATGAGGTTTTAGATATTTTAGATAGTAAAACGGCAGTTATTTATTTTGGCTATCCCGAGTGTCCTTGGTGTCGTAATGCTGTTCCAGTTTTATTAAATGCCGCTGTAGGTATGGGGTTAAGTAGAATTTACTATTATAATGCTAATCAAATTAAAAATGTTAAAGAAGTCGATAAAGATGGTAATATTATTGAAACCCAAAAAGCTAAAGATGGTTACCGAGAACTTTTAGAGGCTTTAGATAGTATTTTAGAAGAGTATACGTTAACAGATGCTAATGGAAAAACTGTGCATACTGGCGAGAAAAGAATATATGTTCCTTTAGTTGTGTTTGTTAAAGATGGGGAAATTGTGGCTTATCATGAAGCGACTGTAGATTCCCAAGAAGACCCATATATCTTACTAGATGATAAACAAACGGAAGAATTATACAATATTTATGTAGATAATATCGGAAAAATTACAAATAGTACATGTGATGATAAGTGTTAAGAATTTGCTAAATTTAGCAAATTTTTTTGTCAAACTTGTAAAAAATGCCGAAAATTGTTGAAATGTGACGAATGTTAATATATAATTTACTTAGAGTGCCAAAGCAAGTATATGGGCATTTAGTTCAGGGGATTACTCATAAATTAGTCCTATGAATAAAGTGGGATTTTTTTGTGAAGTTATTCTAAAAAATATAGTAGTAAAAACGGGAGGGAATATGGAAAAGAAAAATGAACTTGCAAAAGAAGAAAGAACAATATTTATTGTTCTAGCTATTATTGTTTTAGTAGCTATAGGGGTTTTAGTAACTTGGTATTTTACTAAAGATAAAGATTTAGAAGAAAAAGACAAAGTTACAAAGGATAAGACAGTGGAAACTAAGAAGAAAGATACTAGCGATTTAGATGAAGATTCTGATTATACTTATACACCAACTGATAAAGTAGTAGTAAGCGATAATGTTGTGGAAGAAGAAGTAGAAGTTGTCAATGTTGCCGAAGTTGCTCAAGCAGAAACTGGTAGTATTGTAAATGATGAATCATATGATTATAGAATACCTTTTTATCTAGTAAGTGATACAGTAGCATTTGATAATGCTGTTACAATGGATGAAACAGGAGAAATTGTTAATATTAATGAAGGTAAAATTATTAAAGTAAAAGGTTATAAAGATTATACGGAAGATATGATTACTCCAGAAGAAATTGATGTAACTGGTAATTATATTATTAATGAAGATAATACAATAACATTTACTGCTAATGGTGTATACGGAATTGTTATTCAAAATAGTGATGGAAAAGAACATGAAGTATATGTCAGAGTATACGATAATCAACAATTTAATATTATGTCTAATTCATTTGTTGATTTAATTTTAGAAGACTTACAACCTATTAATTCATATGATGCTAATAAATATACTGAATTTATGAACGCTTTATATGATTATAAAAATTTTGTAGGTAGTGATAATGATAAGAGAGTAGCTTTTGGTAATTTAATGAGTTTATTCGGTGAATTATTAGAAACTTATAATCCTAATGTTACATATGGTACTGGTAAAGCCGAAGAAGATAAAGAAAATGAAGTTACTTATGGAACCGGAGGAGCAAGTGAAGGAACTGTTCAAACTGTTGTAACATATGGTACAGGTGGTAGTGAAGCTACACTAAATGAAGTTACATATGGTACTGGTAAAGCCGAAGAAGAAATAGTTAATTCAGTTATTTATGGTACTGGAAAAGGACCTGATGAAGGTAGCAATAATATAACATATGGTACGGGAATTCCGGCCTAAATAAAAAAGAACGACTAGAGTAATAGTTGTTTCTTTTTTTGGGAAAATAATTTATAATAAAAGAAGAAAGGGTGGTCATTTATGAAAACAATTTCTTTACTCCCTGCTGATGTGTACACAGTTGTAAATAGAACCATCCTAACGGAAGTAGATAAAAAGAATTTAATTACTTTATATGAACCTATTATTGGTTCTTTAGCAGTAAGTTTATATTTAACTTTATGGCGTGATTTAGATAAGTTAGAAATAGTTAGTATTGATTATACTCATCATCATTTAATGAGTATTTTAAAGATGGATTTAGATACAATTAGAATAGCAAGAGAAGCTTTAGAAAGTGTAGGGTTAGTCAAAACATTTTATAAAGAAGGTCAAATAAATAGTTATGTTTATGAGTTATATTCGCCAATGGCTGCTAGTGAGTTTTTTGCCCATCCCATTTTAAATGTTATATTATATAATAATTTAGGAAAAAAAGAATATGATTTAATCAAAAAAGAATATGAACAAAGACATATGGATTTAACTGGTTATACCGATATTTCGAAAATGTTAAATATGACTTTTAAATCTATTAGTTCTAACATTGAACATTTTGAAGTGCAAGAACATCAAAATAATCCTATTAAATTAGAAGAACAAATTGATTTTGATTTAATAACATCATCTATTCCAAAAGGGATTTTAAATGAGAAAGCTTTTAATAAAAAAACTAAAGAACTTATTAATGAGCTAGCATTTTTATATAATTTAGATTCTCTTAAAATGGCTGAGATTTTAAGAACTGTAATTAATGAAAAAGGTTTTATTGATAAAGAAAATCTTCGAAAAAGTATTCGTAAGTATTATCAATTTAATAATAATGGCAGTCTGCCAACTTTAATATATCGTAAGCAACCAGAGTATTTAAGAAGTCCAAGTGGAGATACATCTAAGCGTGGAAGAATAATTCATGTCTTTGAAACAACTAGTCCTTATGACTTTTTAAAAAGTAAATATAAAGGAGTAAGACCAACCAGTCGCGATTTAAAATTATTAGAATATTTAGTCGTTGATTTAGAATTAAAACCTGCAGTAGTAAATGTTTTAATTGATTATGTTTTAAGAAGAAATAATAATAAATTAAATCAAGCTTTTATTGAAGCTATAGCAGGACAATGGAAAAGACTTAATATTAAAACTGCTTCAGAAGCTATGAGTGTTGCGGAAAAAGAACATCAAAAATATACGAAAAAAGCAACGAAAGTTACAACAACTAAGATTAGTGAAAAACAGCCAGTATGGTTTAATCAAAATATAACTAAAGAAGAAATAAGCCCAGAAGAAAAAGAAGAATTAGAAGACTTATTAAAAGAATTTAAGTAGGTGAAATTATGCTTGAAGTAAATAATAAATTAACAAGTAAGAAAGATTTAAATAGCACTTTAAAAAAGGATTTAACGATTGCTTTAACAAATCCACAAGTAAAGGCAATTGTAACTAATTTAAATATTCCTTTAGAAGTAGCAATGAAATATACTTCGAAATTAGAAGATGCAGCCGTAGAGTTAAATAATTGTGAAAATTGTTCTTCTTTATTTGCTTGCAAAAATAAAATAGAAGGATATGCTTACTGTCCTAAAGTAGATGATGATAAATTAATATTTTCTTATTTTGCATGTAAATATAAAGAAAAAGAATTACAAAAGGAAAAACAAAATGCTAGTAAAAAAGAAAAAGTACGGATGAAAGATATTGATATTAATGATAAAAATAGGGTCAAAGTTATTAAGTGGTTAAAATCTTATTATGATAATTATGAAAAAAACCCTAATCAAAAGGGTCTTTATTTACATGGTAATTTTGGTTGTGGTAAAACTTTTTTAATCTCGGCTTTATTAAATGAGTTAAGTGAGAAAAGAGTGAAAACGGAAATTGTTTATTTTCCAGAAATGCTTCGAGATTTAAAAGATGATTGGGATACTTTTGCCGAGAAAATGGATTATTATGAAAATGTTGATATTTTATTAATTGATGATATTGGAGCAGAGAAAGTAACAACATGGGGTCGTGATGAAATATTAGGAACAATTTTACAACATCGGATGGATAATCATTTATCAACTTTTTTTACTTCTAATTTAACTATTGCTGAATTAGAACATCATTTAGCTTTATCAAATTATAGTGAAGATGGCGTAAAAGCGCGTCGAATTATTGAAAGAATAAAACAATTAACTGTGGATATGGAAATGATTAGTGAAAATAAACGGGATTAAGAGGACCAGTTATGAAGAAGTATTATAAAATTATTCCTATTGGAGCTTTAATTATTTTAGTTTTATTACTTTTTATTAATTATTTATATATTAATGATTATACTAATTCTATTTATGTTATGACCCAAAAAGATGAAAGTGGTAAAATAGCGTATTATGAAATTAATGACCGAAAAAATTATCGAGAAGTAGAAAAGTTTAAACCAGCGAAGAGTAAAGTATTAACCTTAAATAATTGTTATAATATGAAAAAAGTTAAGGAAGAAAGTGAGACTTCTTTAGAAGAGTTATGTACTTTACGAGATAGTCAAAATGATGCTGTGTATTTAACCCAAGATTTAAGAAATATTGTTTCTTTAATTGGAAAGAAAGTGCATCATGAAATATTAGTAGGGAAAGTAATAATATTGGACGATGATTATTATGTGGTAATTAGAACCAATGTTAATTGGTATTCTCCTTGTGATTTATATAAATATAATAAAGAAAAAAAGGAATTAGAAATTATATATAATTTTAATAAAGAAGAAGTAGTAGGTATCAAATTAAAGTGATACATCGAAAGTTCGTGTTTTTAAAGGTTATAGGATAGTAAAATAGATTTAGGAATATATATTATAGAGTCTGGGGGTTTAACATATAATTTTCGATGTATCGGCAGGTAGAATAACATATAGTAAAATAGAAATTTGTCACAATTTGCTAAAAATAAAAAATATTTTGATAAAAGGAAGTGTTTAGATGTCTCAGTATGCTCATAAGGCAATGACTAAAGATTTAATTAAGTTTTGTGATTATATGTATGGACGCAAAACGCCTAAAACTAAAAGAGATATAGAAAACTTTGAAGCTAATTATTTTGCTATGTGTCTTCTGCTTCCCGAAAATCTATTAATGGAAACGACCTTAGTATTATGTGGGAGTTTAAAAGTTTTATTAGAAAATAGGGATTATTTTAATTGTATTGCTACTTTATTTAATGTTGAGCCTTGGCTTCTTAAAGTAAGAATAGATGAAATTTTAGCTAAAGAAGATTATGAAATATTAGAACAAGAAAGTAAAAATACCTTAATTAGAAAATTTACTAATAATTAGTTATTAAAATATTAAGGAATTGATTTGCTATCTTGGTTAAAAAGTTATATAATATATTCGTAAATTGATTATGAAAGACATGATTTTTAAGAACTTTTTAAAAAGAGACTTAGTGGTTGGTGGAAACTAAGAGAAGACTTAAAAGTTACTCCTTTCTAGAGAGTTTAATAAACTCCGGTTAGAAGCCGTTATCTTAAATTAAGCAAACAAAGGATGGTACCGTCATTAAATTGGCTCCTTGGTATTATCCTTTTTTATTTTAAAGGAGGAATATGATGAATATAGAGGTATTTACCCAATCAGCAATTAAACTTACAGGTAAGAATATTATTTATTTTGACCCATATAAAATTGCTACGGCGTTTCATGATGCTGATTATATATTTATTACCCATGACCATTATGACCATTTTGATTTAGCATCACTTAAAAATGTTATGAAAGATGATACTAAATTAATAATTCCTAAAATAATGGAAAAAGAAGGAAGAAAAGTTACAAATAATATTATGTTAGTGGAACCTAATCAAAATTATGAATTAGATAGTTTAGTTTTTCGGACATCTGCTTCTTATAATTTAGATAAACCTTATCACCCTCAAGAAAAAGGTTATGTTGGTTATAATATTAAGATAGATGAGACTTGGTATTATATTATGGGAGATACTGATGTTACAGAGGATATTAAAGATATTAAAACGGATATATGTTTTGTTCCGATTGGAGGAACTTATACGATGAACGTTCAAGAAGCTGCTTCTTATATTAATGAAATAAAACCGAAAAAGGTAATTCCAATTCATTATGGAAGTATTGTTGGTGATATTAGTTTAAAAGATGATTTTCAAAATTTAATTAATAAAGATATTATAGTAGATATTTATATAAAATAGGAGGAATTTAATAATGATAAATATTAAAGAAAATGAAAATTTAAATACGTTAAATCATAGCTGCGCACATGTATTGGCTCAAGCTATTAAACATTTATATCCAGATGCGAAATTTTGGGTAGGACCTGTAGTCGATAGTGGCTTTTATTACGATATTGATTTAGGCGATATTGTAATTAAAGAAGAAGATTTTCCTAAAATTGAAAAGGAAATGAAAAAAATTATTAAAGATGGAAAAAGAATAGTTCGTAAGGAACTTTCGAAAGATGAAGCTTTAGAGATGTTTAAAGATGACCCTTATAAGATTGATTTAATTTCCAGGATGGATGAAGAAAATACCGTTATTTCTTGTTATACGCAAGGCGATTTTACAGACCTTTGTCGGGGACCACATATGGAAACAGTTAAAGCTTGTAAGAATTTTAAATTATTAAAAGTTTCCGGAGCTTACTGGAAGGGAGACAAAAATAATAAGGTTTTACAAAGAATTTATGGTGTTTGCTTTCCCACTGAAGAAGAGTTAACTGCTTATTTAGAAGAATTAGAAGAAGCTAAAAATCGTGACCATCGTAAAATAGGTAAAGATTTAGATATTTTCTTTATGAACGATTTAGTTGGTAAAGGGTTACCTATGTATTTACCAAATGGTTATATAATTTGGGAAGAGTTAGAAAATTATATTAAGGATAAAGAGAAAAAGTTAGGATATCAACATGTTTTAACACCACCTTTAGGAAATGTTGAGTTATATAAAACTTCTGGTCACTGGGAACATTACAAAGATAATATGTTTCCTAAAATGGAAGTGGAAGGCGAAGAATTTGTTTTACGTCCAATGAATTGTCCTCATCATATGATGATTTATGCTAATGCTATACACTCATATCGCGATTTACCAATTAGAATAGGGGAAATTGCTCGTGACTGTCGCTTTGAAGCTAGTGGAGCTTTAAAAGGAATTGAAAGAACTCGTTCTTTTTGTCAAAATGATGCGCATCTTTTCGTAACGCCAGAACAAATTGAAAGTGAATTTACCAGTGTCGTTAATTTAATTTTAGAAGCTTATAAAGATTTAAATATTACTAATTATACATTTGAACTTTCTTTAAGAGACCCAGATGATAAAGTTAAATATCATAATGACGATGCTATGTGGGATATGGCTGAAGATACTTTAAGAAAAGTTTTAAATAATATTGGAATTGTTTATACGGAAAAAATAGGGGAAGCAGCTTTTTATGGACCAAAACTTGATGTTCAAGTTAAACCAGCGGTAGGAAATGAGATAACAATTTCTACTTGTCAATTAGATTTCTGTCTGCCAGCAAAATTCAATTTAACATATGTCGATAAAGATGGTTCGAAAAAAACACCAGTTGTTTTACACCGGGCTGTATTTGGTTCTATTGACCGTTTTATTGCTTACTATTTAGAAGAAACAAAAGGGGCTCTTCCTTTATGGTTATCACCAGTGCAAATCAATGTTATTCCTGTTAATAATGCTTATCATTTAAAATATGCAGAAGAGATATATGAAACATTAAAAGAGCAAGGTTTTAGAGTAGAACTTGATGACCGAGATGAAAAATTAGGCTATAAAATGCGTGAAAGTCAAACTAGAAAAATTCCTTATAATCTTATTTTAGGTCAAAAGGAAGTAGATGACAAAACTATTAGTTATCGTAAATATAGTCAGACTGAAACTGTTACTTTAAATACGAAAGAATTTATTAAACAAATTCAAAATGAAAAGAATAATTATCAATAAAAGCTTCTTATAAGCATTTTGCTATTGACAAAATACAAAAAAAGTGGTATCATCAATCCCGTTGAAATGGGGGATTTGAAATGAAAAGAAAGAATTTAGTGAAAAAGGTTATTTTAGCTTTAGGAGCTTTAGCTTTATTAGTATCATATACTGATGTTGCTAGTGCTTCTCAAACAAAAGTAAAAGTAAGTACTAATAATCAATTTAAATTAACTTGTGATTATTGGGATGAATCTGGTGAATTAACTTGGGGAAATCAAGAATTCATTGGAAACTTTGCTGATGCGGAAGGTTATGAAAGTAATAACTCTAGAGCTTGTGGAACAACAGCAAAAACTAAAAAATATCCTTATGGTGATGAAAATTATGATAATTTACCTTTAGGTTCATCAGTTGTTTATGATAGTTGTACAGGCTCAACTGGAAAACAAAAAGCCGTAGTTGGTCAAAGTTGTAGTAAAAAGGGGAAAGCAAAATTATGTGCTGTTAAATGGGCTGGTTATTGTTATAAAGATGAAGAGTCAGCTAGTTTGTATAATGCCGATGCCGAAGCTGCTAAATTTAGTATTGCTAAATCAAGTATAACTGTTAATAATACAACAAAATTTAAAAATGTTGATGCTTGTGCTTATATCGACATTGCTAATGAAGATATTATTAGTTATGATGCCGAAGATAATGTGGTTACTGCTTTAAAAAGTGGTTCAACCAAAGTTCGTTGTTATAATAACAATGATGATGTAATTCGTACGATTAATGTTACAGTTAATGATAAAAGTAATTCTAAATATCGTTATGTAAATGTTAGTACTGGTATGTTTGCTAAAAAAGATGGTACTGGATTATTTACACCATTAAGTACATGTACAAAAGTAACATATTTAAATAAAAAAATAGATGGTTATTGCAAAATTAAATATAATGGTAAAACTGGTTATATTTTCTGTCCAGAATTAAGTGTTAGTGAACCTACTGAGTGTTCTATGAATTAAGCATTGAATTTCAATGCTTTTTTTAGTGCCCTTTCTTGACACAGCTAAACGCATTAGCTAAAATTAAAGCAGGAGGAATTGGCCTCAAGAAAGCAAAATAGAAAGGATTACAAAATGAGTTTAGTATTAGAAAATGTCAGTAAAAAATTTGGTAATAAAATAGCGGTTAAAAATCTATCTTTAACTTTAGATAAACCTGGTGTTTATGGTTTACTAGGAACTAATGGAGCCGGTAAAACAACAACAATTAGAATGCTTTTAGGAATTCTCAAAAAAGATGAAGGAAGTATTACTTGGAATAATAAAGAGGTAGAAAGAAAGGCGGTTAATTTTGGTTATTTGCCAGAAGAAAGAGGCGTCTATCCGAAAACAGTAATTAGAAGACAACTTTTATATTTTGCTATTTTAAAAGGTATGAAAAAGAAAGCTGCGGAAAAGGCTATTATTCATTGGGCCAAAATATTAAAAGTGTCCGAATATTTAGATATGCCCGCCGAGAAGCTATCGAAAGGCAATCAACAAAAAATTCAATTTATGAGTGCAATTATTCATGACCCACAATTAATAGTTTTAGATGAGCCATTTAGTGGGTTAGACCCAGTAAATACAGAAATTATTAAAAATGTAATTATTGATTTAGTTAAAAAAGGTAAATATATTATTATGTCTGCTCATCAAATGGTAACTATTGAAGAATTTTGCAGTGATATATTAATATTAAATAAAGGAAAAACAGTTTTACAAGGTAATTTAAAAGAAATAAAAAATACTTATAAAGCCAATAGAGTAGAAATAGATGTCAATCAAGATATTAAGAAAATTATTAAAGAATTAAATTTAGAAATAGAAATAGAAAAAAATAATCAATATAAAATTAAAATTGATGATGAGAAAAAAGCTTATAAATTATTAGAACGGGTAGTAAAAGAAAATATTGCTGTAACCAAGTTTGAAATTGAAAAACCAACTTTAAATGATATATTCATTGAAAAGGTAGGTGAGTAAAATGAAAGATATTGGAATTGTTTCTAAATTTACTTTTATGGAAATGATTAGAAGAAAATCTTTTATTGTTTCGACTATTATCATTATGCTTTTAATTATTATTGGTTTTAATGTTCCAAATATTATTAATATGGTTTCAAAGGAAAGTAATATTAGTGAGAGTAGTAAAATCTTAATATCTGACCAAGAAAATGTTTTTGAAGGGAAATTAGATGCTTTAGATACTAAAGAATTAGGGTATAGTTTAAAAATTAAAGATAGTTCCTTTGCCCAAATTAAAAAGGAAATAGAAAGTTCAAAGATTGCCGCTGGTATTATTATTGAAAAAGAAGATAATGAAATAACTTTTCGTTATGTTGTCAATGACACAATGGCTATGATGCCACAGGATTTAGAAAAAGAATTAGAAAGTTTATATACTAATTTACAAATAGAAAAGTTAGAACTTAACTCTGATGAAATTAAGATGCTTACTCCAACATTTAATACCAAAGTAGAACAAACAGCCACTATTAAAGGAAATATTTTAGTTATTACTTTATTATCAATAGTCTTATTTTATGCTATTTATTTCTGTGCTTATCAAGTTTCTAGTTCAATAACCACGGAAAAAACTTCGAAAATTATGGAAACTTTAGTAACTTCAACTAGTCCCAGAAATATTGTTTTAGGAAAAACTATTGGGATTGGCTTAGGAGGTTTAATGCAGATGTTAATTCTAGTCTTAACTGCTATTTTAAGTGCAAAATTATTCTTAAATAGTGAAATGTTAAAGATGGTATTAACATCAACGCAAGTAAGTCCTTTAAATATTTTCTTAATTATTGTCTTCTTTATATTAGGTTATTATCTTTTTGCCTTAATATATGCGTTATGTGGCTCTACGGTAAGTAAACCAGAAGATATCCAAGCCGCCAATATGCCAGTAGCTATAATTACTATAGCGGGATTTTATTTATCAGAATTAATTATTTCGACCCCAGTTGGACCTTTAACAACCTTTGCTACTTTATGTCCTTTTTCATCACCATTTGCAATGCCATCGAGAATAATGATGGGATTGGCTACGGGAAAAGAAGTATTAATTTCGTTAATAATATTAATTGTAGCTATTTTCTTAGTTGCTCATATTGCGATTAAAATTTATTCTAATGCCATTTTAAATTATGGCTCTAGAATGACTATTAAAGATTTAATTAAAATGTATAAAGCTAAATAGAAATCAGAAATTTACTCTGATTTTTATTTTGGGAAGCTTAACTTTTTTTCTTTTCTAAAATATGCTAAAATGGTGTTGGTGAAATAATGATAACAGAACTTGAAGATGTTTTACAAACAATTATTGAGGCGGGCTTTGAAGCTTATGTTGTAGGAGGCTATGTCCGTGATTATATTTTAGGGAAACAAACTAATGATGTTGATATATGTACAAATGCACTACCTAGAGACTTAACTACAATATTTGCTCAAGAAAATATTAAAGTATCTACTTATGGCTCTCTTAAGCTTTTAAAGAATAAATTTAATATCGATATTACAACTTATCGTAAAGAACTTAAATACGTTAATGGTAAACTTGCCGAAATTGAATATATTAGCGATTTAGAAACTGATATTAAAAGAAGAGATTTCACTATTAATGCTTTATATATGGATATGCAAGGTAATATTATCGATAAAGTAGGAGGACTTAAGGATTTAAGAACAAAAACAATTAGAGTTGTTGGTAATATTGAAGATAAGTTTAAAGAAGACCCTTTACGTATCCTAAGAGCTTTAAGATTTAAAATAACTTTAGATTTTAATTTAGATGATGATATTATTGAATATATTCATAATCATAAGGAAGAATTAGCTTTAATTTCTAATACGCGAAAAAAAGAAGAAATAACGAAGATGCTGATATCTAAAAATGTTGTTTCGGGATTTCAATATTTAAAAGACCTACAAATTTTAGATATTCTGGGAATAAGTTATCATAATTTAAAATATCTTGATGATATAAATGGGATGTACGCGCAATTAGAATTACCTGAGGATTATCCTTTAACTAAAGAAGAAAAAGATAATATTAAGAAGATTAAAGAAATAGTAAGTTATAAAACAGTTGATTTAGGTATTCTTTTTAATTATGGTTTATATCTATCTGGTGTAGCAGGGGAAATATTAGGAATAGATAAAAAGGAAATAAATGAAAGATTTAAAAATTTACCGATTAAGAGTGAAAGTGAACTTTCTATTGATGGCGATGAAATTCAAAAGATATTAGAAATAGAACCATCTAAAGTAATTCAAGAAGTGCAAAATGGTTTAATTATGTTAATATTAAATGGAAAATTAGAAAATAAAAAAGAAAGCTTAATAGAATTTTTAAAAGAAAATAAAAGGATGTGGGTTTAAATGCTTGATTATAAAAATATTTTAAATGTAAAACATTATGTTGTTTCCGAAGTAATTATTAAAGAACTTTTAAAATTTTCTTTAACTTTAAATGAATTTTTGTTAGTTATTTATTTTTATAATGAAGATAATAAAGTGTTTGATATAGTGGAAATAAAAAAACGTTTAGGTTTAGAAGAAAAGGATATTTTAGAAGCCTTTAATAATTTAACTGTCAAAAAGTTAATTAATATTGTCGTTTCTAAAGATGAAGGAGGAAAAATTACTGAAACAATATCTTTAGATGGTTTATTTGCTAATTTAACTAATACGCTTAAAGAGGATAATAAGGACCAACAAAAGAGTAATGTTTTTGATATTTTTGAACAAGAATTTAATCGTTCTCTAACCCCAATAGAATATGAAATAGTTAATGCTTGGCTAGATAATAATACGAGTGAAGATTTAATAATGGGGGCTTTAAAAGAAGCAACATATAATGGTGTTAAGAGTTTTAGATATATTGATAAAATAATTTATGAGTGGCAAAAGAAAGGCTTTAAGACGATGGAAGATGTTAAGGCTCATATTAATAATCAATATAAAGAAGAAAAAGGCAAAAAAGAAGAGTTATTTGATTATGATTGGTTAGATGATGATGAAGTATAATATTTTAGAAAAGTTAGATATAATGATACCTAATCCCCATTGTGAATTAGAATATAATTGCGACTACGAACTTTTAATTGCGACAGTGTTATCGGCGCAATGTACTGATGCACGGGTTAATATGGTAACTAAAGAATTATTTAGTAAGTATGATATATTTTCTTTAAGTAAAGCTTCTTTAAAAGATATTGAAAATATTATAAGACCGGTAGGAACTTATACGAAAAAAAGTGAATATATTTTAAAAATAGCGCAGGCTTTAGTAAATGATTATGAGGGAAAGGTTCCTAATAATCGAAAGTATTTAGAAACTTTGCCGGGTGTAGGGCGTAAGACTTGTAATGTAGTCTTATCTAATATTTATAATGTTCCTGCTATTGCTGTTGATACCCATGTAGAAAGAGTAGCTAAAAGACTTTCTTTAGCTAAGGATAGTGATGATGTTTTAAAAGTTGAACAAAAATTAATGCGCAAGGTTCCAAAAGCTAAATGGAGTAGAACTCATCATCAATTAGTTTTATTTGGTCGTTATATTTGTAAAGCTAAAAATCCTCTTTGTGCTAATTGTTTATTACAAGAAGAGTGTAAATATTACAAAAAAAATACTAAGTAAATAGTATTTTTTTTAGTTACATGTATTTGATACGGTAAAGTCAATCTTTTCGGTATAAACAGAACCACCATAACGAATTAATACTTCAACAGTAAATGTTCCTTCCGTACCAAGAGGAATTCCCGCATTTAATTTAGAATTGTTTTTATAATAGTTAAAGCTTAAATTAGAAGCAGAAATTGTTGTACCATTAACTTTTGCATTTACTTTACCATTAGCTGTCCATGTTACACCATTAGTAGGTTTTTTACAGAAATCAGCATCATTATATGATATTTCTACTGGACCACCATTACTATTGTTAGAAGCACCACCCGTACCATAAGTAGTATTTGATGAACCTTTAACATCAACACTTATACCATTACTCATATTAGATTTAAAATTACTATAAGTTGATTTGATTATAAAGGTATAAGTAGGAAGACCAGTCATTGTATAGGTAAAGGTATTAGAATCGGTAAATCCTAAATCTTGTAATTCACCAGAAGCTGTTTTTAAGAAGACTTCATAACCAACAGAACCTAGAACACTTTGATTATAACTAATCATATGTTTTAAATATCTTTGATAACTATCACCATAAGCTTTTTTCATGTAATCTTCTAAGTAAGAAGAATTTAGAGCATTAGGAGTACTTATTGGGTCCCAAGTTAAGGTAATAGAATTTCCCGATACAGAAGCATCACCATCAGTTGGGTCATTTAATTTGGTAAATCTTGGTGAAGTTTCTTTTGGAGCACTTTCTTTATTAAAGTATTCTGTAGATATTAAACTTGATGGCGTGTAATTACTTGGTTTTTGCGCAGGGTTAGTACCTAGTTCTACTTGAGCTTCAACAACTCCATCAGGAACACTAAATTTAGAATTTTCTTTAAAGATACGATTTCCTAAAGCTGCTGATATCATAACTCTTTGATTAGCACCATCAATGGCTGTTGTATAGTATTCACTAGTAATTTCATTATAACCATACCATAAAGATATAGAATAGTCAGGGGAATAAATTTCTACCCAGTTATCGTGGCTGACTGAATCTGGTAAGTTATGTTTTTCAATAAATTCTTTATCAATTGTTGATGTACCTGTTTTGGCAGCGACATCGGTACCATTAACATTAATACGTCCACCAACATTATTAGCACCAGCATAAGTTAACATATTATTCATCATGTAAGCAGTTTCTTCGCTCATAACTTTCTTTTTCTTGATTTCTGGTTCATAAGTACGGTCATCTTGACGATAAATTATTTTAGTAAATGAGTAAGGTTCAATGTAGTAACCACCACGACCAAATGCCGCATAGGCAGCAGACATTTCTAGAGGGGTCATACCATCAAATCCTCCGATAGCTGCAGATTCATATAATTTATCACCATAATCAATACCTAAACTGTGAACAAAATCACTAACTTTTTGTTTATCAAGTTGTTGGAAAGCTTGAATTGCTGGAATATTACGAGAACGATACAATGCTGTTTTCATTGTCATCATACCCATATAAGAATTATCAGAGTTTTTAAGTGGGGTACCATCAGAATAAGTCATTGGTTCATCGAAGAAAATAGAACCTGTATTACCATTATTATATTCTAGATATGGACCATAAGCAAAGAACGGTTTAGCACAAGAACCTGGTTGACGTTCCATATTTGTTGCATAGTTCCAATCGCCAATTTTACGATTACGTCCAGCCCCGACAGCAATAATAGAACCATCTTTAACAGAAGTTACAGCAATACCAGCTTGAATAACATCATTTTTCCATTTATAATATTCGCCAGCATATAGATTATTAATAACATCTTGAGGTTCTTTTTCTAGAGTTGTATAAATTAACATTGGGGTATTATAAGGGTCGTTTCCTGTTCTATTTTGAACATCTTCAACAACGGTATCAATAAAACCTTGATATGGATTAGATGAAGCTTCAACTTCACTAGTTAACATAGATTCAATACTAATAGCATTAGCAGCATCTGCTTCGTCTTGAGAAATATAACCATGACGAACCATTAATTTTAATACAGTATTACGACGTTTAGCTGCTAAATCGGGATTTTTAAAAGGATCATAAGAAGCGGGTGCTTGGAACATACCAGCAATTAAGGAAGCTTCCGCTAGATTTAAATCACGAACAGATTTACCAAAATATAATTGACAAGCTTGTTCTACTCCATAAGCACCACCATTACTACTTTTACCTAGCCATGGAGCATTAACATAAAATTCAATAATTTCCTCTTTAGTATAATTTTTTTCAACTTTAAAGATAGACATATAAATATCGGTAAACTTACGAATAATACCAGCTAAACCATGAGATTCTGTTGAAGTAAAGGTATTTTTAACAACTTGCATGGTTAGAGTTGAAGCACCACCTGCTGAAGAGTTACCACTCAATTGACCAAAGGAAGCACGCATGAAACGAGCAAGGTCAAAACCACTATGTTGGAAGAAACGAGAATCTTCGGTAGCAACAATAGCATCAACTAAAACTTGGGGTAATTCATCATAAGTAACCAGTTCTCTTTTTTCACTACCAATTCTCGCGTATTCATCACCTTTAGCATCATATAAAATAGTAGCTTCTTTATTATATAACTCATCTTCATCAAATTTCGGAGCTGTTATAACAATATATAACATAAATAATAATAGTAAAGATAAAATAATAATAGCAATGGTTGTTAAAATCGTTAAAATACGATGTTTTTTAGCTTTTTCTTTTTTAGGTGGTTTAGAAACTTTAGGAGTTTTTTTCTTTTCCACTTTTTCGACTTTTGTAACTTTAGTTTCTTTTAAACTATTATTACTTGTATTGCTTGTTTTTTTCTCTTTTTTAACTTTACTTTTTTTATCATTAACAGTTTTTTTAATACTAACTCCTCCTTTTTTTAGCTTATCACTAATTTTGCCAATCTTATCATCAATTGATTTGTTAATATCTTCAACTTTATCGTTAAGTTTATCTAACTTACGTTTTTTCTTCTCATCCATAATTACACCTTCTAAAAATATATTTTATCAACAATTTTTAAATAATCAAGCTCTGGAGCATAGGTATATTTAATTTCGTAACCATAAGTTTTAATAAAATCATAGGGAATAGATTTTCTTTGATGAGTTTGAATATAATCTAAAAAATCTTCTCCTTTTAATAAATAAACTATTTGATTAATAGAAATAATTAAAAAAGTTATTCCTCCATGTTTAATTATTCTTTTCATATGTTCTATTTGATGAGCATGGATATTACTTAAAGGAAAAGATGTCTTATTTTGGGTAACTTTTGCTTCAAAATCAATATATTTTCCTTTATATATACCATTATAATCTAAGGTTGATTGTTCTTTAAAATAGCCTCTATCAATTATCTTGTGATTATCTTTATAAGATACTTTTACAACGCCAATAGGAGTAGGCTTTTTATGGATTACAGCTTTATCTAATTCTAAATAGTAATTATTAGAATTATTTAGCATTGTTTCTAAATCCATGCCACGGTTCTTATAAATTATTTGCTTCGAAAAAGTTTGTTCTTTGTTGCTTAATTTAGCCACAATAATCACCATCACAATTATACTATAATCTTATGCTTTTGGCTATATTCTCAAGCTATTTTTTTATGGACTTGTCATAAATTAGGATGTTTTGACGAAAGTCTAGAAATATAATAAGAAAACATTATAATTAAAATAAGGTGAAATTATGATAAGAATAGATTATTTAATTAATCAAATTATTGAAGATGTAACTTTAGCTACAATAACTTTGGATACTAAAGAGAAAAAATCAGATGTTTGATTTTTTTTATGCTTTTTTCCATCTAGTTGACAAATAATCCTAAAATTTTTATAATTAAAGAGTAAGAAGGGTGATTTTAAATGTATAATGAAAGAATATATCTAACACCACAAGAAGTTTTAGATAAAGAATTTAAAATAGATGCACGTGGTTATCGTCCTCAAGAGGTAGATAAATTTTTGGATATGGTTATTCATGATTATACAGAGTTTATCACAATAATAAAAAAACAAGAAAAAGAAATTAGTGTTTTAACCAACGACAATATTAATCTAAAAAATGAGATACGTCGTTTACGTACTAATTTAGAAGCTGCGGAGGATTCTAGTGTTTCTAATAAATATGTAAATAATGTAGACCTTCTTCAAAGACTTAGTAAATTAGAGAAAGTTGTTTTTGGGAAAAATGAATAAAATCTGGACAAATGCTGCATAAAAATTATGTAGAGGAAAGTCCATGCTCACACAATCTGCAATGATTGTAGTGTTCGCGCTAAAGGAAAAAATAACTTTAGGTAGAGAAATCTAACGGCTCTGAACTTTCCTTAAAGGGAAATAGTAAGTATAAAAGTGCCAAAGTGACGAAGAACTTGGAAACGAGGGAAGTGGAACGTGGTAAACCCCGCGAGTGAGAAACCCAAATTTTGGTAGGGGAACCTCTTTAAGGGAATAAAAAACTAAAAAGAGGACTTATACTTTAGTATAGGTAGATAAATATTTGTCGCTCTTTACGAGTACAGAACATGGCTTATAAGATTTTATTTATTTTAAATGTTAGGAGTGAAAATTCTTGATTGAAATTGGTCAAAGTCTAAAAGACGCTAGAGAAAAAGCTGGGGTGAGTTTGGATGAGGCTAGTAAAGATTTGAATATTGAAACAGTTATCATTGAAAATATAGAAGATGGTAATATTGGTTGTTTTAAAGATATTTTTGTATTAAAAGAATATATTCAAAGTTATGCTAAATATTTAGGTTTAGATGATGGAAAAATAATTGATGAATTTAATGAATATTTATTTGAATATACTTCTAAAATACCTTTAGAAGATATTGAAAAAGCTATCTTAGAAAAATCAAAGGCCGAAAGTAACAATAATGAAATTGCATCACCATATACTAAACCGGTGATGAAAACCAAAAAAATATATTATGCGATAATTTATTTTATCATTTTTATATTAGTAGTATTAGCAGTTATCTGGTCTGTTAAACAGATAACTATTAATAATGAGATAGTAAATTATGTTAGTTATTTATAGGAGTTGATTAGTTTATGAATTTACCAAATAAAATTACTGTAAGTAGAATAATATTAGCAGTTTTAATATTAATATTATTAATATTTCCTTGGTATCAAGTAGGAATTGAATTTCCCAAATATACTGTAGGAACCGTAATAGTAGATTTAAAATATATTATTGCTGCTGTTATGTTTATTATTGCTTCTTTAACTGATTTTTTAGATGGGCATATTGCTCGTAAAAATAATTTAGTAACTGATTTTGGTAAAGTCATGGATGCTATCGCTGATAAAGTTTTAGTTAATGGATTACTTGTTATCCTTGCTTGTAATGGTTTTGTTTCAATTGTAGTACCTGTAGTTATTATTACCAGAGATATCTTTGTAGATTCTATTAAAATGATTGCTGGAGAGAAAAAGGGAGCTGTTGGAGCAAGTATAGCAGGAAAATTAAAGACAATTTGTATGATGGTTGGTTTAAGTTTTGTTTTAATTTATAATTTACCATTTGAATTATGGAATATTCGTTTTGCTGATATATTAATTCTAGCAGCTACAGTATTATCAGTAATATCTGGTTGTCAATATTACTTAGATAATAAAGATATATTTAAAGATAGATAATGAACACTAAATTAATTAGTGTTTTTTTCTTGCCTTAATTTTTTTCATGTCAACCAAAAACTTTCTGCTTTACAACAAACCGGGGGGGG
>CANQEJ010000005.1 GCA_947594925.1 uncultured Bacilli bacterium
AAAGAAAGTGGAAAGAACTTTTTCAAAGACTTATTGCCCAACATTTTAAAAATGGGCTCTTTCAATTTTATTTAGTGGGTATCAAAGATTTAATTGATTATATTAAGAAATTAATCTATAATAAGGGGGCACATGAAAGAAGGAATTTTATGTTAAGTACTGAGGATAGAAATTTATTACTTAAAAAAATTCAAAATTATTTAACTTTGACTGAAAATTCTACTAGATTGTTAGAACTTGAAGATAAAATTATCAGTTTTCAAGATGCGGACTTATCTTTATATTGGGTTAGAAATATTTCTTCTTCTAAAGTTGAAATGCATAAAAATATCATATGTAGTTTACAAGACCCAGAAAAAATGTGGCTATTACTAAAAGATGTGCATATGAAAAAATCTTCGATGCGTGCCGTAGCTTTAAGTATATTAGCAACAAATAATGAGGTTTATATTGCTAAATTATTAAATAAAGGTCTTGCTAAAAGATTAAAAATGGAAGGTTCTGTAGTAGAGTGGTTATCATCTTATGGTAGTAAAGATTTAATATATCAAACAATTATAGAAAATCCCGAACTTGACCAATTATATCGAAAAAAGCTCATATTAAATATATATTTAAAATTAACGGAAGAAGAAAGAGCTAATTTAAGAGCTCAAATACCTTCTGTTTTAGATGATATAGAAAAAGGTCTAAAAAAAGAACAAGCTTATGATGAGATAGTATATTTAGTTAATACTTTAGTTTCTAAAGAAAGTAACTAACGTTTTAAAATAGGGATTATTCCTTTTTTTTCATTATCTAATGTTTTATATAGTATGGTAAAATTTCTGTAAATTAAAAGACACAGATTTGACAAATTAATTTTTAGTAAGCTTCTTGCTTTTGTAAATTATTTCTTTTATATTTTTTTATCAGCGTATAGCTTGCAAATAAAAAATGCAGCTTTAGAAAAAACTGACGAAATATCTGCTCTTATTAGAACTTATCAAAATCAAAGTAAAAAAGGTTAAATACTAGTTAAATCTAGTATTTTTTGTTATAATTTTATAGAAGGATATGATAAGATGAAAAATTTAAAAGTCGTATTTATGGGAACACCTGATTTTTCTGTCCCTGTTTTAAGGGCTTTACTGGAAAATACTAATGTCTCTTTAGTAGTTTGTCAGCCAGATAAATTAGTAGGAAGAAAACAAGTTTTAGAACCATGTCCCGTTAAAAAAGTAGCTTTAGAAAATAACATTAAAGTATTTCAACCTATTAAAATAAAAGAAGATTATGAAGTAATAATAAATGAAAAACCCGATTTAATCATAACTTGTGCTTATGGCCAGATAATTCCTAAAGTTCTTTTAGAATTACCTAAATATGGGTGTATTAATGTTCATGCCTCTTTACTACCTAAGTTAAGAGGTGGAGCACCAATTCATCATGCTTTAATAGATGGTTATAAAAAAACCGGTATTACGATTATGTATATGGCAGAAGGTATGGACGATGGTGATATTATTGCTCAAGAAGAATATGTCATAAAAAAAGAAGATAATGTGGGGATTTTACATGATGAGTTATCTTTAATAGGTGCTAAGTTATTAATTAAAACCTTACCCGAAATTATTAAAGGAACTAATCAAAGAATAAAACAAAATCCTAAAGAAGTAACCTTTGCCTATAATATTAAAAGAGAAGAAGAACATTTAGATTTTCATGATACTTGTGAAAATATCTATAACAAAATACGTGGTTTAAATCCTTGGCCTTTAACTTATTTCCTTTTAGATGATAAAGAAGTAAAAGCTATAGAAAGTGACTATAAAATAACGAAAATAGATAGTGTAGGAAAAATAGTGGAAATTACTAAAGATGCAATCGGTATTAGCGCTTTAGATGGTATTGTTTATCTTAAAAAGATTAAACCTTTTTCTAAAAAGATAATGAGTGTTAAAGATTATTTAAATGGGGTAGATAAAAAGACTTTAATTAATAAAGAAGTTAAGTAGGTGATATTGTGTTTCATAAAAGAGAACCGAAGTTTAAAAAAACTAGTCCTGATGACCCATGGATAGTAAGAACTTGGCAAACTCCTCGAGGTCGAGCTAGTCTTAAATTAGCAGTTTATGGTTTATTTATAATTAGTGTTCTTATTTTAATTGTTGTTAAAACAGATAGAAATCCCAAAGTATATAAATCTACCTATACGGCGATTAAAAAAGATGATACTGCTAAGATTGCGGCTTTAAAAGAAAATAATTTTGCTTTTCGTTATACAATAACTATTAATGATTTAAAAACCTTATATTATGGGAATAAAATGCAAAATTTAGAATCTGGTTTTAAAGAAGACCAAAATGGTATTGTTAAATATTTAAAAGAAAATGATAAAGTCTATAAAATTGGTCTTACTGATAAGGAAGAAATTACTAATTTATATGAAGGAATAAATTTAGAATATCTTAATTTAAATTATATCTTTGATTTAATAAATGATAAACAAAATGAAGTAGAGGGTAATAAGCAAACATATCATTTAGATAATAATATTGTAATTGAAATAATTACGGATAATTTAAATATAAAGAAAATAACTATTCAAGAAAATTCTAATTTATATGAATTAGAATATGATAGGATAGGTAAAATTAGTAAAAATGATATTGAAAATTAGGTGTATATATGAATAATATTTTTAATTATAGACTAGATATGTTAGAAGATTATTTTTTAAGTATTGGGGCGAAAAAGTTCAATGCTTCTCAAGTCTATGACTGGTTATATAAAAAAAGAGTTTTTGATTTTGCAAAGATGACTAATTTAAAAAAAGAATTAATAGCCAAATTAAATGCGACTTTTACTAATGATTTTTTAGAAATAGTCCGTAAACAGACCGATAAGGATACGAGTAAATATTTATTTAAATTAAAAGATGGCAACTTTGTTGAAAGTGTTTTAATGTATCATGATTACGGTATTAGTATTTGTGTATCTAGTCAAGTTGGTTGTAATATGGGATGTGCTTTTTGTGAAAGTGGGCGTCTTAAAAAAGTACGAGATTTACAAACATATGAAATGGTCGAACAAATTCTTTTAATTGAAGAAGATATTAAAAAGCGAATTTCTTCTGTAGTTATTATGGGAATTGGGGAACCTTTTGATAATTATGATAATGTTATGAATTTTATTAAAATTATTAATCATGATAAAGGAATTGCTATTGGAGCTCGCCATATTACAGTTTCTACTTGTGGTATTATTCCGAAAATTAAGATGTTGATGGCCGAACCTTTACAAATTAATCTAGCGATATCTTTACATGCTCCTAATAATGAGCTTCGCAGTAAACTAATGAAAATCAATAAAGTTTACGATATTAATGAATTAATTGCGACTTTAAAAGAATATATTGCAAAAACTAATAGACGAGTAACCATAGAATATGTTACACTTAATGGTGTTAATGATAGTAAAGAGTGCGCTTTACAGTTAGCACATTTATTAAAAGGTATGAACGCCTATGTTAATTTAATTCCATATAATGAAACAAATAATATAGGGTTTAAAAAGTCTTCAAAGAAAACTATTTTAGAATTTTATGATGTTTTAAAAAAAGAAAAAATTAATGTTACTATCAGAAAAGAATTTGGTTCTAAAATAGATGCTGCTTGTGGGCAGTTAAGAAGCAAAGAGGTGGATGCATGAAAACATTTTATTTAACCGATGCCGGAAGGGTTCGAGATCATAATGAAGATAGTGTAACAATTTTAAAAAATATTAATAATGAATATTTAATGATTGTTGCTGATGGAATGGGAGGACATCGAGCAGGGGAAGTTGCTTCTTCTTTAGCTGTAACCCATTTAGGTAAAAGATTTAATGAGACATCTTCTTTAGGCAGTAAATTAGATGCTGTTAATTGGTTAAATGATAATATAAATGAAATAAATAAGGGAATAATTGATTATACCAAAGAGTACCCTGATACAACGGGGATGGGGACTACTTTAGTAGTAGCAATTTTAACAAATGATTATTTAATTTTTGGTAATATTGGTGATTCTCGTGGTTATGTTTTAAAAAATCATAAATTACATAAAGTAACAAAGGAACATACTTTAGTTAATTTATTAGTTAGTACAGGAGAATTAAGTGAAGAAGAAGCTTTAAATCATCCGAAAAAAAATGTTTTAATGAAAGCTCTAGGAGCTGCAGAATCTTGTGAGCTAGATATCTTTGATGTCGATAAAGATATTGATGGTATTATGTTATGTAGTGATGGACTTACTAATATGTTAACTAAAGAACAAATTGAAAAAGTTTTAAATGATGAAGAATTAACTATGGAAGATAAAGTCCGTAAGTTAATTCGTAAGAGTAATGCTAGGGGTGGCACAGATAATATAACAATTGCTTTTTTAGAAAAAGAAAGTGAGGATACTAGTCTATGATAATGAAAGGTCAAAAAATAAATGATCGTTATCAGATTATAAAAACTATTGGTGAAGGTGGCATGGCTAATGTATACCTTGCTTATGATACCATTTTAGACCGCAATGTTGCTGTTAAAGTTTTACGTGGTGATTTGGCTACTGATGAAAAGTTTGTCCGTCGTTTTCAAAGAGAAGCTTTATCTGCTAGTAGTTTGTCGCACCCTAATATTGTGGAAGTATATGATGTTGGAGAAGATAATGGCCAATATTATATTGTCATGGAATATATTGAAGGCAAACATTTAAAACAGCTGCTCAAAAAACGTGGCAATTTAACTATTACCGAAGTTATTGATATCATGCTTCAAATTACGGATGGTATTGCTGTTGCCCATGATTCTTATATTATTCATCGCGATATCAAACCGCAAAATATTATGATTTTAGAAAATGGTTTAGTTAAAATTACTGATTTTGGAATTGCGATGGCCATGAACGCCGCTCAATTAACTCAAACTAATTCTGTTATGGGTTCTGTTCATTATCTTCCACCAGAGCAAGCAAGTGGTTCGGGAGCAACCCTCCAAAGTGATATTTATTCGATGGGAATTTTAATGTATGAACTATTATGTGGTCATCTTCCTTATAGAGGAGATAATGCTGTTGAAATAGCTTTAAAACATTTAAAAGAACCATTACCATCTATAAGAGAATATCTACCTAATCTTCCTCAAAGTGTGGAAAATGTTATCTTAAAAGCTACAGCTAAAAATCCGAAAAATCGTTATGCTGATGCTAGAGAAATGCATGAAGATTTAAAAACTGTTATGGATGATTCTCGTGTTGATGAACCAAGATATGTATATCCATATCCCGAAGATGGCTTAGATGAAGCAGAAGTTACTAAAAATTTAAAAGTAAAAGAAGAAAAACCTAAATCCAAAGAAGAAAAAGAAGAAGAGGTAATTGCTAAACAAATTACGAAAGATGATTTGAAAAAGCAAAATAAACTCTTAATAATTTTAGGCTCTATCTTTGCTGGTTTAGTTGTTATTACTACTACCATAGTTTTAGTCTTACCAATTATTACGGGTGGTAAAGAAGTAACTGTGCCTGATGTGGCGGGCTTAAGTGTAAAAAAGGCTATAAAAGAATTACAAAGTGCCGGGTTTAAAATAGCTGATGAGCAAAAAGAAACCACTTCTGATGATGTTGCCAAAGGTAAAGTAGTAAAAACTAATCCTGCTGGTGGTACGAAAAAAATTAAAGGTAAAGAAGTAGTTTTATATGTTTCTACAGGAAGTAATCAAATAACTATTGAAGATTATACTGGTCAAAATTATATTGAAGTAAAAGCTAAATTAGAAGTTCAAAATATCTATGTTGCTATTGAAAAGAAAGATGTTGAAAATGCTCAAGATATTTCAGATACAGATATTATTGGCCAATCTGTCGAAGCTGGAAAAAAATTAAAACCAAAAGAAACAATTACATTATATATTCCTAATATTACAACTAAATATCCTGACTTTTCACGTGGTTATACCGTGGAAGCAGTTCAAAATTGGTGTAATACATATGGCATAACTTTAAATGTTGAATATATTGAAACAACTGATTATGCCCCAGGAACAGTTTATTATCAAAGTAAAACAGTTGGATATACAGTTTCCTCTGGTTCAAGCTTAAATATTAAAGTTGCTCAAGCTCCTGAAGAAGCCCCAGAAATAGATGAAGACCAACAAGATGCTGATGATACTAACGTTTGTGAAACGACAGGATTATGCTAATGCCAGGAAAAATTATTAAAATAATCAGTAATCTCTATACCGTTAAAGTAGGAGATAACATTTATGAGTGCCGAGCTAGAGGGAAATTTCGTAATGAAAATATCACCCCTCTAGTTGGCGACAACTGCTTAATAGATACGGAAAATAATTATATTTTAGAAATTCAAAATCGTTCTAATTATTTAAATCGTCCCGCGGTTGCTAACATTGATTATGCAGTTATTTTAACAAGTGTTAAAAAGCCTAATTTATCTTTAAATTTATTAGATAAAATGTTAAGTATTGTTATTTTAAATAAAATTAAACCAATAATTTGTTTTTCTAAACTAGATTTATTAGAAAGAGACGAAAAAAAGAATATAAAGAATTTAAGTAAATATTATCAAAAGATAGGAATTCCCGTTGTTTTTAATAATGAACTACGTAAGCTAAAAAAATTATTAAAAGGCAAAGTAGCGGTTTTTACAGGCCAAACAGGAGCAGGTAAATCTACTTTATTAAATCATTTAGATAAATCTCTATCTCTTAAAACCGGAGAAATATCTGAGGCTTTAGGGCGTGGTAAACATACAACTAGACATGTGGAACTTTTTGAAGTCGAAAAATGTTTTTTAGTAGATACACCAGGTTTTTCAGCTTTAGATATTAATGCTTTTACCCCAGAAGAAATTCGCTTTTCTTTTCAAGAATTTGCAAATTATCCTTGTAAATTTCCTGATTGCCAACATAAAAACGAAAAAGATTGTGCCGTAAGACAAGCAGTATTAGACGGTAAAATATTAAAAACTCGTTATGAAAATTATTTAAATTTTATTGAAAAGAAGTGAGATTATGCAAGTATCAGTTTCTTTTTTTAAAAGAGCTAAATCTATTGAAGAAACAATTGTCAATATTGAAAAAACAGATTGTGATTTTTTGCATGTAGATATTGGTGATGGCGTATTTATTCCCACAGATACTAAAGATATTGTTAGTTTTGTAAGAGAAAGTTCTAAAAAATTAGATGTTCATTTAATGTGTGCTAAACCTTTAGAATATATTAATATTTATAAGAATTTAAATACGGAATATATTACTTTTCATGTCGAAATAAAAGAGGATATTCAAAGTTTAATCGATGAGATTAAAAAAGCTCATGTTAAAGCGGGGCTGGCTATTAATCCGGAAACTGATATTACAAAGTTAGAGCCATATCTAGATGTTATTGACCAAATTTTAGTTATGAGTGTTAAACCGGGAAAGGGCGGTCAAAGGTTTCAAGAAGACGTAATCAGTAAAATTAAAAAGTTAAATCAATTACGTCAAGAACATCAGTATTCCTATATTATTAGTGTTGATGGAGGTATAAATGACCAAACTATTAAACTTTTAAAAGATACTGGTTTAGATATGTGTGTTTCGGGTTCTTATGTTTGTCTTACTGATAACTACCAAGAACAAATTAATAAATTGCGTTAAAAAAGCTACCAAAAGGTAGTTTTTATAATTTTAAGGAATAAGTTAATTCTCTATTAGCATTACTAAGCTCTTGAGCTAGACAAATATTCTGAGCAGTTACTGCGCCACAAATAGCTATTAAAGCTGTTGCTAAAGGATAGTAAATATAATTTTCTAAAGGAATTGTGCTATGCTTACAAAGTACTACAGCTCCTGCTAATAGAGTACCAATTATACCAGACATCATAGCAGTTTCTTGAAAATTATCTTTCATCCATTTTAATTTTAAAATTGAAAACTCTAAACCATCTTTATCTTTATTTATAATTTGTTTTTTAATTTCCGCAAAAATTTCTTGAACGTCTTTATTATTATAAAAGGAATTTAGAGTTTTTTCCATTTCGTATGAATAATCTATTTCTTCTGTTTTTTTATCTTTCATTTGGCTTCCTCTTTTCATAAGTAATATATTAATATAAAACATTTAAAATAGCAAATAAAAACTGCCTTAAGCAGCTTTTTTAGTTTCTCTTGCCGTGACTCTAACACTTTTACCATTAATTTTTTTCTTTTGTAAATTTGGTTTTTGTTGTGTTTTAGTAGCATTTAAAGCATGAGAACGTTTGTTTCCAGTTAAAGGTTTTTTAGTTGTTACTTTTTTTGCCATAATTGCCCTCCTTTTTAACTATTACTTTAAGACTTTATCATAAATATTAAAAGAAGTCAATTTTATGTTACAATATTTTATGTGATTATTATGAATTTTAGAAAAACTAATTGGTCTTTAAAAGATTATCAAGAATTTCAAAAATATTTAAAAAGTAGGCAAGAAGAAAAATATCAAAAATTTACTCAAAAATTAGTAAATAGTCAGTATAAAATTATGGGAATAAGGATGCCTATTTTAAGAAAGATTGCTAAAGAGATAGCCCAAGGTAATTATGAAAGTTTTTTAAAAGTTTGCAAACCATTATCTTATGAGGAAGTATTAATTAAAGGTTTTGTAATCGCTTCTATTAAAGATATAGATAAACTAAAATTAGAAATTAATGATTATGTCAAACTTATTGATAATTGGGCCATATGTGATTCATTTGCCGCTAGTTTAAAGATTGTAAAAGATAATAAACCTTTATTTTGGAATTATTTTCAAGGTTTTTTAGCAAGTCAAGAAGAATATTATATTAGGCTAGCCTTAGTGGTATTTTTAAATTATTATGTAGAAAAAGATTATTTAAATTCGATATTTTCTTTATGTTTGAAAGATTATCCCGATAAATATTATATCAATATGGCACTAGCTTGGTTACTATCAATTTGTTACATTAAATATCCGCAGGAAACTTATACCTTTTTAGAAACTTCTTCTTTAAATAAATTTATTTTTAATAAAACCATCAGTAAAATTAAAGATTCCTATCAAGTTAGTAAATTTGAAAAGGAAAAACTAACGAAATTAAAAAAGGCACGGAATATGTTGTAAAATAGGCATTTTTCCCTTGAGAAAATTTGCTTATTTTTCTTTAGTTTGGTAAAATGGAATTGACTAGAGGTGGTAGGATGCAAATTGAAGCTACTAAAAAGGTTTTAAAAGAAATATACGATTCTTTGACCGAAGGTAATTATGATGCTTTAAGTCAAATAGTTGGATACTTAAATAGTGGCGACCCTGGCTATGTTTCTAGTTATAAAAAAGCGCGAGAAAAAATAATTTCTCTTGATCGGTATGCTCTTATTGAGATTATGTTAAAGGAGTTTATTAAGAAATAATGCGTTATTTAGGACTTGATTTAGGAACTAAAACAGTAGGAGTAGCTATAAGTGATAAAACTAATACCATTGCTACTAATTTAAAAGTAATTAGATATAATGATAATAATTATGATGCTATGTTAAAGGAAATAAACGATTTAATTTTAAAGTATCAAATTACATGTGTAGTTTTAGGACTTCCTAAAAATATGGATAATTCTTTAGGATTTGCTAGTCAAAGAAGTATAGAATTTAAAGAAAAACTAGCAAAATTAACCGATGTTGAGATTGTTCTTTTAGATGAACGCTTGACCACTGTGCAAGCCGAAAATATTTTACTTAGTGCTGATTTAAGCCGAAAAAAAAGAAAAAAAGTTATTGATGGAGTTGCAGCCACAATAATATTAGATACTTATTTAAGAATGAAGGGAAATTAATATGAAAGAAGAAAACAAAAATGTTTTAACATTACAAAATGATAAAGGAGAACAAATAGAGTGTGAAGTGCTATTTACTTTTGATGACGATAAAAACAAAAAAAGTTATATAGTATATACCGATAATACTACTGATGAAACGGGAAGTACTAAAGTATATGCTAGTATCTATGACCCATCTGGACAAGATAGAACTTTAACTCCAATCGAAAGTGAAGAAGAGTGGGCTTTAATTGAAAATATTTTATCTTCTATCCAAGAAAAAATCGATGCTGAAAGTGAAAGTGAATAATGAAGAAATTAGTAGTAAGTTTAGTAGTTGCTTTTACAGCTATAATTATCTTAGCAGTTAGTTTATATTTTTATTTTCTATCTCCAGTTGATAAAAATGCCAATAAAAATGTATCTTTTATTGTAAAATCGGGCGAAAGTGAAAAAACAATAATTGATAATTTAAAAACGGCAGGATTAATTAAAAATAGAGGAGCAGCTTATATATATAATTTTTTAAATAGAGAAATTACTTTTAAAGTAGGGACCTTTACTTTAAAGAAAAATATGAGTGTGCAAAAGATATTTAAAACTCTAGATAGTGGAAAAACTAAAGAACAAAAAGGTATAAATATTACTTTTAAAGAAGGCCAAAGATATACTCAATACATTGACCAAATTGTTGAAAGTTTAAAAATTGATGATGCGGAATTTGGAGCTTTAATGATTGATGAAGACTATCTAAAAAGTTTAATTAAAGATTATTGGTTTTTAACAGATGATATTTTAGATGAAAAAATTTATTATCCTTTAGAAGGTTACTTATTTCCGGATACATACAATTTCTCTGAAAAAATGGAAGCTAAAGATGTTATTAAAACAATATTAGATAATACAGAAACTAAATTAGCTCCTTATAAAAAAGATATAGAAAAAAGTTCTTATAGTATTCATGAACTTATGACTTTAGCTTCTATTGTCGAATTAGAAGGTAAAGATGGTAGTGATAGAGCAGGAATTGTAGGAGTTTTCTTAAATCGAATAAATAATGACATGCCTTTAGGTAGTGATGTTACCACCTATTATGCAACCCAAAAGACCTTTAAAGATGATTTAACTGAAGAAGAATTAAAAGAGTGTAATGCTTATAATACGCGTGGTACTTGTTTTAAAGGTCTACCAATTGGACCTATATCTAATCCTGGCGTAGATGCTATTAAAGCTGCTATATATCCGGAAGAAAATGATTATCTATTCTTTGTTTCCGATAAAAGTGGTAAAATATATTTTAGTAAAACAAATGCTGAGCATGAACAACAAGTTGGTAAGCTAAAAGCCAGTGATAATTGGTATGTTTACGAATAAAGAATATAATAATAGTAGAAAGAGTGAAAACGTATGAAACAATTTATAGAAGAAATGGAAGAATATGCTAGAAATAAAAATGTTCCGATAATTGAAAAAGATTCCATAACTTTTATTATGAAATATATTAAACTAAACAATGTTAAAAATATATTAGAAATTGGTTCTGCCATTGGTTATTCTGCTATTTTAATGGCTAGTGTCGCTGAAGATGTTAAAATAACAACTATTGAACGAGACGAGGCCCGCTATATGGAGTGTTTAAAAAACGTTAAAAAATGTGGCATGGATAAAAAAATAACCGTTGTTTATCAAGATGCTTTAGAAGTTAATTTAACTGAAAAAGTTGAATACGATTTAATTTTTATTGATGCAGCTAAAGGACAATATACTAAGTTTTTTGAAAAATTTAAATATTTTCTTGCTCCTAATGGTATTATTATTACTGATAATTTAAAATTTCATGGTTACGTAGGAAGCAAAAAGAAAATAGAAAGTAAAAATTTACAAGGAATAGTTAAAAAAATTGAAAAATATATCTTATTTTTAAAAGAAAATGAAGAATTTGATACTAAATTTTATGATGTAGGCGATGGCTTATCAGTTAGTGTCAAAAAACAAGCTCGTTAATTTAACGAGTTTTAAATTGCATGAAGAAGATTTGAAAGGCATATATATTTATGTTAAGATAAAAGAAATTGGAGGAAAAAACGTGAAAAAAGGGTTTACTGTAGAAGAAATTTTAAACATTTGTGGGGCCACATTATATTGTGGCGATAAAAACACTTTATGTCAAAATTTTACTAAAGATACAAGAGAAATTAGCAAAGGAGATACCTATATTGGCATTAAAGGAGCTAACTTTGATGGTAGTGCTTTTTACCAAGAAGCCTTTGCATCTTTAGCTAATGCTGTAATAATTGAAGAAGAATATGCGAAAAATAATGCTATTCCTAAAATCGATAAACCGATAATTATTGTAAAAGATGCCAAAAAAGCTTTAAAGAATTTAGCTTCTTATAAAAGAAATAACTCCCTTGCTAAATTTGTAGGGGTGACAGGAAGTGTTGGAAAAACTTCGACAAGAGACATGATTTATAGTGTTCTAAAAACGCATTTTAATACCTTAAAAACGGAAGGTAATTACAATAATGATATTGGTCTACCTTTAACTTTAATGCGTCTTTCTAATGAAAAAGCTGCTGTTATTGAAATGGGTATGAACCATTTAGGAGAAATAGATTATCTTACTAAAATTGCTAGACCCAATATTAGTGTTATAACTAATGTTGGTACAGCTCATATTGGTAATTTAGGTTCCCGAGAAAATATTTTAAAAGCCAAATTAGAAATAATAAATGGGATGGATGAAAAGGGAATTTTAATAGTTAATAATGATAATGATTTACTTTCTAAATATGCCAAAGAAGAAAAAAATGTTAAGATTGTTACCATTGGTATTTTAGAAAAAAGTGACTTTACGGCGACGGATATTGTTTTAAATGAAACATCTTCTTCTTTTAAAATAAAATATCAAGATAAAGAGTATGAGGTGTCTGTACCGGTAGCTGGACGTGTCTTTATTTATAATAGTTTAGTAGCCTTTGCGGTAGGGATGCTTTTAGAAATTCCGCCTTTAAAAATTATTGAAGGTGTTAAAAATTTCCAACTTACTAAAAATAGGATGGAATACTTAACTTTAGATAATAAGATAACAATTATTAATGATGCCTATAATGCTTCCGTTGATTCTATGAAATCTGCATTGGAAGTTTTAGGGAAGTATAAAACGCGTAAAATTGCCGTTTTAGGCGATATGTTAGAATTAGGAAGTTATTCTAAACAATTACATGAAGAAGTAGGAAAACATGTTTTTCTAAATAAAATTGATATCTTAATTACCGTTGGCGATGCTTCTAAAAATATTGCTTCTAAAGCTTTAAAAGAGGGTATGTCTTTAGAAAATATTTATTCTTTTGCTACTAATGAAGAAGCAACTTTAAAAATAAAAGAATTAATGCAAGAAGATGACGTTATTTTATTTAAAGCTTCTAATGGTATGCACTTTAGCGATATTATTAATAAATTAAAATAAAAATTTCTTGATTATAGAACAAATGTATGATAATATATTTGAAAGAGGTTAAGATGCGAGAAAAAATAATTGTAAATATTAAAAACATTGAAGAAATACTTACATATCAAAGTAAGGGGATTAAAAAATTTTTAGTGCCTCTTGCTGATTTTTGTGTGGGGTATGATGAGCTTTCAGCTTTAAATATTAATAAAATTAATACTAATTTTTATCTTTTAGTAAATAGAATTCTTACTAAAGATGATTTAGCCAAATTAGAATCAATTTTGGCCAGGTTAAATAAGACTTACTTAAAAGGCGTATTCTTTGAAGATTTAGGGGTCTTAAGTATTTTAAATAAATTATCTTTAGAGGTCGAAAAAATTTACTTTCCTAATCATTTTGGTACTAATTATGCTTCGATTAATGCTTTTTTAGAAAGAGGCCTTGATAGTGTTGTCGTCTCTAATGAAATTACAAAAGAAGAAATAGCCTTAATATTAGAAAAAGTAACTAAAGATGTAGTAATTCAAGTTTATGGCTATAATCAAATTATGTATTCGCGTCGTAATTTAATTACAAATTATAATAAAGAATTTAATTTACAAGTTTCTTTAGAAAATACTATAACAGAAAAAGTTACTAAAAAGGCTTTAAAGATTAAAGAAAATCAATATGGAACAGTTATCTTTGATGAAAATATTTACAATAATTTAGAGCTTTTAGAATTTTCTTCACATATTAAATTTTATTATATTAATACGAGCTTTTTAACGATTTTAGATATTGAAAAAGCCTTAAAAATGCCAAAAGCCTCTAATTCAAACAGTTTCTTAAATCAAAAAACTATTTATAAAATTGGTGATATAGATGAATAAGGTCGAATTACTTGCTCCGGCTGGAGATTTAGAAAGATTAAAATTTGCATACCTTTATGGGGCCGATGCGGCATATATTGGCGGCAAGGATTTTAGTTTGCGAGCAAATGCTAAAAATTTTACGCTAGATGAAATAGCAAAGGCTGTCGAAATTGCCCATAAATTAAAGAAAAAACTTTATGTAACTGTCAATATTATTTTTCATAATGAAGATTTAAAAGGTTTAAAAGAATATTTACAAAAATTAGCAGCTTTCAAGGTAGATGCCATAATTGCTAGTGATATTATTGTTATGGATTTAATTAAGAAAGAAAATATTGATTTAGAGGTTCATTTATCGACCCAAGCTAGTACTTTAAATGCTTTAAGTGCTAAGTTTTATTTAAATGAAGGGGTCAAAAGACTTGTATTAGCAAGAGAAGCTTCTAAAGAGGATATTATTGATATTAAAAAAGCTACTAATGCCGACTTAGAAGTGTTTATTCATGGAGCGATGTGTACCAGTTTTTCGGGAAAGTGTGTTTTATCTAATTGTTTTACTAATCGTGATTCTAATCGGGGCGGTTGCGCGCAGATATGTCGTTGGGTCTTTGCAATAAATGAAGAAAAAGAACCTTTTTCGATTACTCCTAAAGATTTAAATATGGTGTCTTATATTAAAGATATGATGGATATTGGTGTTAATTCTTTTAAAATTGAGGGAAGAATGCGTTCTATTTATTATGTTTCGACCGTTTTAAATGTTTATCGAAATATAATTGATAAAATTATGAATAATACAATTACGGAAGCATATATTAAGTATTATCAAGATATTTTAAATAGATGTGCTAACCGTGAATCAACTCCTCAATTTTATGATAAATTACCGACTAATAAAGAACAATATTTTTTAGGGAGACAAGAAGAATCTAATCAAGATTTTATTGGATTAGTTTTAGATTATGAAGAAGATAATAAACTCTTAGTCATCGAGCAAAGAAATTATTTTAAAGTAGGTGATGTCTTAGAAGCTTTTGGTCCTAATTTGGAACCATATGAAATAAAAATTAATAAGATATATAATGAAAATATGGAAGAAATTACCGTAGCTCGTCATCCGCAAATGCTTGTAAAAATCCCTTGTGATAAGGCTTTAAGCAAATATGATATGCTTCGTCTAAAAATATTTGACATTTCTTCATATTTGTAGTAGACTTATCCATGAAAATTTAAGAGGTGAAGACAAAATGTCACAAAAACAAGAAATTTTATTAACTGCTGAAGGTTATTTAGAATTAGAAAATGAATTAAATGATTTAAAAATAAATAAAAGACCAGAAGTTATTAAAGCTTTAAAAGAAGCACGTGCTTTAGGAGATTTATCAGAAAATGCCGATTATGATGCAGCTAGAGATGAACAAGCTAAATTAGAAGGACGCATTAAAGAACTTGAATACAAACTAGAAAATGCTAAAATTATTTCTGGTAATAATAAAGACATCGTTAGTGTAGGTTCTACCGTAACAATTAGTTATATAGATGATGATGAAAAAGAAGAATATAAGATTGTTGGTTCTTTAGAAGCTGACCCTTTTAATAATAAGATTTCTAATGAATCGCCAATTGGAGCTGCTGTTATTGGCAAAAAAGTAAATGATGTTGTTACAGTGGAAACTCCTAATGGTTCATTTGATGTTAAAATTGAAGCTATTGCTTAAGGTGGAATATCTTACATGGATGATATTAAAAATCTAAAGGTCAATTTAGATAGTCATATATTAAAATCAAAAAGAGTTGTTATCGTTCCGCATTTAGGTATCGATTTTGATGCGATTGCTTCTGGTTTAGGCTTAGAATTAATTGCATCTAAACTTAAAAAGCCTTCGGTTATTTTAGTTGATGACCCAGTTTTAAAAATGGACCAAGGCGTTAAAAAAATTATTGATGATAATCGTCATTTTATAATCGATTATAAAGAATACTTACAAACTAAGGACGAAGAAGATTATTTTATTTTAACCGATGTTAATAAAAGAAATTTAATTGCTTTAAAAGAAGAGTTATTAAAAGAAAAAGTTTTAGTTATAGACCATCATAACGTAGGAACAGATACGCTTGAAGCAGAATATAAATATATTAATCAAAAAATGTCTTCAGCTTCGGAAATTATTACAAAGCTTTTATGTTTATATCGCATTAAAATAACACCTCAAATGGCTACATATCTTTTAACGGGAATTTATTTAGATACCAATCGTCTTACGAAAAATGCTTCTTCTAGTACCTTTAATACGGTAAGTAAATTACTCGAAAAGGGTGCAGAAATTCATCGGGTAAATGAACTTTTTACCGAAGATTTTTATAGTGATCGAAAGGTGCAAGAATTAATATCTTTAACTAATATGCTTAATATAAATTTTGCATTAGCGAGTGCGAAAGAAGATGTAGAATATACTAAAGAAGAGTTAGCCAAAGCGGCGGATTATCTACTAAAATATCGAGTTGATGCTTCTTTTGCTATTGGTAATATTGGGGAAAATACTGTTTCAGTTAGTGCCCGAAGTAAAGGTACTATTAATGTTGGTGAAATTATGCAACAACTTGATGGAGGTGGCAATGTTCACTCGGCTGCTGCTCGTTTACAAGCGACCACAGTTCATGATGTTACAGAAAAATTAATGCGGGTTTTAGTCCCAAAATATTATAATGAAAATGTATTGTAATAATTAATTTGATAAGTTATAATACTAAAGTGTTGGAGGAATAGTAATGAAAAAAAATGTACATGAAATTGAAATAACTATTGAAGGAAAAAAATGGACTGATTGTTTAGATGCGGCTTTTAATAAAAAACGTAAAGATATTAAACTTGATGGTTTTAGAAAGGGTTCTGTTCCTAAAGATATTTACTTAAAGAAAGTAGGAGTTGAATCTTTATATATGGATGCTATCGATGCTGCCGTTGGTATTGCTTATAAAGAAGCTTTAGATAAAGAAAAATTAATTCCCGTTATTGAACCAAAAATGGACGTTACTAACGTTTCTAAAGATGCTGTTACTTTTAAATTTGTTATTGTTACTAAACCAGAAATTAAATTAGGAGAATATAAAAATTTAGGTGTTAAAAAAGACGATAATAAAGTAAGTAAAAAAGAATTAGATGAAGAAATTAAAGCTTTACAAACTCGTTGTGCTGAAATAGTACCTAAAGAAAAAGGAAAAGCCGAAAATGGTGATACTGCTGTTATTGATTTTATCGGTTATGTTGATGGTCAAGAACTTGAAGGTGGTAAAGGCGAAAACTATCCATTAGAATTAGGTTCTAATACATTTATTCCAGGGTTTGAAGATGCAGTAGTAGGTATGGAAATAGGTACAGAAAAATCAGTAGATTTACGTTTTCCAGAAAACTATACAGAAAATCTTAAAAATAAAGATGTTACTTTTAAAATTAAATTACAAGGTTTAAAACAAAGAATTTTACCAGAAATTAATGAAGAGTTCTTTAAAGATTTAGGTTATGATGATGTTAAAACTAAAGAAGAATTTACCAAAAAAGTTGAAACAGAAATTAAAGAACGTAAAGCTAAAACTATTGAAGATAAATATTTAAATGATTGTCTAGATAAAGCGGCAGCTAATATGAAAGTAGATTTAAATGACGAAATAATCGATGATGAAGTTCATCATATGATACATCAATTTGAAGACCAACTTCGTATGCAAGGTTTAAATTTAGAACAATATATGGAATTTACAGGGGCAACTCATGAAGATTTACATAAACAAATGGAAAAAGAAGCTACTAAAAGAGTTCAATATCGTTATTTATTAGAAGAAGTTATAGAAAAAGAAAAAATTGAAGTTTCTGATAAAGATGCTAAAGAAGAAGTTAAGAAATTAGCAAAAGAATACAGCATGAAACCTGAAGAAGTAGAAACACAAATTGGTGGCTTAGAAATGATTAAATACGATTTAAAAATGCGTCGAGCTATGGATATAATTAAGGGATAATTTACTTATCCTTTTTTAAATCTTGTTTATTTTAAAAACTCGTGATAAGATATATAACATAAGGAGGAGTTAAGAAATGGGTACAGGAATGATTATTTTAATTGTAGTTATTGTCTTAGTAGTTATTTTAGCATTATATGTTGTATCTGTTCATAATAAACTTATTGAACTACGCAATCGTGTAAAAGACCAATGGGCGCAAATTGATGTTCAACTAAAAAGAAGATTTGATTTAATCCCTAATTTGGTAGAAACTGTTAAAGGTTATGCTAAACATGAAAGCGAAACATTAGATAATGTAATCAAAGCTCGTAATACTTATTTATCAGCTACTACTAGTGAAGGTCAAATTAAAGCTAACAATGAACTTACTGGAGCAATTAGTAAATTATTTGCATTATCAGAAAGCTATCCCGATTTAAAAGCTAATGCTAATTTTGTTCAAATGCAAAGCGATTTAAAAGATGTTGAAGATAAAATTGCTTCTGCTCGTCAATTTTACAATGACACAGTTTTACAATATAATAATAAAATTCAAATGTTTCCTTCCAATGTAATTGCGGGGATGTTTGGGTTTAAAACTGAAGCGTTCTTTGAAGCTGCTGATGTTGAAAGAGAAAATGTTCAAGTTAAATTCTAGAAAACAGAAATGTTTTCTTTTTTTAAAAAGCTATTGACGAACATACGTTCTTTAGATACAATGAAATAGGAGAGAATAATTCTAAATTTCTCTTTTATATATTATATCTTTAAAAAAGGAAGCGTGATATAATAAATACAATTAAGTGGGGTGATAATATGTATATACCTTTAGGAATAAAAACTGACCATAGCTTACTACAAAGCATGATTAAAATAGATGCCTTAATTGCCTTTTTGAAAGCTTCCAATCTTAATGCTTGTGGTATCTGTGATGATAATATGGCCGGTGTTATTGAGTTTTATCATAAATGTAGTATTAACCATATTAAACCCCTAATTGGTTTAACTATTAAATTAGAAGAACATGATATTTATTTATATGCTAAGAATTATGCTGGTTATCAAAATTTATTAAAACTTAATACTTTAAAACAAAAAGCAGATATATCAGTAGTTGATTTAGAAAAATATAGCCGTCACATTATATGTATTATTGCTTACCAAAATAAAGATATCTATGCTAATTTAAAAAAAATTTATGAGGATGTATATATTGGTTATGCTTCAGAGTATGAGAAAAATAATGCTTTAATTATAACTAAAGATATTGTCTTTTTTAACATTATTAAAGCTTTAAAATTAGAAGATACTAATTATTTAAAATATTTAGATATGATTAATAATGGAACTAATATTCATACAGAAGAAAAACATGATTATTCTAAAAATTATTATTTAAAAGAGTATAGCCAAGAAGATGAAGAGACTGTTTTAAAATTAGCATCTTTAATTGATATTAAAATACCATATAATAATAAATATATTCCCAAGTATAAAAACTTAGATGATTCTTATAAATATCTTTATACTTTAACTCATAAAGGGTTACAAAAACGTCTTAATAATGTTTATGACGAAAAATATTTTAAGCGTTTAGAATATGAACTATCAGTAATTAAAGAGATGGGATTTGTCGACTATTTTTTAATTGTCTATGATTACATTTTATATGCTAAGAAAAATGATATTTTAGTAGGTCCAGGAAGAGGTAGTGCTGCAGGTTCTATAGTGGCTTATTCTTTAGGTATTACAGATATTGACCCATTAAAATATGATTTATTATTCGAAAGATTTTTAAATAAAGAAAGAGTTACTATGCCAGATATTGATATTGATTTTGAAGATATTAAAAGAGGGCAAATTATTGATTATTTAAAAGAAAAATATGGTAATGATAATGTAGCTAATATCATGACTTATTCTTCTTTAACTTCTAAGCAAGTATTAAGAGATGTAGGCAAGATTTTAGATATTGAAGATGATTTAAATAGTATTTTAAAACTGGTTGAACCGAAATTAACTTTAAGGGAAAATTATCAGCATAGTAAAGAGTTGCAAGCAATTCTTAAAAAAGATAAAAATAAACAAATACTATATAAAATAGCTTTAAAAATTGAAGGCTTAAAAAGACAAGTTAGTACTCATGCCGCAGGCGTTGTTATATCAAGTGTAGTTTTAGATAATTTAATTCCTATTGTTTTAAGTGGGGAAAACGTTTTAACGGGTTGTACAATGGAATACTTAGAAGATTTAGGTTTAATTAAAATGGATATCTTATCTTTAGGTAACTTGCGAATTATTCATGATGTTTTAAATTTAATTGCCAAAGAAACTGGCAATAAAATTAAACTAGCTGATATTCCTTTAGATGATGCTAAAACTTTAGAAATGTTTAAAACTGGTAATACTATCGGTGTATTTCAATTTGAAAGTACCGGGATGAAAAATTTTTTGAAAAAATTAAAACCGTCATCTTTTGAAGAATTAGTAGCAGCTATTGCTTTATTTCGTCCGGGACCTATGGATAATATTGATGAATTTATTAAAAGAAAAGAAGGAAAAAGTAAAATTATTTATATCCATGCCGATTTAGAAGATATTTTAAAAAGTACATATGGGATAATTGTTTACCAAGAACAAATTATGCAAATCTTAGTTAAAATGGGTGGTTATAGTTACTCCGAAGCTGATAATATTAGAAGAGCTATGAGTAAGAAAAAAGTGGAAGTAATTGAAGGAGAGAAAAATCACTTTATCTTAAATGCCCAAAATAAAGGCTATACAAAAGATTGTGCTATGCAAGTTTATGATTTGATTTTGAAATTTGCTAATTATGGTTTTAATAAATCCCACTCTGTGGCCTATGCCTTAGTAGGATATCAAATGGCTTATTTAAAAGCCCATTATGAATCTATTTTCTATGCTAATTTATTAAATATGAGTATTGCTAGTGAAATAAAAACTAATGAATACTTACAAGTCATTAAAAAAATAGGTTTAAAAATATATGCCCCACACATAAACGATAGTACAAATATCTATAAAATAAAAAACAATTATTTATTGCTACCTTTTGGCGTTATTAAAAATATAGGAGAAGCCGCAATTAATGAAATATTATTAGAAAGAGAAAAGGGTTCCTTTGTTGATTTTCTAGATTTTGTTAGACGTTGTTATGGTAAAAGTATTACAAAAAAAACATTAGAATCTTTAATATATGCAGGAGCCTTTCGAGAATTTAGAGTAAATAAACAAACTTTAATTAATAATATTGAAAATGCCATTACCTATGCCGAATTAACAGCTGAAGTAGATTCACCTTTAGTTTTAAAACCAACTATAGAAGAATATCCTGAATTTCCCGAAAGAGAACTTATCAAAAAAGAAAAAGAAACTTTAGGTTTTTATATTACTAATCATCCTGCTAGTCGTTTTCATGATGCTAAAATTGTTAAGTTAGAAAATATGACTGAGTATTTCGATAAATTTATTAAGTGTGTCATCTTAGTTACTAAAATCTCGAGTATTACTACGAAAAATGGTGAAAAAATGTATTTTGTAGATGCTGAAGATGAAACGGCAAGTGCCGATTTTATTATTTTTCCTAAGAATAATAGTCTGTTGTCTAAATTTAAAAAAGATGATTTAATCATGGTTACTGGTAAAGTGGAAAAACGTTATGATAAATTTCAAATTATTGTTTCTTCTATTGAAAAAATAAATTAAGAATTGTAAAATAAAATAAGAGTTAAAGATTAGGGAGGTAAAGGTATGACTGAACTTGAGCGCTTTTTTGCAAGCATTAAATTTAGTGATAAAAACAAAGCATTTGCTAAGGCGACAGTAAATAAAGTGGTAATCAGTCGCAAAACTGAAGCCTTTTTAGTCTATATTGAAAATGCTAATGTTATTTCTAAAGATGAGGTTGATGCTTTATTAGAAGCAACTAAAAATAAAATTAATGGCACGAAAGAAGTGAAAGTAAGTTTTATTTATCATGATATTAAAGATGATGATATTTTCGCTTATTTTAATGCTATTTTTACCGATATAATCCAAAAAAGACCATCACTTATTTCTTTATTAGAAACACCAGTCAAAGTTATTAATAAAGAAATAACGATTGAAGTTGGGAATAAAATTGAAGAGTTAGAAATAAATAAAGAAAAAGAGTATATTTTAAATCAGTTATCTTTATATGGTTTTAAAGATATCCAAATTAATACTTACTTAAATAAAGAAATTGAAGAAAGTATTATTAAAAGTATGGAACAAACTGAAGTTTTTAAAAATGATATCAAAGAAGAAAAAAGTAATATTATCTTTGGTAAGCATATTGACGGAGAAATTGAAAGTATTGATAACATTTTAGGCGATACGAAAAATATTATTGTTGAAGCTTATATTTTTGGTTTAGATTCGATGGAAAGAGAAAATATCAATATTGCGACTTTAAAAATAAGTGATAGAACTAATAGTATTATTGCTAAAATTTTTAAAAGAGATATAGATGAATATCATGATATTTTAAAACGTTTAAAAGTCGGAAATTGGTATCGAATTCATGGCAACGCCGAGTTTGATAATTTTGCTAAAGATATTGTTATTTCGATTAGAAATTTAGAAGAGATTGCTTCTAAAGGGCCAAAATTAGTTGATGATGCCGAAGAAAAAAGAGTAGAACTACATGCTCATACTTTTATGAGTATGATGGATAGTGTTGTTCCGCAGAAAGATTTGGTTAAACATGCTTTAGCTTTAGGACATAAAGCCGTAGCAGTAACTGACCATAACTGTTTGCAAGCTTATCCTGATTTATATCATGCCGTTTGTGATTATAATAAAGGAAAAGAAGAAAGTGAGCATTTTAAAGTTTTATATGGCGCGGAATTAAGTGTTGTAAATGATGATGTTGATGTCATTTTTAATCCTAAAGAATATACCCTAATGAACCAGACTTATGTCGTATTTGATACCGAGACAACTGGCTTTCATCCTGGTAGTGACCAAATGATTGAAATTGGAGCCGTTAAAATTAAAGATGGCGAAATAATCGACCGTTTTGATGAATTAATCGACCCAGGTTATCATATTCCGGAAAAAATCACTGCTCTTACGAATATTTCTGATGACATGGTTAAAGGGAAAGCTAAAGAAGATGAAGTAACAAAACGTTTTTTAGACTGGGCAGAAGATTTACCAATGGTTGCCCATAATGCTAAATTTGATATTTCCTTTATCAGTATGGCAATGCAAAAATATGCTTTAGGAGAATTTAAAAATACGGTATTAGACACAATGAGTTTAGCGCGTATTTTAAATCCTGAGTGGCCAAATCATAAATTACAAACTTTAGTAAGACGTTATAAAATTGAGTGGAACGAAGATGAACACCATCGCGCGGATTACGATAGTGAGGGAACAGCTAAAGCTTTTTATAAAATGGCGAAAATCCTATATGACCGTAATATTGAAACAACTATGGATATATATAACTCTATAGACCAAGATGAATTAGTTAAATTCTCAATTCCTTTTCATATTTCTATTCTTGCTCAAAATAAAGTAGGATTAAAAAATTTATTTAAGATTATTTCCATGGCTAATACGAAATATCTATTTAAAAATGACCAGCCTAAAATACCACGTAAAGAAATCATTAAACATCGCGAAGGTCTTTTATTAGGAAGTGGTTGTGTTAATGGGGAAGTTTTCGAAGCAGCTTTAACCAAAGAAGACGATGAAATTTCCCATATGATGCAATTTTATGACTATATTGAAGTTCAACCTATTTCGCATATGACCCAATTATTACAAAAAGATTCTAGTGGCTTTAAAACCAAAGAAGATTTACAAAAACATCTAAAGAAGATTATAAGAATTGCCGAAGAAGCTGGTAAACCGGTATGTGCTACTGGGGATGTTCATAATTTAACGGATGATGATAAAATTTATCGAGATATAATCGTTGCTCAAAGAACTAATGGCAAATTGCATCCATTAAATCGTCAAGGCATCGATGTTCCTAATATGTCTTTTAAAACAACGCAAGAAATGAAAGAAGAATTTGCTTTCTTAGAAGATGCTGCCAAGATTAACGAAATAGTCGTAACTAATCCTAATAAAATTGCCGATATGATAGAAGAAATTGAAGTCATCATTGAAACGGGCGGCGTTCCTTTTTCACCTCGTATTGAAAATTCTAAGGAAACAGTTGAAAATATGGTATATGATAAAGCTCGTTCCTTATATGGAGAACAATTACCAGAAATTATTAGTACTAGAATAGAACAAGAGCTTAAAGGTATCATTGGGGGTGGCTTTGACGTTATTTACTTAATTGCCCAAAAGTTAGTAAAAAAGAGTAATGATGATGGTTATTTAGTTGGGTCTCGTGGTTCAGTTGGTTCTTCCTTTGTTGCAACAATGATGGGAATTACCGAAGTTAATCCTTTACCTGCTCATTATCTATGTCCAAATTGTCAGTATAGTATTTTTGAAATCGATGGGGAAGCTTTAGGTGCTACTTATTCTAGTGGGTATGATTTACCAGATTTAAATTGTCCAAAATGTGGTACGAAACTAAATAAAGAAGGCCAAGATATGCCATTTGCAACCTTTTTAGGTTTTAATGCTGATAAAGTTCCGGATATTGACCTTAACTTTTCCGGAGAATATCAATGGAAAGCCCATGAATATACCAAAGAACTATTTGGCATAGACAATGTTTATCGGGCTGGAACAATCGGTACAGTTGCCGAAAAAACAGCTTTTGGTTTTGTTCGTGGTTATTGTGAAGAAAAAAATATTGTCATGCGTAATGTCGAAATAGAACGTTTAGCTAAAGGTTGTACGGGAGTTAAAAGAACAACTGGACAGCACCCAGGAGGAATTGTAGTTATTCCTGGCTATATGGATGTTTATGATTTTACTCCTTTCCAATTTCCAGCAGAAGATAATACTTCTTTATGGCGAACTACGCACTTTGATTACCATGCTATTGACCAAGATGTCTTAAAGCTTGATATTCTAGGACACGATGATCCCACCATGTTACGTATGCTTCAAGATTTGTCTGGCTTAGATGTAACCAAAATTGATTTAGGCGACAAAGATACGATGAAAATTTTTACCGGACCTGAAATATTAGGAGTTTCTAAAGAAAAAATTGTCTGTGATACAGGAACATTAGGGGTTCCCGAATTTGGAACTAAATTTGTTATTGGCATGCTTGTAGATACTAAACCTAAAACCTTTGCGGAACTGATTAAAATATCTGGACTTTCCCATGGTACAGATGTTTGGTTAGGTAATGCTCAAGAACTAATTAAAAATAAAATATGTGAATTTAAAGATGTAATTGGGTGTCGTGATGACATAATGGTTTACTTAATGTATAACGGCGTAGAACCGATTAAAGCCTTTAAAATAATGGAATTTGTTCGTAAAGGTAAAGCCTCTAAAGACCCTGAAGGTTGGAAAGAATATGTTGAAGTCATGCGGGCTTCTGAAATTCCTGAGTGGTATATTGAATCTTGTCATAAAATTAAATATATGTTTCCGAAAGCGCATGCGGCGGCCTACGTTATGAGTGCTTTTAGAATAGCCTGGTTTAAAGTTCATCTACCACTATATTACTATGCAGCTTTTTTAAGCATTCGTTGTAACGACTTTGATATTGAGTGTATGATTAAAGGCTATGATGCTATTAAAGCAAAATTAATGGAAATTCAATCTAAAGGATTTGATGCTACTAATAAAGAAAAAGCCGTATATGAAACTTTACAAGTTTCTTTAGAAATGATTTCACGGGGTTTTAACTTTAAAAATATTGACATAGAAAAAAGTGATGCGAATAAATTTATTATAGATGAAGATGGAAAATCCTTAATTTTACCATTTAAAACAATTGATGGTTTAGGAATACAAGCCGCAGCTACGATTATTGAAGAACGTAATAATAAACCATATTATAGTATAGAAGATTTACAAAATAGAGGGAAAGTTAATAGTAGTACTCTAGCTAAATTAAGAGTTTTAGGAGTACTAGATAACTTGCCTGAAACATCACAATTAAGTTTATTTTAGGAGGGATTATTTTGACAAAACCAATAATTGGCATTGTATTACAACCTAGTTTTACAGATAATGATGAGGTCTTTCAAAATCGCTATTATGTTTTAGATAATTATACGCAAGCTATTTATCAAAATGGTGGTATTCCTATTGGTCTTGTTATGAATAATTTAGAAGTAATTAAAGAAAACTTAGCATTATGTGATGGGATTTTAATACCGGGTGGTATTGTTATTAAAGACTATCATTTAAAAATCATTGATTATGCTTATCAAAATAATATTCCGTATTTAGGTATTTGTATGGGTATGCAAGCTTTAGCTATGTATTCTTTAAAAGAAAATCATGAAACAAAAGTATTACAAATGATTGCTAAACCCCATAAACATAATTACGAAATTACAAAGCAAACCAAAGATAAACTAGGGCACAAAGTAAAAATAATTGATAAAGAAAGTCAAATGTATCAAATATTTCAAAAGGAAGTTTTAGATGTAAATAGTTTTCATAACTACGAAGTAACGAAAGTTGGCCCGGATTTTAAAATAGTTGGTCTTTCCGATGATAATAAAATCGAGATAATAGAGTGTAAAAATCCTCATAAATTTATGGTTGGTGTTCAATGGCACCCTGAACTTTTACCAGAAATGACCAAACTTCTAAAAACTTTTATCGAAAAATCAGGTAATAATCATGCAAATAAAAATAAATAATATTACTTTAAATAATTCCGAAAAAGCTGATAAATTTTGTGTTATTAGCGATATTCATCATATTAAAACTTGTGATGATGCATTTTATGACCAAATTATTAAAAAAGTACAAACTTTACAAGCCAAATACATCTTAATTCCTGGCGATATAGTCGATAAACCCGAGATAATATATACACGTTATATTAATTATTTAATTACTTTTTTAAAAAAGTTAGCTACTATTGCTCCCGTTATTATTTCTAAAGGTAATCATGAAATAAAAAATCCTAAATATAAAGTGCAAAAGTTATACCAACAACTAGAAAGAATAGATAATATCTACATATTAGACAATAATGAAATAACTCTTGGTAAATATCATTTTATTGGTTTTAGTCCTTCCTTATGTAATTATCTACCGGAATTTAAAGCAAAGTGGTGTGAAAATTTTATTAAAGAATTTAATAATTGTCATTTTCAAAAAAAGTCTAACAAAGTAACAATTTTATTATGTCATAGTCCTGAAATTATTACTAATCCGCAAGTGTATGAAAATATTTCTTTTCTAAAAAGTGTTAAATATATAATATGTGGGCATATGCATAATGGTCTAGCACCGGCCTTTTTAGATAAAATGTTAGCATCTCGCGGTCTTTGTGGCCCTAATTATGTTTTCTTTCCCAAATATTGTCGGGGTGTTCATCCTTTGGGAAAAGATACTAAACTCATTATATGTAAATCTTTAAGAGTTCTTACTAATGATAATTTTGCTTTTAACTTATTAGATAAATTATATAAAAGAAATATAACCGTAATAAACTTATAACTAAACAAAAATGGTTTAGTTTTTTTGTCAAAAAATATTTGACAGAGGTCTAATCTTGTGATATAGTAATCTACTATTTTGTGGGAGGTATGACTATGAAATATATGTTAGTAATGGAAAGAAGACCAAAAGATTACATGCCTTATGATTATTCTATAATGCCTGAATATAATGGGGCAGATTTAACAACATTAGAAGGTATTGATGCATTTACTTCTCAATTTAATGATGAAAATGAATTAAAATCTGCCTTATTAGCAGCGAATTTTATTGATGATAATGAACTTGATAAAAAAATGAAAATTATTTTCAAAGAAAACGAAGGAATAAGAGAAAATAAATATGGAGTTTGTTATAAAAATCGTAGCAATTTAATAAATAGTCAATTTCTAATCAGTTTTTTAGAATATTGTTTAAAAGAGCCCCAAATAGCTAATCGTATATATAACGAATTTGCTCATCAAAAAGAATTATCGGAAGTTTTTTGTCTTGTATTAAATGTTATGAAAAATGTTAAAATGGCCGATAATCCTAAAAATATTTATTATGTTCGCTATATGCCTTATAATGAAATAAGAGCTCTTGCTTTATTTATAATTAATAATTTTAGTGGTATAATTAGTTATGAAGATAGAGTAAAAGCAGGTGAAGAACATGAAAGAAAAAGAATTCCTATTCAATACAGCGCTTAGAAATGAATTTATCGAAGTAATTCAAACTTGTTATGAACAAAGAGGAAAAAGCATTGACTATGATTGGTTATGTAAGCAAAGTGATGCAACAATTTATGCAATCTATAAAAGAGAAACAACGCCAAAAAAAGAAGAATCCTCTTTGCAAGTAACTATAGATGATATTCAAGATGAAATTGAATTAAATGCTGTTATCCAAGATTATTTTAATGGCGAATTCGACTTACCAACTAAAGAAGATTATCAAAATCCTTATAATTTATATAATGAAGACCATCAGGTTGATTATAATGGTTCTTATGATATCAATGGCCGCAGACTTTCTGATATAGAAGCAATGGAAAGACAAGAAAAAATGTCACTAAGGTTTAAAAGATGAAAGATAAAATTACCGATTTTTTAACCTATCTTTCTTTAGAACGTAATTATCAAGAGGATACAACTATCAAAAATTATGAAATTGATTTATTACAATTTGCTGAGTTTTTAAAAGCTCATAATTTAAACTATTTAAAACTAAAAAAAGATGATGTACGTAGTTATTTAAAATATCTAGATTCTTTAAATTATAAAAATTCTTCTATATCTCGACACCTCAGCGCTTTACGTTCATTTTATGCCTATCTTGTTAATCAAAATATAGTTAAGACTAATATTTTTCGTAATATATCTTCACCAAAAAAAGAAAAAAAGTTACCAAACTTCCTGCAATATGGAGAACTTCTTAAAATGTTTGATGTTACCTCCAAAGATGACCCTTTATCAATTCGCAATTATTTAATTATTGAAACCCTTTATGATACTGGCTTGCGGGTTAGTGAACTAGTAAATCTAAAATTAAAAGATATTAATATGGCTCAAAAAGAAATAATTGTTTTAGGAAAAGGAAATAAAGAAAGAGTTGTCTATTTTGGCGATTATGAAATTGAAAGTTTAAACAGATATTTAAAAGAAAGCAGACCTTTTTTATTAAATGATAAAAAAAATGAATATCTATTTTTAAATCATTTAGGAAATAAACTTACCGATCGTGGCGTAAGATTAATAATAGATAACATTATAAAAGAAGCTGCTTTAAAACATAAAATATCGCCACATACTTTAAGACATACTTTTGCTACTCATTTGTTAAATGAAGGAGCAGATTTAAAAAGCGTTCAAGAACTTCTTGGTCATGCGAGTTTAAGTACTACCCAAATTTACACCCATGTATCAAACGAACGTTTGCGAAGTGTCTACTTAAATGCCCACCCACGCAGTAAAGAGGAAAAATAATTGATTATTCTTTTTTAAATTGTTATTATTAAATAAATAAAAGGGAGAATAAAAATGGATATGATAAAGAAAAATTGGATTTTAATATTAGCCGTTTTAGTTTTAATTATCTCAGGAATATTATATATATATTTAGCCAATCGAGAACAAGCGGAAATAGAAACTGGTTTTGTTCAAGGAAAAGTATCCTATGAAGAAATAGATAAATATATTGATGGGATAATGCTTGCTAAAAAAGATGGCAATTATCTTATCATAGATATAAATGATAAAGTTATTGAAAAAATAGATAAAGATGCTACCGATATAGAAATATTATATGGTGGTTATTACACTTATACCTTAGCAGAACAAGTTTATTTAAATCGTAATGGTAAAAATGTTAAAACATTTCCAACCTTATTCCAAGAAGAATATAACTTATACAAAGATGAAAATGATGAAAATTCTTTATATATCACTTTAAATGCTAAAAAACTAATGAAAGATGTTTACTATGTAACTATCTCTAATGATAATACAGTAAAAACAGTTATTTATAATTCTAAGACTGGTAAAAAACTTTATGAAACAGATAATTATATCTCCTTATTAGAAACACCAGATATGAAAAATTATGAGTATTTTGTTGTAGGAGGTAAGGAGTTAGTTCGCCTTAGTGATTTTAAAACTATATTTAAAGAAACCGATGTTAGTATCTCCGGAGATAATAATCAAGTTAATGCCGAAGAAAATATTGTTACTAATAGTAGCAAATATATTGTAATAAGTAATGTCAATAGTATTGATGGTACCCTTCGTTATGGTTTAATCGATTATGAAGGAAATATAGTTATTCCTATTTCTTATGAAGATATTAATTTTAAAGTCGACAACAATCGTTATATAGCAGCCAAAAAAGATGGAAGATATGGTGTTATTAATAGTTTAAATGAAGAGATTTTAGATTTTTCCTATGATGCTATTGAAGTTTATGATAATAACTTAGTTCTTGTTAAAAATCGCCAACTTGGGGTTATGAATAATGATTTAGAATTAATATATAATTATAAAACATCTGTATCAGATATAGAATATAATTCGCGCGTATGTTGTGGAAATAATAATGCCTTTGAAACCTTTAATACTGATAGTGGTTTAATAATTAGTACTTATCCTAAAAATGATGAGCAAAATGATGGTCAAACTTTTAAAAATACAATTGTTGTCAATAAGAAAAATGAAGTTAAAGAATTAAAAGGAAAATTTTTAAAATATTTAGTTGACGAAGAAGAAATTATTAAAAATAGATATTTATTAGAAGAAAAAATTGATGATAAATCTTTAGCTTTAAGTATTTTTGATGATAAAGGTAATTCATTAGCTACTTATGAAACGATTGTATCTGATACAATTAATTCCATTACTTATGATTTAACTAATGAAAAAAATATTTTAATTGAAATCTTTAATTCAGAGTATAATTCTTTATATAAAGCTTTAATTGAAGCTACTACTGGTAAAGTTTTAGCTGAAAATGGCGATGTTAAAAATTATGTAAAAAAACAAACTTTAAAAGATGGTTATTATTTTTACGGTAAAGATAATATTTTAACTATTAAAGATTCTAATGATAATACAGTCATTACCTTAGATGGTCAAGATATAATTTATTTAAATGGCAATTATTTTGCTGTCAAAAATCAAAATGGTAAATACTATATTTGCAAAGTTTTATTAGAAGAGGAACAAGTTAAATAATAGCTTGTTTTTTCTTGGCAATTATATTGTTATTTTTTTGTAAAAAGCACTAAAAAAGCTAGTTTAAATAAAGTATGTTTGTTATAATAAAAAAGTTAGGAGGAAAAAAATGAAAAAATATGTTTATTTATTCAGTGAAGGTAATGCAGATATGCGTAATTTGCTTGGTGGTAAAGGAGCTAACTTAGCTGAAATGACTAATTTAGGATTACCAATTCCCCAAGGTTTCACTGTTAGTACAGAAGCTTGTACAGAATATTATAATGACGGAAAGAAAATATCTAAAGATATTGAAGACCAAATTTTTGTAGCTTTAGAAAAACTTGAGAAAATGCAAGGTAAGAAATTTGGTGATAATGCTGACCCTCTATTAGTATCAGTTCGTTCAGGAGCCCGTGCTTCTATGCCTGGTATGATGGATACAATTTTAAATCTAGGTTTAAATGATGAAGCCGTAGAAGGATTTGCCAAGAAAACTAATAATCCAAGATTTGCTTATGATTCATATCGCCGTTTTATTCAAATGTATTCTGATGTGGTAATGGAAGTACCAAAATCATACTTTGAAAAAATAATTGATGAAGTAAAAGAAGCAAAAGGGATTAAATACGATACAGAACTTACAGTTGATGATTTAAAAGAATTAGTTGTAAGATTTAAAAAAGTATATAAAGATGCTATGAACGGTGAAGATTTCCCACAAGATGCTAAAGAACAATTAATGGGAGCTGTTAAAGCAGTATTTAGGTCATGGGATAATCCAAGAGCTATTGTTTATCGTCGTATGAACGATATTCCAGGCGATTGGGGAACTGCTGTTAATGTTCAAGCTATGGTATTTGGAAATATGGGTGATACATCTGGTACAGGTGTTGCCTTTACGCGTAATCCATCTACTGGTGAAAAAGGTATTTATGGTGAATACTTAATTAATGCACAAGGGGAGGATGTTGTTGCCGGTGTTCGTACACCATCACCAATAACTAAACTAGAACAAGACCTTCCAGAGTGTTATAAAGAATTTATGACCCTTGCTCAAAAACTTGAAGACCATTATCGCGATATGCAAGATATGGAATTTACCATTGAAGAAGGCAAATTATATTTCTTGCAAACTAGAAATGGTAAAAGAACAGCTCAAGCTGCTATTCAAATTGCTTGTGACTTAGTAGATGAAGGTAAAATTACGGAAGAAGAAGCTGTAATGCGTATTGAAGCTAAATCTTTAGACCAATTATTACACCCAACATTTAATAAAGAAGCTCTAGCTAAAGGGGAAGTAATTGGTGCTGGTCTTCCTGCCTCTCCAGGAGCTGCTGCTGGTAAAATTGTCTTTACTGCTGAAGAAGCTAAAAAAGAAGGTATTGGTGGCAAAGGGGAAAAAGTTGTTTTAGTAAGACTTGAAACTACGCCAGAAGATATTGAAGGTATGATTGCATCTCAAGGTATCTTAACTGTACGTGGTGGTATGACTTCTCATGCTGCTGTTGTAGCTCGTGGTATGGGTACTTGCTGTGTATCTGGTTGTGGAGATATTAAAATTGATGAAGAAAAAGAAGAATTTACTTTAGGTGGTAATACCTTTAAAAAAGGTGACTATATCTCTTTAGATGGTACAACTGGTAATATTTATAAAGGCGAAATTGCTACAGAAGAAGCTTCTGTATCTGGTAACTTTGGTCGTATCATGGATTGGGCCGATAAAGCGCGTCGCTTAATTGTACGTACTAATGCGGATAATCCAAGAGATACGAAAAATGCAATTAAACTAGGAGCAGAAGGTATTGGTCTATGCCGTACTGAGCATATGTTCTTTGATGAAGAACGTATTCCAAAAATTCGTAAAATGATTTTATCAGAAACTGTAGAAGATAGAGAAAAAGCTTTAAGTGAATTAATTCCTTTCCAAAAAGGTGACTTCAAAGCTATGTATAAAGAGTTAAAAGGTCTACCTATGACAGTTCGTTATTTAGACCCACCTCTACATGAATTCTTACCAACTGAAGAAGAAGATATCAAAGCTTTAGCTAAAGATATGGGTGTAAGTGTTGAACATTTAAAACAAAAATGTGATGAATTACATGAATTTAACCCTATGATGGGACATCGTGGTTGTCGTCTTGCTGTAACATATCCAGAAATAGCTAAAATGCAAACTCGTGCTTTAATGGAAGCTGCTATTGAAGTTAAAGAAGAAGATGGTTATGATATTATTCCAGAAATCATGATACCTTTAGTAGGTGAAAAAAAGGAATTAAAATTTGTTAAAGATATCGTTATTGCAACTGCTGAAGAAGTAAAAAAAGAAAAAGGTTCAGATATTGAATATCATATTGGTACAATGATTGAAATTCCTCGCGCGGCTTTACTTGCTGATGAAATAGCAGAAGAAGCAGAATTCTTCTCATTTGGTACTAATGATTTAACACAAATGACTTTTGGTTTCTCAAGAGATGATGCTGGTAAATTCTTAGATTCTTATTATGCTAATAAGATATATGAATCTGACCCATTTGCTAAATTAGACCAAAATGGTGTTGGTAAACTTGTTAAAATGGCCGTTGAAGGTGGACGTCAAACTAGACCTGATATTAAATTAGGTATTTGTGGCGAACACGGAGGAGACCCTGCTTCTGTAGAATTCTGTCATAATATTGGTTTAACATATGTTTCATGTTCACCATTTAGAGTTCCTATTGCTCGTTTAGCTGCTGCTCAAGCTGCTATTAAGGAAAAAAATAATAAATAATTTTTAAAAACTGAATATACTAGTAATGTATACTATTTGACATTTTTATAAAAATATAGTATATTTATATCGCATTTAAGAAATTACGAAAATGTTTCTCGCTTCCGGGTGGCTAGCGAGTAATAAATAATCCCGGTCGACAATGTTTCTCGCTTCCGGGTGGCTAGCGAGTAATAAATAATCCCGGTCGAAAATGCAGAAAAACTTCATCGTAAGATGGAGTTTTCTTTTGCCTTATGTTATACTTGCTATGGAGTTGATGACAATGAAAATAAAAACAGGTTATTTATATCACATCAAAGATGAATATTTTGATGTCGTTAATGATGAAAGCTTAATGCAAAACCATGAAAGAGGGAAGAAAAGACCCACATATTTTACAATTAAAGATAAAGATATTTTATGGTTTATTCCTATTAGTTCTAAAGTTGATAAATATCAAAATATTATTGATAAAAAAAGGGAAAAATATGGATTTTGCAATACAATATTGATTGAAAAAATCTTTAATGAAAAATCAGTAATTTTGTTACAAAATGCTTTTCCAACTTTAGAAAAATATATAGACCATGTTCATACAGTAGATGGCAAGCCAGCCAAAGTTTCTCTAAAATTAGAAAAAATTATTCTTAGAAATTTTCAAAATTTAATGAAATTGCACAGTAAGGGTATTAAAGTGTTTTTTACAGATATAGATAAACTAAAAGAAAAAATGTTAAAAGAGACAAAATAATTGCTGTATGATATTTTTGACAAGCAGGTGATAACATGATTAAAAATTTTACTACAAATACTTTAAGACCTATGATGAAAATTTCTGAAATGGTTTCATATTTAAAACAAAAAAATATTAAATTTGAAAAAATGACTGATGTTGAAGCAGAAAATTATTTGAGATACAATAATAATTATTATAATGTGACAGCATATAAGCATAATTTTGAAAAATATTTCATTAATGGGAAATTTGTTGATAAATTTATAGATTTAGATTTTGCTTATTTAAAGGATTTATCTATTATTGATTATAGAACTAGATTAGTTTTATTTAAAATGATTATTGATATTGAACATTATTTAAAAATAAGAATTTTAAATTTAATAGAAGATATTTATAAAGAAGATGGTTATAGAATAGTAAATTTATATTTAGAAAAAGACTTTAATGATGATAAGCTTCCTAAAAAAGTACATAATGGTATATTAAAAAAAGTTGGAAGTGAATATTACCATAAAGTATTTTCCAAATATGATATTGATAAAGATACAAAATTAGAAAATATTCCGGTTTGGAAATTTTTAGAAATAATAACATTTGGTGATTTAGTTAATTTTTATGAGTTTTTTGCTAAAGAATATAATTTGAAAAATGAAATTAAAAATGTATTTATTTTAAGAGAAATTGTAAAATTAAGAAACGCAGTTGCTCATAATTCATGTGTTCTATGTGATCTTGACAAAAAAGATAATAATTTTGCCCCTGATTTTAAAATAGTGCATTATTTAAATAATTGTGGGATAGGAAAGAAAACAAGAGATAACAAATTATGTAATTCAAGAATAAGGCAAATAACTTATACACTTTATATGTTTAATAAAATTGTGACTAGCACCGGTGTTAAGCTAAATGTCACTAAAGATATAAATAATTTGTTTTATAAGCGAATACTTTTACACAAAGAATACTATAATAATAATGAACTATTAAAATCAATATATGGCTATTTTGATAAGATAATAAAAAAACATTATAGTATAAATATTGATGAAAATAGTTTGACATAATCAGTATTATGCGGTAATATGATTATGCAAGGAAAAAGTGTTTACACTTTTGCATGGGCACTGTCTTAATTGATGGAGCCCTATTTTTCTGTAAAAATTTTTAAATTTTATATATTTAGATTGGCTTTATTCCTCCCAAATGAGATTGCATTACATCTATTTATACTATTAATGTGACTAGACATTTTTATAAAAATATAGTATATTTATATCGCATTTAAGAAATTACGAAAATGTTTTTCGCTTCTGGATGGTGCGACTAATAAATGATTTCAGGCGACAATGTTTTTCGCTTCCGGGTGGTGCGACTAATAAATAATCCCAGTCGAAAATGCAAACTTCATCGTAGGATGGAGTTTTTTTACTTAAAAGATAAAGTATCTTCATCATTGAATTCTTGATTTTTATGTGAATTATAATTCAAAATGTCCGCTTTTTTGAATTGATTTACAAAACAAAATGTCCTATTAAAAAAATTAATTAA
>CANQEJ010000006.1 GCA_947594925.1 uncultured Bacilli bacterium
ACATAATAGGTTCTGGAGTAGTAGGACCAAATCAAACTAAGATAGTCCAAATAAGAAGTTGGATGGATAAAGATACAACAGAAATCGAAGGAGAAAATAAAAGTTTTACTTTTAAAATAACTATTGAAGCAGTAGCAGGTGATAGTAACTTACTAACAGGGAAGATATTAGCAGCTAATAAACTACATGAAGAAGCACCAGACTTTAGTAAAGGTTTTCCCAACTCGTCTACAAGAGAAGAAGATGTAACATCAAAATCAGGCTTGTATAAAACCCAAGATGATGATGGAGATAGCTATTATTTTAGAGGTAAAGTAGAAAATAATTATGTTCAATTGGGAGAATATAAAGAAAATGTATATGCCTATATTGTCGACCCTAATAATAAAAAAGATACATACTATACGCACTCGCTTGCTGAACACTTTTGTAGTGAAGGGTTTAATATAGATTATAATTATTCTTCAGCAGAAGAGTGTAAGGAAAATATAAAACAAGTTGAAGTGGCTAAAGCTGGTCAGCGAATACTATGGCGAATAGTACGAATAAATGGGGATGGAACAATAAGATTAGTAACAGATAACCCAATTGGTGATGGTTATACGAATAATTTAGGAATTACTTATAATAATAGTACACCATGTACAAAATCTTCACCATGTAAAAGTGAATATAATGGAAATGGATTTACAAATGCTACTGGAGTGGGAACAAATAGTACAATAAAAGGAAAATTAGAAGAGTGGTATCAAAAAACTTTAAATGATTATAACAATAAAATTACTTTAACAACTTTCTGTAATGACACATCAACTGGTCATACTCAAGGGAACGCTACTTATTTTGGTGCCAATGATAGGTTGGAGGAAAATAAGCCAAGTCTTATATGCCCAGATACGGATAAAAATTATGGTGGTGTATATAAACTTAAAATAGGACTTTTAAATGTTGATGAAAGTATATATGCAGGAGTTTCTTCTAATAGTCAAAGCCCTGCCTTAATAAACAATTATTTGATTAGTTACAAACTTCCAACTTACGAAATTCCATATTCTGGGGAAATTATCAGTTTATCACCGGGCTGGTTTGATAATTCTCTAAACATGAACTATAACATTTCGTCATCAAGTTATGCAGAAGACCTCAATTTTCACAATATAGATTTAACAATACGTCCCGTCATCAACCTAAAATCCGATGTAACCGTAACCGGAACTGGAACACAAGAGGACCCATATGTAGTAGAGTAATAAGTTATAAACGTGTAAGCGTTTATATAAATAATAAAGATAAAGAGTAAACTATAATCTTCGTTATAAGTATTCCTTAACTCTTTGTCTTTTTTTTAACTTTTATTACTCATAAGTATTGCAATAATTAAAAAAATAATATATAATTTATGGTATAAGTGTTACCACAGATAGATTTATTAGATTTTTTCATAACACATTTACTCCTTAAACTAACTAAGAAGTTGTAAATGCTAAAAATCTAAAGTGGTAACATTTTAATTTTTCATAATAACCTAAAATAAATAGACCTTAAAGGTCTTTTTTGATATAATAAATTTGGTGATTTAAATGGCTCTAACAAGAAGTGAATTAAGAGAAAAAATAATGATTATTTTGTATCAAATTGAAATATTAAAAAAGTATAGTGCTCAATATGATATTGAAGAAATTATTAAAGATAATATTGAAATAGATAATGATTTTGTAAGAGAAGTTGTTTATGGAGTTACAACCCATATTGAAAATATTGATGAGCTTGCTAATAAATATATGGGAAGTTGGAAAATAGATAGAATAGATAAGACAGGAGCTTCTATTTTAAGGATGGCCTTATATGAGTTATATTATACTAATACTCCAGGAATAGTCGTAATAAATGAAGCAATTGAGTTAGCTAAAAAATATAGTGATGATGCTGTTCGTAAAATAATCAATGCTGTTTTAGATAAAGCATATAAAGATAAGGAATAGCATATGGAGCCAAAGTATATATCTATCAGCCTTATAAATAAGGCAATTAAAAATGTTATTGATGTTCAACCTTTTTTACAGAAAGTATATTTAAAAGGGGAGATATCAAATTATAAAGGTCATACTAGAGGCCATTTATATTTTTCTTTAAAAGACGAGAGTAGTAAAATAAATGCAGTGATGTTTGCCTCAGCAGCATCAAAGCTTACTTTTGTGCCTGAAGATGGGATGAACGTTTTAGTCGAGGGACGTATTAGTGTTTATGAAGCTAGTGGTGCTTATCAAGTTTACGTGGAGAAAATGAGCCCTGATGGTATTGGTAATCTTTATCAAGAATATGAAAAGTTAAAGAAAAAATTAGAAGCAGAAGGCTTGTTTGCAGAAGAACATAAAAAAGTAATTCCTAAATATCCTAAAACTATTGGCATAATTACAGCTCCAACCGGCGCCGCAGTACGAGATATTATCAGTACCATAAAAAGACGTTACCCTCTTGCCCAGACGATTTTATTTCCAACTTTAGTGCAAGGAGAACTTGCTAAGGATAATATTGTGGAACAAATAAAGAAAGCTCAAGATTTTGACTTAGATTTAATTATCTGCGGCCGGGGTGGTGGTTCTATAGAAGACTTATGGGCCTTTAATGAAGAGTGTGTAGCAAGAGCTATATATAATTCTGAAATTCCTATTATAAGTGCTGTTGGCCATGAGCCGGATTTTACGATTGCGGATTTCGTCGCAGACTTACGAGCACCGACCCCAACAGGAGCGGCGGAGATGGCTGTTCCTAATTTAGTTGATTTGCAGACATTTATTAGGCAATTTGAAATTAGATTAAATGAAAATATTGTTCATAAAATTAAGAATTATACTAAACAGTTAGATGCTTTAAAAAATACCTATGTTATTAAAAACCCTTTAGCTATGTATGAAATTAAAGAACAAAAATTAGATAATTTACTAACTAATTTAAATAGTTATATTAAAAATTTAATTAAAAGTAAAACAGTAGCTTATGAAAATATCTTAAATAAATATATCTTTCAAAATCCGCATAGTATTTACGAAAAAAAGAAACATCAATTTGAAATACTTTTAAATAAAGTAAACTTATTAAATCCTTTAAATATATTAGAACAAGGCTATTCGGTAGTTAAAAAAGATGATTTAATTATTAAAGATATTAAAGATTTAGCTATTAATGATATCATAAATGTTAAAATGATGAAAGGTAGTATTTCTGCTCAAGTTATAAAAAAGAAGGAGGACTAAAAATGAAAGAAGAAAAATCATTTGAAGAATCTTTAACAGAATTAGAAAATATCGTTAAAGAATTAGAACAAGGAAATATTGATTTAGAAAAATCAATAGATAAATATACTGAAGCAATGAAATTAGTAAAAGATTGTAGTGATAAATTAAATAGTGCTACAACTAAAGTAAATAAAATCTTAGCTGAAAATGGTCAATTAGAAGATTTTGAAATTTCTGAGTAAAATTTTAATAAGGGAGGTTTTAGAAAATGGAAATAATTAATATTGAAACATTATTGGCACTATGTAGTATATTAGATGATTACCCTAAATTAAAAAAAGATTTAGATAATTTACAAAGGTCTAGAATTAGTGGTAATTGGTTGTATAATTTATATGCTTTGTCTAAAGGAAAATTTACTTTATGTTCCAAAGCGGAAAGAAAGTTTTATAAAGAAAATAAAGATATTTTTGATAAGATATATGCAAATAGTCCTATCCTTGAATTTATTATAGATGCTTCATCAAGAGATTATTTCTATCATTATATTGTTGCCCATCAAGAGGATATAGAAAGTATTCAGGCAGTTTTAAAAACTTTAAAACATTTAGGATTTAGGAGAATAAATTTTGATGCTAGTAAAAACTTTAGTGACCAAACATATACTGTAAATCGTACTTTTATGGATAATTTTAAAGTAAATTATTTAGATAATATTGAAATTATTCCTAACTATAATAGTTCTGTTATTAAATATACTAGTAAAGGTTCCCCTTATTTAATTGAGGGTAATGTCTTTTTAGGTAAAAGAATTAATTATGGAACAATTACTTTAAATACTTTAGTTTTTGATGAAGAGAGTTTACCAAAAGCTATTAGTAAAGAAGAACTTTTCGACCACATTGAATATTTATATAACCAAAATGAAACAAAACATAATATTGTGTATAATGCTTTAAATTTATTTAATGATGTTGAAGTTTTAGAAAAAAATTGTAATGCGGCGTTAGCAAGTGTAAGTAATTTACCAGAAGATTATCGCCCACAGGTTGATAATTCTTTAATAGCTATCAAAGACCAACTTAAACTAGTAAGTGATAAGTTAGTAGAATATCATGAATATATAACAACAACTAATCCTTTAATAACTAAAGAACAATTTAGTGATGAAAAAAAGGTAGCTTCAAGAGTTCGCCGTTCTAATTAAGATACAATTATGTATCTTTTTTATTGCCATTAATTGGTTAAATAAAGGCCCTTTAAAAGGAAATAATAATTATGGAAGTGATAGTATGCAAAAAAATATATCAAAAATTGTATTTTTATTTATTACTTTACTAATGTTTCCTTTAAGTGTTTTAGGTTATTCTGATTATATAATTCCCGGTGGGGAAAATGTTGGGATTGAAATAAATAGTAAAGGAATTATGATTATTGGTTTTTATAAAGTTAATGGTAAATTAAATAAAGGAAATCCTAATATTAAAGTAGGAGACCAGATAATTAAAGTTGGAAGTCAAAAAGTAACAACAACTCAAGAATTAATTACAGCAATTGAAAAAGAACGTCAAGATGGGAAAGTTAATCTAACAGTATTAAGAGATGATAAAGAAAAAGAAATTAGTTTAGATTTAATAGAAACGGATGGTATTTATAAAACAGGGTTATATGTTAAAGATAATATTACCGGGATTGGTACTTTAACTTATATTGACCCAAAGACAAATATTTATGGGGCTTTAGGTCATCAAGTGGCTGAAAGTAACTCTAATATGACTGTGGAAGTAAAAAGTGGTTTAATTTTTCGTAGTTTTGTCACGAGTATAGATAAAAGTGCAAGTGGTAATCCTGGTGGCAAAAATGCAAAATTAGATTACAGTACAAAATATGGAACTATCCTGCAAAATACCGAATATGGTATCTTTGGAAAATATACTAGTACCTTACCAAATAAAGAGTTACTGGAAGTAGCTAAACCTGAAGAAATAGAGACTGGTGAAGCTTATATCTATACAGTTTTAAATGATGAGACCATTGAAAAATTTGCTATAAATATTAATAAAATAGATAAAAGTAATGAAATTAAAAATATTTATTTTGAAGTAACTGACCCTAATTTACTTGCTAAAACAGGAGGCGTAGTGCAAGGGATGAGTGGTTCACCAATTATTCAAAATAATAAAATCATTGGTGGAGTAACCCATGTAATAGTCTCTAATCCGACAACAGGTATAGGTATATTTATTACAAAAATGTTAGAAGAGGGCGAAAGTTAGCTCTTTTTTAATATATGTAGAAAAAAGTAAGTATTAGTGCTATTATTAATACTGGGAACTAGGAGTTAATATGATTAAAGGGTTATATTATATATTAGTAATATTTACAATTATCTATGGTCTTTATTTTTTTATAACAACTTTAATAGGCTTGTTTAAAAAAAGTAAAGTTCATTTTCTTCATGCTTCCAAAGAAGAACATATGGCTATTTTAATTCCCGCCCGTAATGAAGAAAAAGTTATTAAACCTTTAATTGAAAGTTTAAAAAGTCAAAATTATCGTAATTATGATATTTATGTTATTCCTAATAATTGTACAGATAATACCGAAAAAATTGCTAAGAGTTTAGGGTGTAAAATATTAAAATGTCAAATAGCTCCTAAAACTAAAGGGGATGTTTTAAAATATGCTTTTAAAAAATTAGAGAATAATAAAAAAATAGCAGCTTATGTAATTTTTGATGCTGATAATGTTGTTCATCCTAACTTTTTAAAAGAGATGAATAATTGTTTAGCTAGTGGCTATAAAGTCGCCCAAGGTAATAGAGAAGCTAAAAATCCTACTGATAACTGGCTTAGTAGTAGTTATACTTTATTTTATCTTTTCCAAAATGTTTTCTTTAATCAAACCCGTATGACTTTTAAAAGTTCTTGTTCTATTAACGGAACTGGTTTTATGATTGCTAAATCTTTAATTGATGAAAAGGGTTTTCCAACTTATACTTTAACCGAAGATATGGAATACACCGGTATTTGTGCTTTAAATAATGAGCCGATTGTCTATGTTTCTAATGCTATTACTTATGATGAATATCCCACTAGTTTTAAAGCTTCTTGGAAACAAAGAAAAAGATGGTCTGCGGGAATTATTTCTTGTTTTAAATTATATTTTATTAAATTATTAAAATGTTTTAAAGAAAAAAGAAACTTTGCTTCTTTAGATATGGCTTTAGTTTATTTGGGACCAATTATGCAAGTTGTCTCTTTTTTAGAAGTAATTATTTTCTTAAGTTTTAAATTTGCCCAAATAAATGAAATCATTATCTGGTTTTTAATCTCTTATTTAATTGGCGTATTAATAATATTCTTTATTTTAAAATTAAAAAAGAAAAAACCAAAATCTGTCTTTTTAGGAATTTGGCTTTTCTGTTTCTTTATTCTTACTTGGGTTCCTATTAATATTATTTGTTTAGTCAAAAAACAAACAAAATGGGAAGAAATAAAGCATGATAAATTAATTAATATTCATGATGTTATGAAATAGTTTTTTTAATAATAAAATTTTGTAGAATACTCATAAAATGATTATTAATAGCATTTTGGTCTTCTTTAGTTAAAGCTTCAATGCGATAGGTTAAACATGGGGTTGTATTACTAGCTCTAAGTAAAACCCAACCATTAGGATAAAAGACTTTAATGCCATCAATATCTAATAATTGATAATTTAATTTTTCATACTCAACTTTAACGGCATTGACGATAGAAAATTTTTCATTATCTGCCACTTTAATTTTAATTTCGGGCGTTATTAAATATTTAGGGACATCATTAAACATGTCACTTAGATTAGTAGTATTATTACTTAATATTTCTAAAACTCTTAAACCATTGTATAAACCAGAATCAATTCCCGGCCAACGGTCGGTAAAAAATAAGTGTCCTGAATATTCGCCTCCAAAAGGGAGCCTATCTTCGTTAACTTTAGCTCTTGTATAAGAAGCACCTGTTCGGTAAACAACTGGAGTTCCTTGGAGTTTAGTTATTTCTTCTTCGACTATTTTCGAACATTTAACATCAAATAAGAAAGTTTTATTTTGACAAGTATTAATTAAACTACGAATAAACATAATCATTAAATATTCCGTTGTTACAATTTCCCCTAAATTATTAACTACCCCTAAACGGTCGCCATCTCCATCATAAGCAAGTCCCACATCAGCTTTAACTTCCTTAACTTTTTCTTGAAGCATTACTAAATTTTCTGCGACATTAGGGTCAGGGTGATGATTAGGAAAAGTAGGGTCACTTATATCATTAATCATCACAATATCTAAATTAGGAAATAAAGAATAAATATCTTTAGCAAATAAAGATGTTGTTCCATTACCAGGGTCGATAACAACTTTTAAAGGACGTGAACCCATTTTAATACTATTTTGAATTAAAGAAGTATAATAAGGAAGAATATTTAGTTTAGTAACTTGACCTTGGCCTTTAAAAAAATCACCAGCTAGTGTAAAATCGCGAAAATCATAAATTTGCTTGCCGCGGGCCATCCCTAAATTATCAAAAGTCATTTTTAAACCATTATATTCTTTAGGATTATGACTTGCTGTTACCATTAAACCAAAGATAGTATTAGTTTTAAGACAAGCATAAGCAAACATTGGTGTTGTACATACTCCTAAATCAATAACATCAGTACCACTAGCAATCAAACCATTAATTAAATTAGTAGCTAAGCTAGGACTTGATAAACGATTATCTTGACCTACTATACAAACTTTTTTATTATATTGTTTTTGAATAAAACTGCCATAACTTAAACCTAAAGTATAAGCATCATCATCAGCTAACTCTTCGGGATAGATGCCTCTAATATCATATTCCCTAAATATTTCTTTTTTCATTTATCTTCACCATCCTAACTATATCATGTTTAAAATCAAACTTGCTATCCTTTCTTTTTATTTTGACATAAAAATTAAAAAAATAGACATTTCCCTTAAGACTTTGCAAAACTTAAAAAAAAGGGTATAATTAGAAATGGGTGTGATACTTATGATTAAAAAAATTTTAGTCCCATATGCTACTTATGGTAATGGTCATAAAGTAGTTGCCTATTATATAAAAGAAAAATTTGCGACGAAAAATCCTGATATAGAAATTGAAACCTTAGATATTTTAGATTATGCGACCCCTTTCATGCGTAAAGTAAGCAAAGGTATTTTTGAAAAAACTATGTTTGCTAAACATCCTTTTGCTTGGGAGTGGATATATCGTTTTTACAATCATAAATTTCGTTCTTTAGGAATACGTAATTTATGTTATCATTTATTTGATAACGATAAATTACGAAAGAAAGTTCAAGAATTTAATCCTGATATTATTATTTCTACGCATTTTTTTGCTAGTATTTTAGCTTCTCGATATATAAGATATGGTCTTATTGATAGTAAGCTTTATACAATTATTACAGATTATGAAGTTCATGAAGTTTGGACTAAAGCTAAAAATGTTGAAGAAGCAATTATTGTTAGTAATAAAGAAATGCGTCATGATTTAATTGAGAAGGGTGTTCCTAAAAATAAAATTAAAGTTTTTGGTATTCCTTTATCTGATGCTTTTTGTGAAGATTTAGATATCAAAGCTTGTAAAAAGAAATTAAAACTAGATAATGGTAAGAAAACGATATTATTCTTCGGAGGTGGAAATAATTCCAGTGTTTCGCTACCTTTTTTAGAAAAATTAATAACGGGTGATTATGATTTTAATATAGTTTTCATCTCTGGTAAAAATACCGAGTTAAAGAAAAAAGTATCAGAATTAGTTAAAAGACATGCTTCTTCTAATGTTCAAGTTTTAGGCTTTGTAGATGGAGTAAAAGAGTATATGGCTGCTAGTGATTTAGTTATCACTAAACCAGGTGGTCTTACAGTAACAGAGTGTCTATTTTTACAAAAACCAATGCTTTTAATTAATAAAAGTGCTGGGCAAGAAAAAGCTAATTATAAATTTTTAGTTAAAAATAAATATGCTTTAAAAGCTAGTAATCCTAAAGAATTTGGTATTTATTTAGATAAAATAAGCAATAATCCGCATATCTTAGAAGTTATGAGTGAAAATATGGGTAAAGAAAAAAAGAAAAAATCTATTGATGAATTATATAATTTAGTAATGAAAGAACATAAATTTAAAGTTAATGATATAAATAATAAAAAGAAGGATTAGTTATGAAAAATAATTTAAATAAACCTTGGGATATTAAAGATTTAGAACCTTGGCTTACCGATGAAAATAAAAAAGAGATATTAAAAACTACTTCAAATAAGCCAGAAGAAATCCCCGAAAATAATCTAGATGCTTGGATTGATGATAAAAGTTGTCTAGAACCAGAAATTAAAAGAGTTTTACAAAAGATAATTTGACAATTAAACTATTAAATAATATAATAAAAATCGTTAAAAGCAAATGACAAAGACGTTAATATATTAAGTTTTAAGAGAACTGATGGTTGGTGCAAATCAGGAAATAAAATATATTAAAAATCACTTTGGATGCGTTATATTGAAAATAGTAAATATAAACGGGTTACTTACGTTACAAGTATTAAGTGTATGATTAAAATCATAAATTAAGGTGGTACCACGGGTTTAACTCGTCCTTTAGTTTATGATTTTTTTATTTAAAGAAAGGTTAGGGAAGAAAAATGAAAAATTTTAAAGAATTAGACAAAAGACCAGTTAGTGAAGTCGAAGAAAGTATTTTAGCTTCTTGGAAAAGTGTTAATGCCATGCATGATGAACAAGTGCGTATTCATGAAAAGGATAAAACATTTGTCTTTTATGATGGTCCAGCTTTTGCCAATGGTTTTCCAGGTCTTCATCATATGGTTTCAAAAAACTTAAAAGATACAATAACTAAATATCATGTTATGAACGGTCATAAAGTTATTAGAAAAATTGGTTGGGATACGCATGGTCTGCCTATTGAAAATCATGTTGAGAAAAAATTAGGTATTTCTTCTAAAAAGGAAATAGAAGCTTTAGGGGTTGATAAATTTAACGAAGAGTGTCGTAAATCTGTCCGTGAAAATGAAAGTGCATTTTCTGATTTAACAAGTAAGATGGGACAATTTTTTGATATTGAACACCCTTATTTAACTTATAAAAATGATTATATTGAAACCGAGTGGTGGATTTTAAAAGAAATGTTTGAAAAGGGTCTATTTTATGAAGGAACCCGTGTTGTTCCATATTGCCCGCATTGTGGAACAGGTTTGGCAACTCATGAAGTGGCTCAAAACTATCAAACAGATACTGCTATTACAGTTTATGTTCCATTTAAGAAAAAAGATGAAGATGTTTACTTTTTAGTTTGGACAACAACACCTTGGACTTTAATTGCTAATGTAGCATTATGTGTTAATCCTGATGAAGAGTATGCTTTAGTAGAATCCAAAGAAACAAAATTCATTTTAGCTTCTAAACTTGTTTCTAAAGTTTTAGGAGATGAAGCCAAAGTACTAAAAACTTTTAAAGGTAAAACTTTAGAATACCAAGAATACGAACAATTAATTCCTTCTTTTGAGGTTGATAAAAAAGCGTTTTATGTAACTTGTGATGATTATGTAACTATGGAAGATGGTACAGGTATAGTTCATATTGCTCCGGCTTTTGGTGAAGATGATGCCAATGTTGGTAAAGCTTATGATTTACCATATTTAAATCCTGTCGGTAAAGATGGTTGTTATGTTGGAGGTTTATGGGATAAAAGGTTTGTCCATGATGTTAATGAAGAAATAGTTAATTATTTAAAAGAAAATGGTAAATTATTTAAACGTCAAAAACTTGCCCATGAATATCCACATTGCTGGCGTTGTGATACTCCTTTAATTTATTATTCAATGCCAAGTTATTATATTAAAGTATCTGAAATGCGTGATGATTTAGTAGCTTCTAATGCCAAAGTAAATTGGTATCCTTCTTATGTCGGAGAAAAAAGATTTGCTAATTGGTTAGCTAATGCTCGTGATTGGAACGTTTCGCGCAGTCGTTATTGGGGTAGTCCTATTCCTTACTTTAAATGTGAGTGCGGTCATGTGGAAATGATTGGTTCTGTTGCTGAATTAAAAGAAAAATCTATCGAAAAATTAGACGATAATCTAGATTTACATAAACCTTATATCGATAATGTCTTCCTTAAATGTCCAAAATGTGGAGGCAAGATGACCCGTATTCCTGATGTTTTAGATTGTTGGTTTGATTCTGGTTCTATGCCATTTGCCCAATATCATTATCCTTTTGAAAATAAAGAATTATGGGAAAGTCAATTTCCAGCTGATTTCATTTGTGAAGGAATTGACCAAACAAGAGGTTGGTTTTATACCTTAATGGTTATATCTACTTTTGTTAAAGGATGTTCTCCCTTTAAAAATGTTTTAGTTAACGATTTACTTTTAGATAGTGAAGGTAAAAAAATGAGTAAATCGCGTGGTAATATTGTAGAACCATTTACCACAATTAAAGAATATGGTGCGGATACGGTAAGATTTTATCTTCCTTATGTCTCTCCAGTATGGACCCCTTTAAAATTTGATATATCTGGTTTAAAAGAAGTTTATTCTAAATTCTTTAATCCTTTAAAAAACTCTTATAGTTTCTTTGCTACTTATGCTAATATTGATAAAATAGATACCGATAAATGTAATGTTCCTTATGAAAAAAGAGAAGAAATAGATAAATGGTTATTATCTAAATATAATAAACTAGTCAAAAATGTTCGCGCATCTTTTGATGAATATGATTTAAATAAAGCGGTCCATTACTTAGCCTTATTTGTTTCTGAAGATTTATCTAATTGGTATATAAGACGTAATCGTAATCGTTTCTGGGGTAGTGAGTTTAATGAAAATAAAAAGAGTGTATATATTACCACTTATGAAGTATTAGTTGGTCTTTCTAAGTTAATTGCTCCTTTTACACCATTTATATCTGAAGAATTATATCGTAACTTAACTAATGAAAAATCAGTACACTTAAGCACCTATCCGCAAGTTAATGAAAAATTAATAAATCCGGAAATTGAAGAAAAAATGGATTTAGTTCGTGAACTAATTAGTATTGGACGTATGGCAAGAGAAGAAGCTAAAATTAAAGTTCGTCAACCAATTAGTGAAGTTATCTTAGATGGTAAACATGAAAGTATTTTAAAAGATTTAGTTAATTTAATTAAAGAAGAATTAAATGTTAAAGAAGTTATCTTTGAAAGTGACTTATCTAAATATATGAACTTTACTATAAAACCTAACTTTAAAGTAGCTGGACCAATTTTTGGTGGTAATATTAAAGAATTTGCTAATGTTTTAAATAACTATAAGGAAGAAGATATTAAAAACTTACAAAATGGTCAAAAAGTCTCTTTAAAAATTGGTGATAATGAATATGATATAACTTTAGACTTAGTTGATATTCGTATTAATTCTAAAGAAGGTTTTGATGTTGGTATGCAAAATAATAACTTTATTATCTTAAATACTAACTTAACTAAAGAATTAATTGAAGAGGGTATTGCTAGAGAATTTGTTTCTAAAATTCAAAACTTACGTAAAACCAAAGAATTTGATATTGAAAATCGTATTTCTACCCAATTTAATGCTAGTCCGGAAATTAAAGAAGCTATTTTAAATAATCTAGATTATATTAAAGGGGAAACTTTATCAACTACATTAGAATTTGTAGATAAGACCTGTGCTGAAGAAATTGATATTAATGGTAATAAGGCTAGTGTAACAATTGAGAAAATGTAAGGAGAACGCTTATGTTAGAGGGTTTTAGTTATTCTAGATTGCATAATAACTGCAATGAAGAAAATTATGGTTATCTTGCTAAACTAATAGAAGAATACTTAAAATCTATTGGGCAAGAAAAATATAAAAGATTAGCTATTCGTCTTTTAAAAATTGATATTTATAAAAAAGAAGAACGTTACTATCGTTATTATAATTTTCTAGAAAGAATAAATGAAAAAGATAGTTTTGACTTTTTAGTTAATAAATATAAAAAGAAATTTTATGCTAAAAGAGTAAATCATGAAGAAAAATATGCTAATCTATGCTTAGATGTTTTATTAGAACTAGCTAATTTAGGCTATATTAACTTTAATGAAATTAAACATCTAAAAGAATATAATGACCATATTGAAGAACTTAAAAAGGAAATGGCTTATGCTAAAGATATAAAAAAAAGTTTAAATAATATGCCTTGTGTTTTAACTAGAGAGTTAAATCCCCAAAGGGTTGAATTATTAAAACAATGTCTTTTAGAAGAAGAGGCTTTATCTGTTTTTCCAATTACAACTGAATTAGGACCAAGACTAGTAGTAAGAAATCTAACCTCAATGTATCTTGATATGGCAGCTTTAAACCAAAATGCTAAAAAAGCTAGAGCCAATAATGATTATAAAAAAGCTTTAGATAATTATTTTCAAATACTAACAGCAACCGGAGTATTACATTATGTTACTTATGCTGATATAGGTTCAATATATTTAAAAATGAAAAATCCAAAACAAGCTATCCAATATTTTACTATTGCTGTTTATCATCCTGATAATCAAAAAAGAGAATTTCAAAAACAATTAGATTTTCTTTTAAACAGTGAAGATATAGAGTATGAAAGAAAACCGCAACCTAAAGTAAAAGAAACAGAATTCCTAAATTATGATACTTTAACGGCCCGTTATGGTAAAATTATTGACCTACTTATAAAGGAAAATATGAGTTTAACTGCTGCTAGTCAAAGGTTTAGTTTAAATAATAAAGATATTTTAAAAGTTAAAATATTAATTGCCAGAATCTATTTTGCTAATGGTTTTGCCGATTATGCAATTAAAATGTTAAAACAAGTAGAACAAGATATGGCTAATGATGCTAAAATCACGAAATTATTACAAACAACAAGAGCTAATAAAAATTTATATAAAAATAAAGAAGAATATCAAAAAGGATTACGTTTAAGTTTATGGAAAGATTAATCCATCCTTTAAAACCCATTTATGATGAAGAATCTAAAATCTTAATTTTAGGTTCTTTTCCTTCGGTTTATTCTCGTCAAAATAATTTTTATTACGCTCATCCCCAAAATCGTTTTTGGAACATGTTAGAAAATATTTTTGCTGATAAAATAGATGATAAAATAAAATTTTTACAAAGGCATCATTTAGCTTTATGGGACGTAATTGCTTCTTGTGAAATTATTGGTTCTTCAGATGCTAGTATTAAAAATGTCGAAGTAAATGATATTCCTAAATTATTAAAAGAAACAAATATTACAAAAATATTATTAAATGGCCAAAAAGCTTATAATTTATATTGTAAATATTTAAAAGATAAGATAGCTATTGAAGCTATTTGTATGCCCTCAACATCTCCTGCAAATGCAACATATTCTTTAGATGATTTAATTAAAATATATAAATTGCAAATAAATAATATTGACAAAAAGTAAATATAATTGTAATATGAAGATGAATTAAAAGTCGGAATTTCCTTGCCAAAGTAGGAAGCTAAAAAAGTTGGAATTTCCTTGCCAAAGTAGGAAGTTAAAAAAGTTGGAATTTCCTTGCCAGAGTAGGAAGCTAAAAAAGTAACTAGAGAAGACTAACTCTAGTTTTTTTATAAATGCTATAGTTGACAAAACGTAAAATGATTATTATCATAAATATAAATAAACATTTTTTGTTATTTGCAATTTGTTGAAATATTTAATATAATGTATTATACGTAGGTGATTTTTATATGAAAATTGAAACTGCTGAATTAAGTACTACTGCTGTACGAGTAAGTCAGTATCCCACTGATAATAAATGTGAATTTTTGTTAGTAGGGCGCAGTAATGTTGGTAAAAGTAGTTTTATCAATGCTTTAATTAATCGCAAGAACTATGCGCGAACTAGTGCTAAACCGGGAAAAACTCAAACTCTAAATTTTTATTTAGTCAATGATACTTTTTATTTAGTTGATGTTCCTGGTTATGGTTTTGCTTCTGTTAGTAAAGAAAAACAAAAAAAGTTTGGTTTAATGATAGAAGAATACTTAAAAACAAGAGAAAATTTAAAACAGGTATTTATGTTAATTGACTATCGTCATAAACCTACTGAAGATGATTATTTAATGTATAATTATTTAAAATATTATAATGTTCCTGTTACAATAATAGCTACTAAATATGATAAAGTAAATAAAACAGCACGTCCTAAACAAGATAAACTTATAACTGAACTCATGAATTTAAAAGATGATGATAAATTAATTTTCTTCTCAGCTATAAGCAAAAAGGGCCGTGATGAAGTATATAAAATCATCGATACATTTATTGAAGAAAGTGTCTAATTCTTTCTTTTTTCTTTGTAAAAAAACATATTCTAGTTTATACTAATAATAGGTGAGAATATGAAAAATAAAAAGGGATTTACTTTAGTTGAATTATTAGCAGTAATAATCTTACTTGGTATCTTAATGGCTATAGCAGTTCCTAGTTATTTAGGAATATCTAAAAAAATTAAAACTGATATGTATACATCTAAAATTAAAACTATTGAGGTAGCTGCTATAAGTTGGGCCGATGAAAATAAACAAAGTTGTAATGCCACTGCTTATAATAATTTAACTTTAAATGATTTAATAAATGGTAAATATTTAAGAGATGATGAAGATAGTAATATAGTAAATCCTAATACGAACGAACCGATAAAAAAAGGAGATAAAGTTAGTAAGTATGTTTTATTAGAAACAGCTTGTGATGGTAAATTTGTTACCTTAAGAGATGTAGTATTTAAAAATCCAACAACAGAAAATAGTACTAATCCTAATACGGGAGAGCAAGCTTTAGATAATGAGTGGTTTTCTAATCCCGAACCAAATTCTAATTTACAATATGGACCTAATGCTAGTTATGATATACCTGTAAGTGATAAAGTTAAAAATGTAGAAGTTCCTGATGATTGTGAAGATTTCTATGTTTCGGGAAACAAGTTATATGGCTCTTTAATAGACACCCATCCTGAAGGTTGTACAGTAACCTTTGAAATGGAAGATGGTTCCAAAAAAGATATTACAATGTATAACTATATTAAAGATTTTACTTGTGAAATTACAAGGAGAGACAGAAGTAGTTGGTATGAATTATACGATTACGAAATAAGTTATACAAGTTCGTATATCAATTTTAATGCTTTTCAACCGGAAGTCAAAATTTATGAAGATATAGAAGGAAATCATGATATAACGCAATATTATAAAATAGGTAAGTTTATGGGTACTGGGCCCCGTAATAGTGGAAGTGTTACCCTAAGAGATATTACTCCAGATGGGCAGGATAGTACTTCTCCTCAACCATCGCGAATTGAAATAAATATGAGTATTGATTTTTATGTGACCAAGGTATTATATAATAATCGTTGGATGGATTATTCTGAATATGCACGTTTAAGTGGGAGGTAAAAATGAAAAATAAAAAGGGATTTACTTTAGTTGAATTATTAGCAGTAATTGTTTTATTAGGAATTCTAATAGGAATAGCTGTTCCTAGTGTTTTAGGAGTATCAAATAAAATCAAAAAAAATATGTATGATACAAAACTAAAAAATGTTAAAGTAGCTTTAGAAAATTGGGCCGATGATAATCGAAGTAATTGTAATAGTCTAATTGGGGGTTTAAATGTAGAAAATTTAATTAGTGAAAATTATTTAAAACCTGATGATAGTAGCAATACTATTAAAGATAATGAAGGAAATTCTATTAATAGTCAAAAATTAGGTGATTTAAAATATACTGATGGTAATCCAGTTTTTAACAATTTAACAAGTATTTGTCCAGAAACTACATATTTAGCTGGTAATTATGGAGTAGATAGTGAATTAGTAACCAGAACTCAACAATCGATTAGAGATTGGATAAATGATAATCATTTAAATAGTTCAGTTTTTGAAAGTATGGAAAGAGATACTTCTTCTGTTTGTAGTCGTGATGGTCATGGTGGGTATACTATTGATTGTTTAGCTAAACATAGTGGCGTTACTAAAAGCGAATTTAGTGGTCTTTTAGAAGACGGAACTACTGCCGAAGATTATCGTGTAAAAAAAGATTATAGTGGTAATTTTACAATTACGCGTTATCGCTATGAAGTTACTATTCATTTATTAAAAGAAAATAGAGAATATGATGTAAAAAAATATCACATTGATAGCGATAATGGTGAAAGCTCAATTGATGTTGTTGTTCCTGAAGGTTACGAATATAGCTCTAGTTCTACATGTAATTACTATTTAATGTTTGATGATGATGAAAGAACCCAGTTTTTAATAAATGAATCTGTATCATACGAAAAAAATGTTGATTGTAATATTAATTTTGTCCCTAAAACTTATGAATATAATATCTGGGTTGAAGGCAATGGAACTTTAGGTGAAAGTAAAAATTCCCAAGGTTGGTATGTTATTAAAGTTAAAACGGGTGAAGATTATTATATGGATGCCAATCCAGAAAGTGGTTATAAACTAGCTTCTGCTTCTTGTGGTAGTAGTAGTGGAACATCTGCTAAGGTAGAAATATTCCCGGATGATAATCCTCCAAGCATTAAGATATCAAGTCCTAAATTTAGTAGTGATTGTGTTGTTACTTTTGAGCCTAAATAATTTGCTATTTTAAGATAATTCTGTTAAAATACAACCTTAGTTTGGAGGTGCTTTATGAAAAAGACTGTTTGTTTAATTGGTCGACCTAATGTCGGAAAAAGTACAATTTTTAACCGTTTAATTGGGGAAAAGAAATCAATTATTGATGATGCGCCGGGAATTACTCGTGACCGTATTTATGGTAATGTTACCTATAATGATAAAACATTTTTATTAATTGATACCGGTGGTATTGATATGGGTAGTGGTAATTTTAATGAAGATATTAAAGCTCAAGCCATGATTGCCATCGATGAATCTGATGTTATTGTCTTTATTGTTGATGGTAAAGAAGAACTAACGAGCAATGATTATTTAGTACGTGATATGCTTATTAAGACTAATAAAAAAGTTATTGTAGTCGTTAATAAATTAGATAATGCTAAAAAAGAAGAGTTAATTTATAATTACTATGAATTAGGTTTTGAAACAGTCTTACCAATGAGTGCTATTCATAATGTTGGTTTTGATAATTTATTAAAAGAAATTACCAAAGATTTTAATATAAATGAAAAAGAAGAAGATAGTATTTTAAAATTTTGTATTATCGGTCGTCCTAATGTCGGAAAGAGTAGTTTAATTAATGCTTTATTAAAAGAAGAACGTTCTATTGTTTCTTCGGTTGCTGGAACAACCCGTGATGCAATTGATACTCGTTTTCGTTATGATAATGAAGATTATATTGTTATCGATACTGCCGGCCTGCGCAAGAAGGGACGTATATATGAAAACATTGAAAAATATAGTTTAATTCGTTCTTTAAAAGCTATCGAACGTAGTGATGTGTGTGTTGTGGTCATAAGTGCTGAAGAAGGCATTATTGAACATGATAAACATATCGTCTCTTATGCTATTGAATCGGGAAAAGCTTTAGTTTTAGTAGTAAATAAATGGGATACAGTGGAAAATCAAAATGAGTCTATTAAAAAATGGAAACAAAAAATAGCTAATGAATTTCAATTTATTCCTTATGTTAATGTGGTCTTTTTATCAGCTAAGACTAATAAAAGAGTACATACTTTAATGCCAGAAGTTATTAAAGCTTATCAAAATTCTTGTCAAGAAATTAAAACATCAGTTTTAAATAATGTTATTATAGATGCGGTTAGTTTGCATAATCCTCCATCATATAAAGGAAAAAGATTAAAAATATATTTTGTTTCCCAAACTGATACCAAACCGCCAAAATTTACTTTCCAAGTTAATAGTAAAAAATTAATTCATTTTAGTTATGAAAGATATCTAGAAAATAAAATAAGAGAGAATTTTGATTTGACGGGGACCCCAATTATCTTGCAATATAAAAATAAAGGTGAAGAAAAATAAAAATAAGCGTTTCAAAAATGCTTATTTTTTTACTTTTTCATCAATACGTTTTTTGGAAATAATTCGATTTTCATCATATGTTAATAAATCAGCAGAGCTAATATTAATTGCTTTACTTATTCTTTCAACACAATCTAAAGTGACATTTTCTTTGCCACGTTCAATATTAGCTAGATGTTTAATACTTAACTTATATTTAGAATAATATTTTTCTTGTGATAAGTTTTCTGTATAACGATAATAACGCAAATTAATCCCTAATACTTTATTTAATGATGGCACTACTAATCACGTCCTCTTACTCTTAATTATTAGCAATTAAAGATAAGAAAGTCCACCTAGTTATAACTTGATAAAAGTTGACTTACTTATAATTATCCTTTATTATTAAGACAAGAAAGAGGCATATATGAAAAAAAATAAGGACTATGAAAAATTAAAAATTTTGCGTAAAAATAAGAACTTGTCTTATAGTCAAATGGCCAAGGAATTAAATTTAAGTACTAGTTATTATTGGCAAATAGAAAATAAAAAGAAAAAGTTATATTATGGACTAGCAATAAAAATTGCTAACTATTTTCATTTAAAACCTGATGATATTTTTTATGACTAAAAAAATCCTTTTGCATATATTAGATGTAGGAGGAGTAAGACATGAAATTTGGTGATGATTTTTTTAAAAAAGTCGAAAAGAAAACGAAAGTAGATAAAGATACAATAATTGGTCTTGCCCAGAAATTACAAAATGGCAACATGAAAGATGAAAAAACTTTAAGAGAAGTAATTAGAACATTAAGTACCATGACTAATAAAAAAGTTAGTAAAGAAAAAGAAGATAAGATTATCGATACTATCTTAAAAGATAATGTTCCTAAAGACGTGGATAAATTATTTTAATAATACCTAAAAATAAGGTATTCTTTTTTTTATTTTGCATAGATATTTACTAAGAAAGAAAAATGAGGTGGAGATATGAACAAAGATGAAATAATTTCTTCCATAGCTAAAAGAGGTAATGGAGAGATATATATTGGCATAGTCGGAGCAGTTCGTACTGGTAAATCTACATTTATTAAAAGATTTATTGAAAATTTAGTTGTCCCTAATATTGATGATGAGTATGAGAAAAAAAGATGTTTAGATGAAATTCCTCAAAGTGCTCAAGGTAAAACAATTATGACTACTGAGCCTAAATTTGTTCCTAGTAATGGAGCTAATATTAAAATCAATGAATTTTCAGCTAATATTCGTTTAATTGATTGTGTAGGTTATGTTATTCCTAATGCTAGTGGTTATTTAGATGATAATGGTAATCCTCGTATGGTTAAAACTCCTTGGTTTTCGGACCCTGTACCATTTGTAGAAGCTGCTGAGATTGGAACCCAAAAAGTTATTCAAGACCACTCTACAATAGGTATTGTTGTAACTAGTGATGGTTCATATGGGGAACTTAATCGCAGTGACTATCTAGAGGCTGAAGAAAAAGTTATTACGGAACTTAAAAGTTTAGGCAAACCGTTTATCGTTATTTTAAATACAATTCATCCAACCAATAGTGAAACAATGAGTTTAGCAAGAGAAATTAGTGAAAATTATGATGTTGAAGTTATGCCTGTTAGTGTGGAAACTATGAACGAACAAGAAATATACGAAATATTAAAGAAAGCTTTATATGAATTTCCTGTGTTAGATATAAAAGTAAATATTCCGGAATGGGTCCATGTATTAAGTAATACTCATGACCTTAAAAAACATTATTTAGAAAAAATAACTCAAAGTGTTATAAGTGTCGATAAAATTAAAGATATTGATAATATTATTGCTAATTTTGAAGATAGCGAATATATAAGTAAAGCATATATCAGTGAAGTTGATGCCTCAACAGGAATTGTTACTTTAAATTTAGAAAGTCCGGATAATTTATATAATGAAATATTAAATGATATGATGGGTAAAACTGTTACTACTAAAGCGGGTTTACTAAAAATGTTTGCTGATTATAAAGAAGGTAAGAGTGAATATGAACAAATAAAAGGAGCTTTAAAAATGGCTCGCAATACTGGTTATGGTATTGTTTATCCATCATTAAAAGATATGAAATTAGATACTCCGGAAATTATCAAACAAGGTTCGCGTTATGGGGTGAAATTAAAGGCAGTAGCCTCTTCTATCCATTTAATGCGGGTTGATGTTGAAAGTACATTTGAACCAATCATTGGTAGTGAACTACAAAGTAAAGAATTAATCAATTATATTATGAAAGATTTTGAAACTGACCCTGCTAGTATTTGGAAAAGTGAAATCTTTGGGCGTAGTTTAGATGATATAGTAAAAGAAGGAATTCAAGCCAAATTATCAATAATGCCTGAAAATACTCGTTATAAACTATCGCAGACAGTTACTAAAATCGTTAATAAGGGCGCAAGTAATTTAATTGCTATTGTTATTTAATCTATCTAATCGATAGATTTTTTCTTGGTCTTTAAAATTATCCATAGTATAATTGTTTTAATAGGTGATAGTAGTGAGTGATTATTTAAGAAGATTTTTATATGTTCTTATTATTGTAATGGCTTTTGCTTGTTTTACTTTAGCAGGAATAAAGTTTTATGATTTGGCAGAGCAAAAAAAGCAAGAAACAAAAATTTCTAAACCTGCAAAAAAGATAATTAAAAAAGAAGAGGAAGAAAAGAAACTATCTTTGCTTATGGTCGGAGATGCTTTAATTCACGAAGCCGTTTATAACGCAGCGAAAATTGATAGTAATAATTATGATTTTAAACCCAAGATTGCTCGCATTAGACCAATTGTTCAAAATTATGATTTAGCTTTTTATAATCAAGAAAGTATCATTGGCGGTAAAAGTATAGGCCTTTCGACCTATCCGCGTTTTAATTCCCCTGAAGAAGTAGGAGATGCCTTTTTAGATGCCGGTTTTAATTTAGTAAGCCTTGCTAATAATCATACCTTAGATAGAAACGAAGAAGCTATTGTTAATTCACTTAATTATTGGCAAGATAAAGAGGTTTATACTGCGGGTAGTTATAATTCCTTTTCAGAAAGAGATAACATTAAGATTGCCACAAAAAATGGTATTACTTATGCCTTACTAGCTTATACGACAGGAACTAATGGTTTAACAAGACCGAGTGGCAAAGAATACTATTTAAATGTTTATGATGAAGAACAAGCGAGAAGAGATATTGAAAGTATTAGAGATAAAGTTGATTTACTAATGGTTAGTATGCATTTTGGTAATGAATATACTCTTAAACAAACACCTGTCCAAGAAGAAATTGCTAATTATCTTGCTTCATTAGGAGTAAATATTGTTATTGGTCATCACCCACACGTTATTGAACCCATTACTTATATTAATGATACTTTAGTTATTTATTCTTTAGGAAACTTTATTTCCGGCCAAAGAACTATTGACCAACTAACGGGCATGATGGTTGGGGTAGATATTAAAAAGACTAAAGATAATAAAGTTAAACTCGAAAATGTAACTGCTACTTTAATTTATACTAATACCAAAGGTTATGAAGTAATTCCGTATAATGAATTAGATGAAAGTATCTTACCAAATTTTAATGAACATAAAGAAAAATATAGTGAAGTTATAAATTCTTTAGGGGCAAATGTTTTAATAAAGTGAAAATTACACGAAAATTCGTGAAAAATCGTACTTTAGTCTTGATTTTAAAAAGATTATTTGATAGATTTAGTATGTAAGGTATGGACCTTATAACAAATATAATATGTGGGAGGTAGACATTATGTCAAAAAACGAATTAGTAGTTTATGTTGCTGAAACAGCAAACATGTCAAAAGCTGAAGCTGGACGTGCTGTAGATGCTGTTATGGCTGGAATTACTGAAGGACTTAAAAAAGATGGAAAGGTAACTTTAGTTGGATTTGGAACTTTCAGTTCTAAAAAAAGAGCTGCAAGAGATGGAATTAATCCACTTACTAAAGAACCACTTCATATTCCTGCTAAAAATGTTGTTTCATTTAAAGCTGGAAGCAAATTAAAAGATTCAGTTAACTAATTATAAAGTTAGTACAAATTAAAGAAAGCCCATTTAGGTTTTCTTTTTTTCTAAATAAAAAGGGGTCAAACAAAAGACAATTAGAAGTTAAATTTACATTTTTTTCCTTTTAATGTCTAGTATTCTTTGCTATAATTATTATAGACGGGAGATGGTATTAAATGAGCAAAAGCAAAAAATCCTTAATTGTGGTTTTAGTTGGACTTATTTTAATCGGCGTCGGCTTTTTTATCCATCTTACTAATAGATACCGTCTTATCTTTATAATAGTAGGTTTTATTACCCAAATAGTTGGGATGGTAATGTATCGTAAACATAAACTTATTTTAATTCCCATTTTAACGATAATATTTGCGGGAAGTTTAGTAGCTATCGATTATTTATTAGTTGCTAATTTTGAAAAATTACCCCTTTTAGCAATTCGTAATACCATATCTTCTAATACCAAAATCTATAATGGTTTATTCTATCGCGTTTGGAAATGTAATATAAGTGATAAAGAAATGTATATAGATAAATATTATAAATCGAACTTTTATTGTGATAGTAAAGAATTAGAAACAATAGATATCAATGAATTCTTACTCCATTTTGAGAAAAAATATAAAGAGTATCGTAATGATTTTGTCAAAATAGAAGGTAAGATAAGTGAAATTCAAGGTTTAAAATCTTTAGAAATGAAAGCTTATGAATTAGAAGTTGATAAACTAAATGGTTATGTTACTTTTGATGATAATGTTAAATTAAGATTTGTCTTTAATGGCGACTACGAGAAACTTTCAAATTACAGTGTGTATGATAATGTTAAAGTAATTGGTCGAGTTACTAAGATGGAACATGATGAAAATGATATTTATACGATAACCTTAGTAGATTCGAAAATAGTTTCCTCTGGATTATATAATGACTTTGAAGTTTTAGTTACCGAAGATAAAAAATGTGAAACTGGCAATCGCATTTATTATGAAAATAAAGACCAAAAATATTATTTTAATTGTTTAAATGATATTGATATTAAATATAGTGAAGAAGATATTTATGAATTAAATTATTTATTACAAGATAATAAAATTAAGTTAGAGGATTTATATAAAAAGGCGAATAGTCAAGATACTTATGATGATGGTGGTAGTACAATATATCGCTATGATAACTTTAGTATTTTAAAATGTAATACTATAGAAGGTAATAAAGATATTATATTTGGAGATACTAATTTAACAAAGACTAGTGAAATGTGTTATACTGATATTACAATACCTGATGCCAAGGAGATAGAGGAGTGATTTTATGAAAATTAAAAAGGAACTATACATTGTTGTTGCTGTAATAACTTTAGTGCTTAGTATTGGGGCCGTTAGTTATGCCGCTTGGAATAATATTTTTGTGCAAAAAGGAGAAAATGTTATTCAAACAGGAACCTTTAGTGTAAAATATGCGGCGACAAATAATATTAATTTAGATAATGCTTATCCGATTGTTGATGCGGCCGGAGAAGCAACAGAAGGTTATACTTTTACTGTTCAGAATACCGGAACTACAATGGCTTCATTTGATGTTTCTATTAATCGTGTAGCTTCATCTACTTTAGCTGATGACCAATTACGTCTTGCTGTAGATGGGGATAAAGAGGTAGCTCCTACTACAGTTAGTGACTTACCGCAAACTGATGTAGTGGTATCAGAAGGAGATACTAATAGTTATAGTAATGCTCGTTATATTTTAACTGATACCTTAGCTCCAGCATCTAAAGAAAATGGTAAAGATGGGGAAAAGAAAACTTATACGATTAAATTATGGTTAAAAGAAGATGCTAGTATTTCTCCAAGTCAAAAATCTGAATATGATAGCAAAATTGTTGTTAATGCCGTAGCAACGATGCCAACTAGTAGCCAAAGTTAAATAGACTTTACAAACATTAAAATAATTGTTATAATCTTAAGTGCTTTGAGCATATTTAATCCGCTGTAATGTATAAATTATATGATTAAGTATTAATATATTATAGAAAGGACATGATAATATGAGTAAATTAATTGAACAAATTAATAAAAAACATATTAAACCTGATGTTCCTGAATTTAGAGTTGGCGATACTGTTAAAGTAGATGTTTGGGTAAAAGAAGGTAAAAAAGAAAGAATCCAAGCATTTCAAGGCCTAGTAGTTAATATTACTGGTGGCGGTGTTTCTAAGACTTTTACAGTACGTAAGAAAAGCGGTAATGTTGGTGTTGTCAGAATATTTCCTGTAAATAGTCCAACTATTGACAAAATTACTGTTATTAAAAAAGGCGTTGCAAGACGTAGTAAACTTAACAATATTCTAAAAGGAATGAAAAAGGAATTTAAAATTAAAGAAAGAAATTAGAGTATTGCTCTAATTTTTTTATTAAAGGTGATTAGATGAAAAGAGTAATTAAAGAAATATATCCCTATGTTATTATCTTAGCAGTAGTCGTTTTAATTAGAACATTTATAGCTACTCCAGTTAAAGTAGATGGTACTTCTATGTATCCTACTTTAAAAGGTAATGAATTTTTGATTTTAAATAAATTAGGACACCCTAAAAGATTTAGTATTGTAGTCGTTGATGAAAAAGAAGATGACTTAATTAAAAGAGTTATAGGATTACCTAATGAAACAATTGAAATTAAAAATAGTGTTATTTATATTAATGGTAAAAAATTAGAAGATAAATATGGTTCAGGAGAAACTAGTGGCTATGATAAAATTAAATTAAAAAGCGATGAGTATTTTGTTTTAGGTGATAATAGAGAAAACTCTCGTGATAGCCGGGTTATTGGTCCTGTTAAAGAAAAAGAACTTAAAGGAACAACTAATTTTATTCTATTCCCATTTAATAAAATAGGTAAAATAGATAAATAGTTATAATTATTAATAAGAGATAATTATAAAATTATAACAGCGAAAATACCTATACAGGCAAATATGAATTTAAAAGTTAAAGATAAATGTGTCTTAAAATCATCTCAAGAATTAACTTGTGAATTTTATGCAGAAAGCTTTCTAAAAAAATAAAAATTCTTCTTAAAATATGTATAAAATGACTTGTTTATGCATATTTTTTTTGATAGAATAGATTTGGCTTGTTAGTCAAATAGACATGTTTAGGGATTTATATTGCGAGTGCCGAAGAGGTGTGATATAAAGTTGAACTAAGCAGATGTAATAACGAAGGAGGAATGATTATGGAAGCCGTAGTTTCTATGAGTTACTTATTAGAAGCTGGAGTTCATTTTGGTCATCAAACTAAAAGATGGAACCCAAAAATGAAAGAATATATTTTTACAACAAGAGATGATATTTATATTATCGACTTACAAAAAACTGTAGAGTGTATTGAAAAAGCATACGCTGCTATTAAAGAGATTGCTTTAAATGGTGGTACTTTCTTATTTGTTGGTACTAAAAAGCAAGCAAGTGAAGCAAGCAGAGATGAAGCTTTACGTTCTAAATCTTTTTACGTAACAGAAAGATGGTTAGGTGGAACTTTAACTAACTTTAGAACTATTAGAAGAAGAGTTAAAAGATTAGAAGAAATTGAAAAAATGGAAGCTGATGGAACTTTTGATGTTTTACCTAAAAAAGAAGTCATTGGTCTTAAAAAAGAATATGAAAAATTAAATAGGGTATTATGTGGTATTCGTGATATGAATAAATTACCACAAGCTATGATAATTGTTGACCCTAAAAAAGAAATTAATGCCATAAGAGAAGCGAGAAAATTAAATATACCTGTATTTGGTATTGTCGATACAAACTGTGACCCAGATGATGTTGATTATGTTATTCCGGGTAATGATGATGCTGTTCGTTCTGTTAAATTAGTATTAGGTGTTTTAAATAATGCTATTTGTGAAGCTAATGGCTTAGAAATGGTTGATTATGTAACTGAAGAAGATAAAAAAGGTAAAAGTGAAACTAAAATGCCTGATATGACTGAAACCGTTAAAGAAGAAAAGAAAGCTCCTAAAGAGGAAGTAAAGGAAGAAAAAAAACAAGAAGAACCTCAAGAAGATTTAGCTAGTAAAACTTTAGCTGAACTTAAAGCCGTAGCTAAAGAACAAGGAATTAAAGGTTATTCTACAATGAAAAAAGATGAATTAATTAAAGTATTAAGTAAATAAGAAAGAAGGGTTAATAATGATTAGTGCAAAAGATGTAAAAGAACTTCGTGAAGCAACAGGAGCAGGCATGATGGACTGTAAAAAAGCTTTAAGTGAGTGTAATGGTGACATGGCTGCTGCAACTGATTGGTTAAGAGAAAAAGGTTTTGCTAAAGCTAGCAAAAAAAGTTCTCGTATAGCTGCTGAAGGTCTTGCTAATATATTTGTTGATGGTAACAAAGCCGTAGTTGTGGAAGTAAATTCCGAAACTGATTTCGTTTCTAAAAATGCCGAATTTGTTGAAATGATTAATACAATTGGTAATGCTATTTTAAAAAGCGAGGCAACTACAGTTGAAGAAGCTTTAGAATTAAAAGTTGAAGATGGAACAATTAATGATTTAATTGTTGCCAAAACTGCTAAGATTGGTGAAAAACTATCTTTAAGAAGAATTGCTGTCGTAACTAAAGAAGATACTGATAATTTTGGAGCCTACCTACATATGGGCGGCAAGATTGCTGTTTTAACTGTAATCAAAGGTGGTAGTGAAGAAATTGCTAAAGATGTAGCAATGCAAGCTGCCGCTATGAAACCACAATATGTTTTTAAAGAAGATGTTCCAGAAGAAGTAGTTAATAAAGAAAAAGAAGTATTAAAAGCGCAAGCTATGGAAGAAGGAAAACCTGCTGATATAGCTGAAAAAATGGTTGCTGGTCGTATTAATAAATTCTTTAAAGAAATTTGCTTAGCTATGCAAGCATTTATTAAAGATGGTGACATCGATGTTACTACTTATTTAAAAAATAATAATAGTGAACTAAAAAGTATGGTACGTTTCGAAGTAGGCGAAGGTATGGAAAAAAGAGAAGAAAACTTTGCTGAAGAAGTAATGAACCAAATTAAAGGCAAATAAAAATTACTGGGTAAAAATTTACTCAGTTTTTTTATTAGAAGAATTATTTTTAAGAATTTTATAAGAAGTTAAATCATATAATAATCCGCAAGGAAAATATGTCAACTAAAATTGCTTATTCTAAAATTTTATGATATTCTATTTTTAGAAAGGAAATTTTTTATGAGTGATGAATTTATTTTAAATTGGCTAGCTAATTGGACTTATGATGATAGTCATTATGGTCAACCTGTAACAGAAGAAGAAATGGCAACATTAAATGAACTTCAAAATAAGTATAAAAATGAAATGGAGCAAACTAAATTAGAGCTTCGTAAAATTCCTAACTTTGATAATTTACCTTATGCAGAAAAAAATAAAGTAGCTAGTGAAATTTTAGCAGATTTAATTAAAGCTAAAGAAGAACAAAAAACAAGATAAAAATATAATAAAAAAGTAAGGTTGTTTATTGTACTAATTAAACTTACAAACCTTATTTTTTTATTCAAAATGATACAATTAATATTTCTTTTAATAAGATATAAAAAAAGACAAACAAGTAAATTTATACCTATTTGTCAATAATTTGAATATAGCTAAGATTTAGCTATATTTTTTGTATGTTTTAAAATTAAACAACAAAGTAAAATAACAACAATAAAGCCACCTAAAATATAACACTCTAAATTATATAAATCTAAAGCTAAATAATAGTGCTTATTAAAAACATAAACTCCAATTAACATGATAATAATTAACCAGATTGCATATATAAATTTGGATAATCCTTGTTTTTTAGGTATACTCATTTTAATTATTTTCTTAATATTATAAGCACTAACAAAACCTAAAATAATTAAATCAAATAACCAAGTGAAAGTTAAAATATTTTCAATGTTTTCTACAAAATTATAAATACTTAATTTTTTTAAAGTCATATATTCTGGAAAACGTAAAATGTTAGCAAGAGTAGGACCTAGAACGCCATTAATAGAAAGTAGAGTTAATATAATAGTAAAACTACCCATTAAATAACCAAGAATAAAATCTTTATATTTTAAATCTGTTTTATCTACATTAATTAAAAGTAAAGAAGGAACAGTACTTAATAAAGCATAAATGATACTAGCTTTAAGTATTCCTAATTTATGTCCATAAAAGAAAGGTAAAAAATTATTATAATCAGTAATAATTAAACTTGAAACTACTTTAAAAGCAAAAATAATGACACTTATGGGTAATAATATCTCTGCTACTTTAGCAAAAGAAGAAACTCCCTTATAATTACCATATACAATAGTAATTATAACGGTAATAGCAATAATAATAGAAGGTGTTTGAGGAAGAAGGAAAGAAGAAGTCATTGTTGTTAAAGATAAAACTACATCATGAATACAAAAAGATGCTAGTAATAAGATAATTATTTTGGTACTAAAACCCATTATACCTTTATTTAATAATTTACTAAAACTAGGATTATTCTTTTTTATATAGTAAAGAATACTCATAACTCCTAACCCGATAAAAGTACCTAAAATACCACTCATCCAAGCATCATTTTTACTTAAATTAAATATTTTTGTAATACCTAAACCAAAGAATAAAGCTCTAGTTAAAAAGAAACTTAAGATTTGATATTGTTTTTTTGTTATCAATTTATCACCTCAAATGCTTGACCATTACGATTTACTTCTAAGTTAACATCTATTTTATAATCTAAACTACGCCATATATCTTTTTGATATTTAGCAGGATAAGTACGATAATATAAATTTCTAATTCCTAAGAAATCACTATTTGTTTCTAAAGATTTTTCAATTAATTCTTTTATATCTTTCTTAATAACTTTAGCAAAATCTTTAGATAATTTTTTATTAATTTTACTAGTTCTTAAAACATAATCTTTATTTAAACAACGAATTAATCCCTCAGCATTAACTTTAATATGAACTGTATTATCTTTAAGAGACATTTTCGCATTATTCCTATAAACGGAGATAGCTATATTTTGTTTACTATATAAAGCATTTTCCACTTTTTCATTTAATAAATTAACGGTTTGAGATTCTGTTTTTGATAAGTAATCTTTTAATTTATCTTTAATAAATATTCCCGAATTTGCTAAAGCAATTTTTTCATTTTTTAAAGTAACAGAAGGAATTATAATATCTTTTTTACCATCTTTCATATGGGCGTAGAGATAATCAAATTCATTATGTAAATCAAATACTTCGGCATCATTTTGATTTTTAAATAAACCAATTAAAGCATTAGATACAACTGGTTCATTTTTAATTTTAGTAGCTAAAATCTTTTTCGCACTAACATCTTTAGCAATAATATAATAAAAATTATTGGAAATATGAATATCTCTAAATAAATAATTTGATAAATGTTTTATTCCTTCTTTTTTAGCTAAAGATTCATCTAATAAAACTACTTGTAAATGGTCAAAGATTACTTTTTTATCTACTTTACCAATAGTATTATTAAAAGCTTTAGCAGGATTTTGGCCTTTTCCCGTTACTAACATAGTTTTAGATTGTTTTTGACTACCAGAATCATCTTTTTGTAAAATAATTATTTCTAAAGTTATTTCATAATTATCATCTTTATAACTTGCAGCAATACCCGATATAATTGCAGTATTATTTAATTCAGTATAGTCATAACAACCTGTAAAAAAAAGAAGAGTTATAATTAAAATAATCAATTTTTTCATAGTTTATTTTCTCCCTGAGAGACATAATTTTTATCGGTTAGCATTTTACTACGCAAACGGTCTTTAATTTTTGGCTTTTGAAATAATTCTTTGCGGAAGTAATTTAAATCAAAAGGAGCAAGGGGATATGAAAAAGGTTTATCATAAGAAGATGTATTACATAAATGAGTTAAGAAGATTACACCGGCAATTACTAAACCAAATAAACCAAAAAAAGAAGCTGCTAGTAAAAATAAAAAACGAAAATGTCTAATTGAATTAATAAATTCTAGTTCTGTAAAAATTAAACTTGTAATAAAAGTAAGAGCTACAACAATAATCATGATAGGGGAAACTATGCCCGCTGTAACAGCAGATTCTCCCAAAATTAAAGCTCCTAAAATAGAAATAGAACTACCATAAGAAGAGGGAAAGCGAATATCACTTTCTCTTAAAACTTCACAAATTAGAAGCATGATAATAGCTTCCACGGCAGCAGGAAAGGGAACTCCATCTCTTTGGGTCGCAAAATTAACTAATAAATTTAGGGGAATAACCTCCGGATTATAATTAATAATAGCTATATATAAAGCTGGGACTAAAATAGTTAAGATAAGACAAACTAAACGAATTATTTTTAAAAAATTTATATTAATACTTTTACTATATTGGTCAACTTGCGGATTAATATAATCGACAAAAAAGACTGGTAAAATTAAAGCAAAAGGGGAAGTATCAACTAAAATAACTATTCTTCCTTCCAATAAATTAGCAGCAGCATAGTCTGGTCTTTCTGTGGACCTAATGGTCGGAAAAGGAGACTTATTATCTTTTTCTAATAATTGATTAATATTACCAGAATCTATAATGCCATCGATATCAATTTTTTGAAGTTGCTTTTTAACCTTGTCGACTGTAGCCATCTCTGCTATATCATTAAGATACAAAATACTTACTTTAGTCTTTGTCTTACGGCCGATAATAAAATCATCATTAACTAAAGTATTTGATTTAATTCTTCTTTTAATTAAACCAAGATTATTTTGAATATTTTCATTAAAAGCATCTTTGGGTCCATATATCGCTGGTTGCGTTTCGGGAGTAGTAATACTTCGGTTAATATCTGCTTTAACTTCAACGGCATAAGCAGTTTCATGATAAATAATTAAAACAAAACCATTACCGAGATAAAATTCTAATTCATCATAATTTTTAACTTTAATAGTATTAGGTCCGGCGATTAAAGATGCTAAATTATGACCAGTTTTTTTATTAGTTAAAGATAATTCTTTTAAAACATAATCATTAATTCTATCACTACTGGCCACACTTTCTAAATAGACAATATATATATCATTAACAGTTTTTACAATTAAATCTGAAGTATTAAAAAATTCTTTTTGCAAACGCATCACAATTTTGTTCATAGGCTTCACCATTTTTATTTTTAGCAAAATATATACTTATATGCGTTTTATCTCGAGTTTTTCCTTAAAATATATTATAATATTAGCTACAGGTGAGAGTATGGAAAATTTATTTAACGTGCAGAATTTAGATATTAAAGATAAAGTAGGTAACTTAACTAGTGAAGCGAAAGGAAAGGTTAAAAGTACGAAACATTTTCCAATTTTTAAGATTGGTAAAAAAGATTATATCTTTAAACCTCTTTCTAAAACAAAGCCTTATACAACTCCTTTATTTGCTTTTAGTGAAGTATACTGGTCTTATATTGTTAAAAATTATTTTAATCCCCAAACTCCCTTATATAAATTAGCTATTTATGAGAATATGAGTAATGAGCAGGAAAAATATTATAATAAAGGAACGATTGTACCCAGTTTAGTAAATGAAAAACAAAAATTAGTTAATATTTATGAATACTTTTTAAAACACCCCGAAGACAATTTAAATATTGCCAATTATGTTAATTATTGTGAAATGTTTTATGATTATAAAGCTATTTTAGAAACTAAATTTTTAAAAGAAAATCCTCAGTTGGGACGAGCTATTGCTGAACAAATTTTATTATCTATCTTAAGAGCTGACCAAAATTATCATTATGAAAATATTAATCTAATTTGTGAAGATGGACGTATTACTTCCGTTGCTCCTCCTATTGATTATGAATTTTCAACAATGTTTTTCTGCCCTGATTTTTTAGATAAACATATTTCAGCTATTGATAATTTCTATAGTTCTTTAGTACCAATTACCCAAGCATTTTTGGATATTGTTCCCCAAGAATTAAAAAATAATATAGCGCAAATTCAATCAGCTAATTATAAAAATCTAATAACAATATGTAAATTATATCCGGATTTAGTATCAGATTTCATAACCAAATTAGAACATTTAAAACAAGATATTTTGCATTTAGAGATTCAAGATAAAGATAACTTTATTACAAAACTTAATAGTTATTACTTTCAAGTTGGGCAATTTAGATATAAGCAAAATAATGAACCTGCTGCTAGAAAAGCCGAACAAGAATTAAAACTAGAAACAATTGATAAAGAAAAATGTTTTCAAGAGGTTATTAAAGAAACCTATTATATAACAAATTATTTAATTTATTTATTACCAAAATATCAAAAGTTAGTAGCTTTAGATATTCCTGATTTAGAAAGCTTAACTTATGAAGAAGTAGAAAAAATTATAAATGAAAAAACAAACTTTAAAAAAGTATTATTTAAATAAAGTTTGTTTCTTTTTTTAGTTTTAATAAATTTTCATCTTCTAAATTTTTAAAATCTTCTAATAAAGTATTATTAAGCATAGTTTGATTGGCAAAGGTCGCAAAATAATAATTGGCATTTAAAATAAAGATATTATATATAATAGTATTTTGAATAATAAAAGTATTTTTTAAATCATTAAATTCATAACTTATTTCATAATTTGTTATCTCTTCATCTATTACGCCGGGAATATAAGCGTCTTTGGTTACTTGTGGTTTAATTTGCACTTTAAGATGATAAGAACTAATAATTTCTAAATAACAAATATCTTTTTCATACCAAATTGAACCAATAATATTATTTTGGTTATCCAATAAAAGATGATTAAAAGCTAAATTAGCTTTAATATTAAAGTGTTTTAATAAATAATTAATAATATCAATCATTTTAAAGCCCCTTTCATTGGTTAGTATCCTATCATAATTTTCGCTATTTAACAACAAAAAGTTGCACAAGCTCTTTTTCTTGTGTATTATAATTTTAGGTGAAATTTATGGCAAAAGTGGAAAAACTTGACCATTTTGGTCGAGGTATTGTTTTTGATAATAAGATAACTTTTATTAATTATGCTTTACCTAATGAAGAAGTTGAATATCACATTATTAAACAAACAAAAAAATATAATGTTGCAAATATAGATAAAATAGTTAGACCAAGTGAAGACCGAATTAATTATCCTTGTCCTTATTTTTTAAAGTGTGGGGGCTGCTCTTTACAACATTTAAAATATGCTAAAACTTTAGAATTTAAAAAAGCTAAAGTCGAAGAAATCTTAAATAAATACGCGAATATTAAAACTAATATAGAAGTTATTTCTAATTCTAGTCCTTACCATTATCGTAATAAATTATCTTTAAAAATAAAAGATAACCATATTGGTTTTTATGAAGAAAAAACTCATGAATTAGTAGAGATTAAAGAGTGCTTACTCGCTAAAGAAGCTATTAATAAGTTAATTTTAGATTTAAAATATTTTCATTTAACAAATGCCAATGTTACTATCCGTGCTAGTTATAATGATGAATTAATGATTATTATTACGACAAACGATGAACCTAAGATAGATTTAGATTATCTAACACACAATCATAAAATAGTGGGAATTATTATTAATTACCAAATATATTATGGGGAAGATAAATTTATCGAAATTATTAATAAGCAATTATTTCAAGTAAGTTATAACTCTTTTTTTCAAGTTAATCCTTTTATTAATGCAAAGATATTAAAAATAGTCCAAGATAATATTAAAAAGAATAGTATCGTCGCTGATTTATTTTGTGGAGTAGGTTCATTGGGAATAACAGCATCTTTATATGCTCAAAAAGTTTATGGGATTGAAATTGTTCCTAATGCCATTAAAAATGCTTTAATCAATAAGAAAATAAATCATCGGGAAAATATTGATTTTTGTTTAGGTGATGCTAATAAGGTTCTAATGGAAATAAAAGATAATATTGATACAATAATTTTGGACCCACCTCGTAGTGGTTTAAAAAAAGAGGGAAAAGATACTTTATTAAAAATCAAACCAGATGTTATAATTTATATATCTTGTGACCCAATGACTCTGGCTCGAGACTTAAAAGAATTAACTAAAGTTTATGAAGTAAAAAAATTTTATATAGCTGATATGTTTAGTAATACTTATCATGTTGAAAGTATTTGTATTTTAAACATCCTAAAGGAGAAATAGTTATGGAAGTTAAAAATTATTATGTAAGTGATTTAATAAATTTTAAAGAACAATTAATAAGAGAATTAATATTAAATAATATTTCTTATGTTTGTGTCGGTAATGAAATTCATTATGAAGATAAAATTATTAGATTATTTGGTTCGGGAAAGTTTAAAGAAAATAAACCATTAAAAATAAAAGAAGGAAAACCAAAAGAAAAAATTAATGATTATTATGAAAGACAACCTCAGATACGTCAAATAAGAAAGTATCAAAGATTTGACTGAATTAAATTCAAAAAGCCCAGTAATAAATTAAAGAATAATATATAAGACTAAAGTACCATAAAATTAAA
>CANQEJ010000007.1 GCA_947594925.1 uncultured Bacilli bacterium
TCTTAACACCACTCACCTCGCCGTGCTCTGTAGTATGCCCAATAACAGTTTACTATTATACAAGATAAAGTTAAAAAATTTAATAAATTTTTTTCAATTCAATTTGTGCCTTTCAGAGGACTGAAAGGACGATAGAAAGGAATGTTAGTTAACTATGGAAAAAAATAATATGATTGAAGTTAAAAATGTTTCAATGCGCTTTAATTTAGGAATTGAAAAGAATTTTTCTTTAAAACAATTTTTTGTTGATTTCTTTAGTTTTAAGAAAAAGAAGAAAAAGAAAAAAGAAGAATTTTGGGCTTTGAAAAATTTAGATTTTGATGTTAAAGCTGGGGAAGTAGTCGGCTTTGTGGGAAGTAATGGAGCAGGAAAGTCAACTTTATTAAAAATTGTAGCTGGTGTTATGAAACCGACAAAAGGAAAAGTTCAAGCATATGGTAATATTTGTCCTATGATTGAATTAGGAGCTGGTTTTGACCCGGATTTAACAGCCCGTGAAAATATTTATTTAAATGGAGCAGTTATGGGCTATAGTGAGGAATTACTTGACCGTAAATTTCAAGAGATTGTTGATTTTTCGGAACTTCATGATTTTTTAGATGTTCCAGTCAAGAACTTTTCTTCTGGTATGGTAGCAAGACTTGCTTTTAGTGTTGCAACGATTGTTGAACCAGAAATTTTAATTGTTGATGAAATTTTATCTGTTGGGGATATTGCTTTTCAAAAGAAAAGTGAAGAAAAAATGTTGAGTATGATTAAAGGGGGAACAACAGTTTTATATGTTTCGCACTCTACTGAATCTATTAAGAAGTTATGTGATAGAGTTGTTTGGATTGAACATGGTGAAGTGCAAATGATTGATAAAGCTGAGAAAGTTATAAAGAAGTATTTAGAATTTATGGGAGTTGGAGAATAATAATGAAGAAGCTTTTATTTATATCTAAAAATTTAGAAATAGGGGGTATGGAAAAGGCTTTAGTAATTCTATTAAATAATTTAGCAGAAAAATATGATATTACTTTAATTTTAGAAGAAAAAACTGGCCCTTTTCTAAATGATTTAAATAAAAGTATTAAAGTTTCCGAATATTCTTTAGCAAAAGATAAATTAGTATTAATTAGAAGATTAAAAAATTTAATTCATAAAACTATTTGGAAATTGAAAAACAAAAATAAATATGATTTTGCTTGTAATTATGCAACATATTCTTTAATTGGTTCATATTTAGCAAGAGTTGCTTCTTGTAATAGTGCTTTATATGTACACTCAAATTACTATGAAGCATTTAATAAAAATGCTGATGCTTATAAAAATTTTTTTGATAGTTTAAGTATTAATGATTTTAAAAATATTATCTTTGTTTCTAAAGAAAGTAAAAATTCTTTTGATTTGATTTATTCAAATTTAAAAGATAGAACTTGTGTTATTAACAATTTAATTGATTATGAATACATTAAGGCGAAGTCTTTGGAAAAAGTAAATCTTCCTTTTAAGAAAGATAAAATTAATTTATTATTTGTGGGTCGTTTGGATAATGATTCTAAAAATTTTAGAAGGATGTTAAAAAGTATGCATTTAGCTATCAAAAAAAATCCTCAGTTAAATTTGTATATAATTGGGGATGGTAAAGACAAGAAGTTATGCGAAGATTTAACTTGTCAATATAATTTGCAAAATAATGTATTTATGCTAGGAGCTATTAAAGACCCTTATCAATATTTTTATAGCTCTGATGCTATTTTGCTAACTTCTAATTATGAGGGATTTCCAGTAGTTTTAGTGGAAGCTTTAGTTCTAAATGTACCAATTATTTCTACAATAAGTGTTAGTGATACAGAAATTGATTTACAAGATTATATTCTTAAAATTCCTTTTGATGAAAAAGAAATTGCTAAAACTTTAGCTAATTATAAGAAGAAAAAGGTAAATTATAATCTTGACTTTGCAAAAATAAATCAAAAAAGAATAGAAAAATTAATAAAAATAATTGAAAAGTAATAATGCAGTAGATGGTAAAGCTATTGCATTATTTGCAAACTGAAAAAATTAATGTTTAGAGGTGAAAGATTATGGAAAAGTATATTCACTATTGTTGGTTTGGTGGCAAACCTTTAAGTAGATTGGCTAAGAAATGTATTAAGAGTTGGCAAAAATATTTGCCAGATTATGAAATAAAAAGATGGGATGAAAGTAATTGTGATATTAATGAGTGTCCCTTTGTAAAAGAAGCTTATGAAAATAAAAAATGGGCTTTTGTAGCTGATTATTTTCGTACGAAAGCTTTAAATGAATATGGTGGTATATATTTTGATACCGATATGAAAGTGACAAAAAATATTGATAAATTTTTAAAAAATGAAACTTTTTTAGGGGTTGAATACGGCGGAGCTATTGCTGTTGGAGTGTGGTACGAAAAACATCCTCAATCTTATTTAACGACTAAATTATTACAAGTCTATCAAAACTATGAAGGATTTTCCATAGATAAAATTAGGAAGTATAGCATTCCTAAATTAATTACGGAATTATTAATTCCTTGTGGGTATAATAAAGATGTTACAGAAATTCAAAAACTTAATAAAGATATTGTTATATATCCTCGTGAATATTTTTACCCTTTATCTGATGACCATAAAAATAATGAATTTACAAGTAATACTTGTATGATACATTATTACGATGCTTCCTGGATACCTAAAAGTGAGTACATTAGGTTTAAAGTTGAACGTACTTTTGGTAAGAAATTTGGCGGTGGTATTTTAGACTTTTTGGTGAAAATTAAGAAAAAGATTTTTAAAAAAACCCCTTAATAACAAAATATTTGATACAATTAGTATGAGAGAAGTGATGACATGAAATTTAATTTTAAACAACTACCTAATGAATATAACAATAATTATAAAATCGAAGATGATTTTATTCCGGTTATTTCTATTATTACCCCTTTCTATAATTCTAAAGACTACATTAGAGAAACAGCTAATAGTGTTTTATCGCAAAGTTTTCCCTGGTTTGAATGGCTTATTATAGATGATGGTAGCACCGATACAGAAAGTTTACAAGTATTAAAAGAAATCGAAAAATTAGATAAACGTATTAGAGTTTTTCATAAAGAAAATACCGGGCTTGCGAGCACTAGAGATTTTGGCTGCCAGAAAGCCAATAAAGTATCTAAATATTTTTTGTTTTTAGATGATGATGATTTAATTGAAAAAAATTATGTGGAATGTACTTTCTCTGCGTTAGAAACTAATCCTGATGCAGCTTTTGCATATACAAACATTATAGGTTTTGGAGAGCAAGAATATTTATGGTCTCCAAAATTTGATATTAAAAAGCAATTGAATTCTAATCAATTAGTGGCCACAGCTCTAGTTAGAAAAAGTGCATATGAAGCAGTTGGAGGATACGCTTTAAAAGAAAAAGGAATTAATGAAGATTGGATTTTTTGGACCAAATTATTTGCTAAATCTTATATTCCTGTCAGATTAGATTATTTTGGCTTTTGGTATCGTCGTAAAAAAAATGGTGAATTAAAGAGATCCTTAAATAACACTAAAAAGACGCAAGAGTTACTAAAACCTTATGTATCCAAAGTAGATTTAAATTTAAAAGCTATTGAATATCCAATAGCTGATTATGAATGGAACGATGTAAATAGACCTTCAAAAATTTTTGAGGAAATTACCCCTCTTAAAAGCTCTAAAAAAAATATAATTTTTATATTACCTCATATTGTTATGGGTGGAGCCGATAAATTTTGTATTGACTTTCTAAAAGGGTTAGATTCTAAATATAGTGTAACTTTAATCTTAACAAATATTAGTGAAAATGGTTGGCTCCAAGAAATAAAGCCATATGTTGATAATTATTATATTTTGCCATCTTTTTTAGAAAGAAAATATTGGCATGAATTTATTGAATACTTGATAAATAAAAATAATTCAAAATTAATTTTTAATACTAATAGTATTTATGGTTATATGGTATTGCCTTATTTAAAAAATAAATTCCCTAATATTAAAATTATAGATTATGTTCACATGGAAGAATGGTATAACCGTAATGGCGGGTATTCTCGAGATTCAAGTGCTGTCAGCTCAGTTATTGATATGACTATGACCTGTAACAAAAATAGCGAGCGAATTTTAAAAGAATACTTTGGTCGTCAAGATAATCTTAAAACTGTATATATTGGTGTTGATGAAGAATATTTTAATAATGATTTAAATTCGCAAGAAATTAAAGCTAAATACAATATACCGGAGGATAAAAAAATAATTTCATATATTGCTCGCATATCTTATCAAAAAAGACCATATTTATTATTAGAAATAATAAAACAATATGTTAAGAAACGTCAAGATACAATCTTTTTGATATGTGGTGATGGAGAATTACTTGAAGATGTCAAGGAAAAAGCTAAACAAGAAAAAATTTTAGATTATATTCGCTTTTTAGGAAGTATCAAAGAACCAAAAGAAATCTACGCTATAAGTGATGCCACTTTAAATTGTTCCATTAAAGAAGGACTTGCTTTAACTACTTATGAATCTCTATCTATGGGAGTGCCTGTTATATCAAGTGATGTTGGTGGGCAAAGAGAAATAATTGATGATAAGGTAGGAGCTGTTATTCCTACTAAACAAGAAGAACAAGATATATATGATTTAGAATATGATCCTGAAGAAATATCAGCTTTTGTTACAAATTTAAATCGCGTAATAGATGAGGATAATTATAAACTAAATTGTCGAAAGCGAATTTTAAAAGGATTTACTATAAAACAAATGAATCAAAACATGAATGATATCATTTCCACAGTTTTAACGAAAAAGACTACTAAATCATTTGCTAATTTGGATATAGCTCTAGAATTATTAAATCAATATTTATTAGAAGATTCAGAGACGTATGAATGGTTAACTTCGATATCCAAAAATGAACTTGTTGAACCAAATATTTATAACAAAAAACAAGAAAAAGTGATTGAAGTATTAAAAAAAATTCATGTATGGGATATTTATTTAAAATTTGATTCTAAAGTTTTAAATATAAAGAAAAAATTAGTTAAGTTACATATTTTAAAGGAAGCAGAAGCTTTTGGCAATATTTTTAAAGGAATAGGGTATATACTAATTGGTATTATTATATTTATTGTGTATATAATTGTATTTATAGTAGTTGTTATTAAAAGAATAGTTAATATTATAAAAAAAATATCTTCGTAAAATATCTAGAAGATATTTTTTTGTGTATTAATAGACTTTTTCTATTAAATTTAGTACAATTTTAAAGGGAGAAGATACGTATGCAAAAATACATTCATTACTGTTGGTTTGGTGGAAAACCACTTTCAAAATTAACTTTAAAATGTCTTAAAAGTTGGCAAAAATATTTGCCAGATTATGAAATAAAAAGATGGGATGAAACCAATTGTGATATTAACGAATGCTCTTTTGTAAAAGAAGCATATGAAAATAAAAAATGGGCTTTTGTTGCCGATTATTTTCGAACTAAAGCTTTATATCAATATGGAGGAATATATTTTGATACGGACATGGAAGTAATTAAAGACATTACTCCGTTACTCAATGATGATACTTTTTTAGGACTAGAAGACAGTGGGTTTGTTGCCGTAGGTGTATGGTACGAAAAAAAAGCTAAAGCAATTTTGCCTGGAAAACTTTTAAAAAAATACCAATCTTTTTCTCACTTTGATTTAGCAAATATTAATAAATTAAGTATTCCTATTCAATTAACAGAAATATTAAAAGAATATAAAGTAGAAGAAAATAGTTCAATAATTCAACGATTAGATAATGATATTATAATTTACCCTCGCGACTATTTTTATCCTTTAAGTATGGATAGGAGCAATAATATTTTTACTGATAATACATATATGGTTCATTACTACGATGCTACCTGGATTTCTAAAAAACAAAAATTAGAACTATTTTTAGTTAGACACTTAGGTAAAAGTAAAACAATAAAATTAGAAACACTATATCAAAAAACAAAATATAGTTTCATAAAAGTAGTTAAATTTGTCTTATTCCCTTTAGTATTATATCGTAAGAAAAAGAAACAACGCTCTTTATTAACAACTGAATATTATGAAAGAATAAGATGTACATTAAAAACTTTAGATTGTATGCAGAATAAAAATTATATAACAATATTTAATAGCAGTTGGATAGGTGTTTCTAATGCCACAATTGAACTATTTGAAAACTTAGTTGATTGTGGAGAGATTTATTTAGCTACTGACATTAAAAAACTTGGAGATAAAATTTTAGATATAAAAGTCCCACAAGTTATATTTAGTTCATTTGCTATAGGTTGGAAAGATTTAGCCAAATATTTAAAAAAGCGCAATCCTTCAATTAAAATTAAAACATTCTGGCATGGTAGTCATTCACAGATATTAGATAGTTATGGGTGGGATCGAAATTTGGAAATTATCGATTTACATAGAAAAAAAATAATTGATGTGATGGGAACTTGTAAACAAAGTTTGATGCAATTTTATGTTAAGCAAGGATTTAATGCTGCTTTTTTGACAAATAAAGTGGAAGTAAATATTAAGCCAACAAAAAAAAGAACAAATAGCAAAATTATAGTTGGGTTGTATGCTGCTAATTGTAATGATTGGCGCAAGAATATGTATACGCAAATAGCAGCAGTTTCACTTATTGATAAGGCAGTTATTGATATGGTTCCTTTAAATGATGATGCTATTTCATTTGCTAACAAATTGGGGGTAGAAATACAGGGAGTTAAAACGCCGCTTAGTCGTATAGACTTAATAAAACGAATGGCTAAGGTTGATATTGTTTCTTATGTTACGTTATCAGAATGTTCTCCTATGTTACCTTTAGAAAGTATGGAAATGGGTGTTCCTTGCTTAAGTGGCAATAATCACCATTACTTTAAAGAAAATGAGCTTGAAAAATATATAATAGTAAATGAAGAAGATAATCCTCTAGTTATTAAAGAGAAAATTGTTAAATGTCTTAAAGATAAAGAAAAGATAATGGATTTATATTTCGAATTTAGTAAAGAAAATATTAAAAACAGCAATAATGATGTTCAAAATTTTTTGAAAATGTGAGGTGGAAAAATGATTGAAAAAGATTTAAATTACATCTATAATTTAGATTATTTAATATGCATACCTCAGCCATATTCCCATTTAATCCAAGGCTTTGCAGCGACTTTTCAAAATGTTGTCTTAATAGAAGACACCTATGAGGATATTACTTTTTTTAAAACTTTTTTGAAGAAAAATAATATAAAACGCCTTATATTTATTAATTATAATAATATTTATGATGAAATAAAAGGCGATATTCCCAACGAGATATTAGTGGACTTTATATTTCCAGAATCTCTAAGTGGATTAAGTGATATTAATAATTTAAATAATTTTAATCAAATTATAACAGCTTATCAGAATAACAAAATTACACAAATTAACTTATTAGATGAAAATTTATATAATGTTTTAAAAAATAAAAAATATAAAGTTAATTTAATTAAATTAAGATCAAATCTTAAGGTTAAGACTTCTAGAAAGTATAATATAGTAGGTTTACTTAATAGCCAAATAGATCCTAAAGATAGTTTTTATAATGAATTGACAGCTCTATCTTTAATTGATTATGAAGTTAAAATTTTAAATCCTAATAAAATTACGAAAAACTTTTGTAAGAAATTTAATATTAAATGGCAAAAAGTTAAAACATATGAAGAACTTATTAGTAATAATTTAGTTAATTTAGATATAAATTTTACGACTGCTAATATTTTGCCTTTTTTAGATAGTATGAACAATGGAGTTCCTTGTTTATTAGGTAATACTCTTCTTTTAGATAAATATCCGAAGCTAAAAGAATATCTAGTTTTAACTAGCGATGATGATTGTAATGAGATAGCATATAAAATAAAAAGTGCAGTAGAAAATAAAGAAAAAATACTAGATTTATATAAAGATTTTAAGACTGATTATGAACAATCAGTAGAGCAATTAAAATATAAGCTTATAAAAAAGGAAAAAAAAGTAGTTAAAGATAATTATAAATATTTGCTTAGTATCATAGTTCCTATCTACAATGTCGAAAAGTATATCGAAAAAACTTTGCAAGCAATTTTAAATGCCTTAATTGATGATGTGGAAATAATTTTGATTAATGATGGTTCTACTGATAACAGTGGTAATATTGCTAAAGCTTTTGTTACAGAGCATCATAATATAAAATATATAAGTCAAGAAAATCATGGACTTGGTTATGTCCGAAATGTTGGATTAAAAGAGGCTCAAGGAAAATATATAGCATCAATAGACTCTGATGATACAATTAATTGTAACTTCTTTAAAGAAGCGGTGCCTTACTTAAAACATGATATTGATATAGTAATATATGATTGGTTATCTGTGGTACCTGGTAAGGAAACCTTTCCGACTCCTGCTTTGGACAAAATGTTAAATATAGAAAATAATTATAAGAGTATTTTATATGCTACAATTATGCCTTCTGCTTGTAATAAAATTATTAAAAAAAGTATATATGAAGAATTGGATTTAAAATTTGCAGAATTAAAATATGAAGATTTAAGTGCGAATCCTCTAGTTTTACTTCAAGCAAAAAAAATTAAATATATTAATAAACCATACTACGAGTATATGATTCGCCCCAATTCTATCATGCGAAATAGTGCTAAAAATATTGATTATGATATGATAAAAGTAATTAATATTTTGGAAAATAGTTTAAAGAATCATGAAGATTTAAGGGCCAAAATAAATATACGAGAATTTAAAACTTATGTTTTGTGGTGGCGCATTGAGGAACTTATAATTAATAAAATTTATGATTTAGAGATTCAAGAAATAAAAGATTATGTAAAATTTATGAATGATAATATTTATTCTACTTTGAAAGATATTTATGAAAATAATGATTTTGTAAATCAGGTTATTTCTAAGTTTGATGAGGAAACAAGAACTTATATTACGAAAAGGAACAAAGCTATATTAGATAATAAATTGGATAAATTTATTATAGAAAATAGAAAAAACCATAAAATAATAACAGCTGCTATGATTCTATATAACATAGATAACAGAGGAGTATAATTATGAAATTTTTAAAAGCAAATTTAAAAAAATATAAATATCATTATTTAATAATTTTTCTGATTTTACTGACTTTATTTGGCGTTTTTTCTTTAAATCGGTATGCAATAGACACTTATTTTTTCGAATCATTCGGCATGAAATATAATGCTATTAATCCTTACTTTCACGATGGTAGATTATTTATGACTGGCTTTTTGTATCTAATGGATTTCTTTAAATTTTCTTATGCAACAGAAAAAATCTTATCATGGGTTTTAGCTCTTGGATCTTTATTTTTATCAGCAATTATTATGTTTAATTTATTAAATAAAAATAGCAAAAATAAAATGATAAATATTCTACTTAGTGTATGCTTAGTCGCTAATCCATTTATTATAGAATTTTTTATGTTCCCTGAGTATAGTGGAATTATGTGTTTAAGTGTATTATTCATTTTTATAAGTATAGCCTCAATAATTAATTTTTGGGAAAATAAAAGTAAATCTCTAATATTGATAGCTATAATAGCTGCTATATTTTCAGTATTATGTTATCAAGGTGCGCTATCAATGTTGTTTATCATCCCACTAATTTTTGCTTTTAAAGATTGTGATAACTTTAAAAATTTTGTTCAAAGAGTTATTATAACCGGAGTTATTTTTATAATTGCCGCGGGGACAATTGCTATAATCACTAAATTATTGGGAGCAACCAGGTTAGCAAATCATATTAATTTGTTAGGATCAATAAAAAGTTTGATAAAGGGAATAAGGCTATTACTGACTTCTACATATAAAATTTTACCCTCTTATATGTTAATCGGAGCATTTTGTATTTCATTAGTTTTCTGTTTAATTGGTGTTAAAAAGAAATTTAATTTTATTATATTCCTAATATTAGCCATGATTTCTTTGCTTGCTGTGCCTGCTTTACCTCATTTATTTACTTCTTATATTTGGATGGTTCCTAGAAGTAATATTGGTTACGGAATTCTTGGAGTATTTCCAATATTGTTTTATCTGCTCTATGGCCAAGATAAAAAATATATAAATTATATTTTTATTGGAATAATGAGTATTTTATTGATATTTCAATGGCATAGTGGTTTAAGTTTTGCTCAAAGTCAGATAGAAAATAACGAATTAAATACTCAGGAAGCTCAAAATATAAATAAATATATTCAAGATAATAAAGAATATAATGTGTATAAACTTAAAACATATAGTGATAAAAATCCTACTTATACATATTATTCTTTAAAAACAGCCGGTGATATGAATGTCAGAGCTTTTGGGTATGAATGGGCATATAGAGCAGCCTTAAATACTAAATCATCAATATCATTTGAAGAGGGAGATACAAATAAAGAGTATGAAAAATACTGCTCCCATAAAAACTGGGATAGCTTTGATACAGAACAGCTAAAAATAATAAATGATACAATTTATATTTGTATTTACTAAAAAGTAATTAGAATTAGATCTTAATTACTTTTTTTAATATCTAGAATGAACCATATTACACCACTCAATGATAAAAGTAAGCTAATATAGAAAGTTGGCGGTGTGTAGTAAAACTCTATAGTATGATTTCCCTGGGCTATATTTAATCCTATTAAATTATTAGCTATATTTAATTTATCTGTTTTTTTGCCGTCTACTTTAATTTTCCAACCTTTATCATTAATTAATGATGTTAATAATATTTGCGGCTCTTTGACGGATATAGCGGTTTTAATATAATTAGTTTTGTTACTTAGTATTTTTAATTGATTTTCCGAGATTTTTTGGTATATATTTTCAAAAATTTCATGATGATATTTGTAAGCTAATAACGTATACTTATCTTTACTTTCTATTTTAATATTACTAATATTTTTAGGAATATAAACAATATTATAATTATTTATTTCGGAGTTAGATACTATTGGATTATTATCGATATATAATTTTAGGTTTGCTGTATCATTATTTTTAAATTTATAAATGATATATCATTAGTATTTTATGTAATATACAATAAAGAAAATAAAGTTGTAAATGGAATATTTCTAAGTTGTATGGTTGTTTTATTATTTTCTCAAACTATTTGTGCAATAAATTATGTAAAAGGTGCAATTTCCAATGATACTTTAAATTACTTTGAATCTAAAAAAGTTTTACAAGAAATTGAAAAATATGAAAATGATAATAATATATCTATAAATAAAATTGCGGTTTATTATGATGCAAATCCTACTTATGTATATGATAATGTGAAATCAGCTGGTGATATGAACCCTCGAGCTTTTGGATACATATGGTCTTATAGGGCAGCTTTAAATACAAGAATAAAACGAACACTTAATGATGGAGCTTCTGCTAAATCTATGGAAGATTACTGCAAATCTAAGGATTGGCAATCTTTCAATGATGAACAAATAAAATTTGTAAATGATACTTTGCATATTTGTATATATTAAAGTTATTGCTAATAGTTTTATTTTTGCTTTTTAGATATGATAATTCTTGACTTTATATAAATTTGTTCTGATAATTGTGCTATTCCAATACTTGCTAATGGGATTAATATTATTACATACGGTAGTGTATATCGTGCTTTCATCTCCCATAGTGTATGAAACATAAAACCTCCTAAAAATATTAAATATAATAACATGATTTCACTACTTGTTTTTCTTCTCATGAATATTAAATTAATTAGTGCACCACCATATATTAGCAATAACAAACTTTTTAAATATATATTAGTGTAATAATATATTTTACTATTAAAAATTTTATTGAGCTCTGATCCTTTGTTAGTATTGTTAACATTATACCAAATGCTTTGAAAAAAAGGATTAATCCATCCCGAAACAGTTTTTCGAGAATAAAAATTTAAAGTATATAATGGATGGTTAATAAAATAATTGAATCTTTGTTTTATTAAAGATTTATACTTTTGATTAGCTCCTATTGGATTCATCCAAGCATAATCCATAGTATTTCCGTACCAACCCGCTTCTCGTACGCTTTCAGACATTCCCATGTATATATATGAACTTGTTGGTAATGCTTGAGTAGATTTAATATCTAAAACTTTGGCTCCAATTGATTTTATTAAAGTATTGGGTAGTAAAGCAATTGATAAGTATGAAAATAGTATAAAGAAATTAACTAGATACCTTTTTTGCTTTTTAAATATAATTAATAATAGATATATTCCAGCTGCAATTATAAAAATCAAATAATTTGTTTTAATAATGTACGCTAATGAAAGCAAGAGCCCTGAAAAGAGCAGAAATCTATAATTACTATTTTTCTTATATTTAATAATAAAATATATAGAATACACAGCTAAAGATAAACCTATGTAATCACCGTAAACATATGTGCTTAATAATATTAGAGGGATAAAAGTTAATATTAAGGTAAAATAGATAAAAGAGACAGAAATTTTTTTAACTTTAATTTTGAATTCCTGTAATATTAAATATAATCCATAAATGGTGAAAATATTAGCTATAATATTACAAAATTGTATTAACTGATAGTTAGTAGTAGAAAATAATTTATAAATAATAGTAAATGTTAAAATCATTCCCATTTGATGTGGCGTTTTTGCTATATAGTCATTATGATATAATGACTTTAAACCATGATTAATTATAGAAATAGCGGAATTATTAACAACCATTGAATCATCTGTTGGAGTAATATTAGCGTAGTTTATCCATTTGATGCTTATAAATAAATATAAAATTAATAAAAAAATAATTAAATATTTTTTCTTTATTTTAATATTAGTTTTTGATATAAAAGTAAAGCAAAAAATTAAAAGAATAATAGTAATTGCAATACTTAAAATTTCTTGTAAACTTACATATTGATTTAACACTTTTTCAAATTCATTTATTACTGATGATTTATATATAATGGAGAAAATGAATAATAACAATAGCACGAATGCTGACAGTATTAGTATAGTATTTTTTATAATATTATTAAATTTCATCTTTTTCATGATAGTACTCCTTTATTTTTATTGTACCAAATTTCTGTCGAAAAGTCTTTATTATAAAATTCCTACAAAATAAAAAGGGTTCGATTATTATAAATCTCGTTAAAAAATAAATAAATTATGTATTATAGATTACTTTCTAATAGAAACAAAAAAACATTAAAATTTATTCTATAAATCATAATACAATTTACTTATTTTCTTTAATAAGATATAATTTTTATAAGTGGTTAGTGAGGTAAACATGAAAACAAAAAAAGAATTAATATCAGTTATCGTATCTTGTTACAATGAAGAAGAAAGTATACCTTTGTTTTATCAAGAAATAATTAAAGTGGCTAAAAAAATGGCCAATGTTGATTTTGAATTTTTATTTATAAATGACGGTTCTAGAGATAAAACATTAGAAATTTTAAGAAATTTATCTAAAAAAGATAAACGAGTTAGATATATCTCTTTTTCTCGAAATTTTGGTAAAGAAGCTGCAATGTTTGCTGGCTTAGAACACTCAAAAGGTGATTATGTAACTTTAATGGATGCTGATTTACAAGATCCTCCATCTTTGCTTCCTGAAATGTTTAAAATTATTAAAGAGGAAGGATATGATTCAGTAGGAACGAGAAGAGTTACTAGGAAAGGCGAGCCGCCAATCAGAAGTTTTTTTGCCAGAATGTTTTATAAGTTAATTAATAAAATGAGTAAAGTTGAGATGGTTGATGGGGCTAGAGATTACCGTTTAATGAGTAGACAAGTAGTTGATTCCATTATCTCCTTACAAGAATATAATCGTTATTCCAAAGGTTTATTTAGCTTTGTTGGTTATGAAACAAAATGGCTAGAATATGAAAATGTTGAACGAGTAGCAGGAGAAACGAAATGGTCTTTTTGGAAATTATTTAAATATGCCATAGAAGGTATTGTGGCTTTTACAACTGTGCCTTTAACTATTGCCACCTTCATGGGAATATTACTTTTCTTAGTGGCTATTATATTTATTTTTGTAATATTATTTAAAACGCTTGTTTTTGGTGACCCTGTTTCCGGTTGGCCTTCTTTGGCTTGTATAATATTATTTTGTTCTGGTATTCAGCTATTATGCCTTGGAATAATTGGCGAATACTTATCTAAAACATATTTAGAAACAAAAAAAAGACCTATTTATATAATTAAAGAAACAGAAGATAACATCTTACATAAATAGCAATAAATGTTCCTTTTTTGTTAGATGTATATAAAATTGATAGACAGTAATAGTGAGGAAAATATATAATTTGTTTTCCAAGGAGTAGTTTATGAAAAAAAGTAATGACAAAACAATAGCAGTTTTAATTCCCTGCTATAACGAAAGTGCAACAGTAGAAAAAGTTGTAAAAGATTGGAAAAAAGCATTACCAAGTGCTGATAGCTGATATATATGTCTATGATAATAATTCTAAAGATAATACCGATAAGATAGCAGCTAAAGCTGGTGCTATTGTAAGATATGAATATAAACAAGGAAAAGGAAATGTTATTCGTAGCATGTTCCGTGATATTGATGCTGATTGTTATATTATGGTTGACGGTGATGATACGTATCCTGTTGAAAATGGAAAAGAAATGTGTGATTTAATCTTGGATGGTAAAGCTGATATGGTAATCGGCGATAGATTATCATCAACCTACTTTACTGAAAATAAAAGACCTTTTCATAACTTTGGAAATAAGATTGTAAGATTTTTAATTAATAAATTATTTAAAAATGATGTTAAAGATATTATGACAGGTTATCGTGCTTTTAGTTATGAATTTGTTAAAAGTTTTCCAGTATTATCTAAAGGATTTGAAATTGAAACAGAAATGACTATTCATGCTGTTGATAAAAACTTCAAATTAGTAGAAATCCCTGTTACTTATCGTGATAGACCTGAAGGTAGTGAATCTAAACTTAATACTTATAGTGATGGACTTAAAGTATTAAAAACTATAGCCACTTTATTTAAAGAGTATAAACCTAGCTTATTTTTCTCATTAATAAGTTTTATTCTTCTCGTGATGTCTTTAGTTTTAGGTATCCCAGTATTTATTGATTATTTTAAAACTGGTCTTGTATTAAGATTTCCAACTTTAATTGTTTCTAGTATGATTTTAGTATTAGCTATTTTGTTATGGGTAGCTGGTATAATATTAGAAATAATCAATAAAAAACATAAACAATTATATGAATTGTATTTAAATATGATTAAAAGAAGTAAATAATTTGATTAGTTATTTTGTTAGCAGGTGGTATGATGGTTGCATTATTTGTAATACTTTTTCTATTAAAATTAGTGGTAGATTTAAATTTTTTAAAATTACAAGTTAATAAAAAATTTATCCTATATAATATTTATACTCTTATTTTAGGAAGTATTATAATTTTTGCATGTACTAATTTTAGTTCTCGAGTATCTTTTTCTCTTTTAGATAAAGGGTTAGTTTTAATTATTTATTTGCTTTTAATGCTGGTAATTTGTAATTATAGAGATATAAAGAAACTAAAAAATAAAAGTATTTTTAATAAATATTTATTTGTTATAATCTTTGCTTTAGTAATTAGTGGAATTTTGGAAATAACTATTTGTAATTTTAAATTTTTTACATCTATTAATTATCATCCTGTAATATATAAACAGGATAAATTAAAAGAAGGGCAATGTTTTAAAAATTGTTATGAAATAGATAATATAAATAAAGAAGTAAAAAACGTTTATATTGATGTTAGTCCTTTAGATAATTTTAGTATCAATATTAAAGCAACTGATGCTGGTAATGCGTTATATTTTTCTTTACCGTCTCGAGAGATAAATCCTAAAATTATTATAGCTCGATATATTAATTTAAATTTAAGTGGTAAAAGTAAGAAGTTATATTTTGAATTAGATAATGCCAATATGGAAATTAAAGAGGTAATTTTAAATGCTAAAGTACCATTATGTTTTAATAGTGCCAGATGTTTAATAATAACTTTTATTATATTCTTTATATATCTATTTAAAAGTAATTCTTATTTATTCAAACGAAAATTACTGGCATCATCTTCGAAGAAAACCATTATTTTATTATTAATAGCCTTTAATATTGCTATCTTTGCTATAATGTTAAATCGAAATTTACATACCTTTTATAACGACTATGATTACTATAATCAAATAACAGAGAGTATTAAAAACAAAAAAGTAACTATTGAAGATGAAAATAATTCCGAAAAGATATTAAGTAAAATGACTAATCCATATGATAGTCATTTAAGAGAGAAAACCATAGGCAATAAAACTCATTACTTATGGGATGCGGCATTTTATAAAGGTAAATATTATGTTTATTTTGGTGTAGTTCCTGCTATCTTGTTTTATTTGCCGGTTAATCTTTTATTGCATATTAATTTAAATACAGCTTTCTTAATTTTTCTTTGTACAGCTGCTACTATCTGTTTAATGACCCTTTTACTTTATAAATTAATTAAATATAAGTATAAAAATTGTTCAATTGGGATGTTTATTTTATTAGATTTACTATTAGTTTATTGTACTGGTTTAGAACATATGGTGAAAGTTCCTGAGATATATTGCGTTCCTATTATTAGTGGTTTAATGTTTACTTTTTTAGGTTTAAATATAATGAGTTCGATACTCACATCTAAACGGTTTCTTAAAACGAAAATGGTTTTTGGCTCTTTAAGTTTAGCCTTAGTAGCTGGTTGTCGCCCGCAATTATTATTAGGTTCATTTTTACTAATTCCGCTACTATTTACTTTTTATAAGCAAAATAAAGAAAATCTTACGAAAAAAGATTATGTAAAATATCTTCTTTGTTTGCTTATTCCGTATCTAGTGGTAGCTATTTTATTAATGTATTATAATTATATAAGATTTGCTTCCCCATTTGATTTTGGTGCTAATTATAATTTAACAATTAATGATATGACAGTAAGAGGTTTTAAATTAGGAAGAATACCTTTAGGAATTTTTGTTTATTTATTTAATCCTATAACATTTCAAAATATTTTTCCTTATTTGACTGAAAGTAATTTAGTTACCAATTATATGGGTATTACCGTTTACGAAACAGTTTATGGTGGTCTTTTAACAACAACTTTAATTTATTTTATTAGTTTATTTTTACCAAAGTTTAAAAAGATTATAAATAGTAAAACGCTTTATCCTAGTTGTGTCATTATGTTAATATCGGCTTTTATTATTATGATAGCTGATATTGAGATGGCTGGTATTTTAGCAAGATATTTAACAGATTTTACTTGGTTATTTGGTCTAGTTACTGTTATTATATTATTAGCAATTGAAAATAAAGAATTTAAATATAAAGATTATTTTCATAAAGTAGTTGTTATTTTAATTATTATTGCTTTGATATATCAATTCTTTTATCTTTTCTGCAGTAGTTATAATTATTTTAAGGATAATAATTTAGGTTTTTGGTTATATTTTAAATATTTAATTGAATTTTGGTTGTAGGTGATTATTTTGAAAAAGACGTTAAAAAGTTTATTAATTTATATGCTACCTTTAGTTTTAGTATTTACGATTGTGCTTCTTGCTTTTTGGCCAGGAATTATGTCTCCAGATGCAATGGTACAATGGCATCAAGTACAAACAGGAGTTATTGATAATTGGCATCCTGCTTATGTAACTTTGTTTATGTCTTTCTTAGCTCGTATCTGGAATAGTCCTACGCTAATTATTATAGTGCAGTATTTAATAATGTCTATAATATTTGCTTATACTTTAACTAGATTAGAAAAGTATTATAGAATAAAAAGAAAATATTTATTATTAGTAGCTATCTTATTTGCTTTATTTCCTTTAAATTTTAATTTTGCAGTTAATATGCTTAAAGATACTTTATATGCTTTTTGGTTACTTCTTCTAGGAGCATTTACTTTAGATATTATTAATGATAAAGATTGGTTAAAGAAATGGTATCATGTTTTACTATTTATTATTACAGGTCTTTTAGTTTGTCTTTATCGTCATAATGGGATTCTTGTAATGCTTCTATATGCTCTTATTTTTATTATTATCTTTCATAAGAAGAAAATTGTTTATTTGATAGGAGCTTTTTGGATATGTTCTTATTTAGTATTAACAACTGTTGGCTTTAAGGTATTAAATATTCAAGAAAATAACTATGCTAATAAATATGGTCCGGTTACGCATATATTTGCGAAAATGTTAAATGATGATATAAAGTTTTCTTCAAAAGAATTAGCTACTTTAAATAAATTTGCGGATGTGGATAGTTTAAAAGAAACTTATAATTTATATAATATGGATTATAGTATTGGTACCCAAAAAATGGATTACTTAAAAAATCATGGAAAAGAATATCTAATTTTTGCTCTACAAACTTTTAAAAAGCATCCTATGGAAGTAGTTAGTTATTATTTACATACAACATCATATTTTTATAGCCCAATTCCTTTTAAAAATTCTATCGTAGCGGGATTGTTTAATCAAACAGAGTTATATATTTATGAAGATACTTATCCTAATCTTCAAGAAAGCTCTAAAATACCTTGGTTAAATAATATTTTAAAAAAGATTACTACTTTATGCCAATTAAGTATATGTAATATTGTTTTAATGCGTCCTTTTATGTATATTTTAACAAGTTTAATTGCTCTAATTTATTTAGTTAAGAAATATAAACAAAAGCTTTTATTTCTAATAATTGCACCATCTTTATTAAATATTTTGAGTTTAGCTCCTGCTATGCCAGTAGCGTCGGTAAGATACATTTATATTACTATTTTAACTTTCTTTATCGTAGTACCATGGGCTTTGTTTAAATTTTTAGAAGAGTTAAAAGTTAAGCATTAATCAAATATACAAATTGTTTATATCTTAAAATAATGGTATCATTATATAGAGGTTTGGTATATGAAAGATAAAATTACAAAATTAATAAATGTCTTAAAAAAAGATGGCTTTATTGGTGGTAGTAAAAAAATGGTTAAATACTTTTCTGCCAATTATTTAAGTAAGTTAAATTTTTTAGGAGCCTGGGAAATTAAAAAAAACAAAGATAAATACTTAAAAGAACTAAAAACTATTTTAAAGGGAAAATACGATAGAGTTATAGTATGGCGTAATAATTTTGGTTGGGATGTGCCTTTATATCAAAGACCTCAACATATGGCCGCCGCTTTTGCTTCTTTAAATACATTAGTTTTGTATGAAGTAACAACTTTTACTGATAAAGTAAAAACAATTGTTAAACAAAAAGAAAACTTATATTTAGTAAATTTTAATAATAAAGAATATAGTAAATTAATATTTTCTGAATTAGAAAAAATAAATAAACCTAAATATTTAGAAATATATTCTACAGAGTGGTTAATGAGTGCTAATGATTTAAAAGAATATATTAAAAAAGGATATAAAATTATTTATGAGTATATTGATGAATTAACTGCTGATATTGCGGGGACAAAAGAAATTCCTCAAAATATTTTAGATAAATTTGAATTTGCTATTAATGATAAGGAAAATGTTTATATTGTAGCAACAGCAGATAAGCTTTATAATGATATTTTAGAAAAAAGAGGTCAAACTAAATTAATTTTTTCAACTAATGGGGTGGATTACGATTTTTATCAAAATTTTGGTGAATATAAGTTGGAAAAAGAATATTTAGATATTATTAATAATGGAAAAATTAATATTGGTTATTATGGAGCTTTAGCTAAGTGGTTTGATTATGATTTAGTACGTTTTATAGCTAAGAGTGGCAAATATAATGTAATTTTATTTGGGGTTAAGTACGATGATTCTTTTGATAATTCGCAATTAGCTAGTTGTGAAAATGTTTATTATTTAGGGGTAAAAGAGTATAAGATTTTAAAATATTATGCTAAAGAAATAGACATATTAACAATACCTTTTTTAATAAATGATATTACAAAATCCACATCACCTTTAAAGTTATTTGAATATATGGCTTTACATAAACCAATTGTAACAACCAAAATGCCTGAGTGCTTAAAGTATAAATCTGTAATAACTGCTAAAAATAAAGAAGAATTTTTAAAAAAATTAGAAATGGCTTATGAAAATCGTGATGATAAAAAATATATAAAATTATTAGATAAAGAAGCCAAAGAAAATTCTTGGACGGAAAAATCTAAAGTGTTAATTGATTATTTGAAAAGTGAAGAAAGTGAATTATTATGATTGAGAAATTAAAAAAATTGTATAAAAAATATGAAGAGATTGTTAATTATTTAATTGTGGGGGTTCTAACGACAATTGTTAGTTTAGCTTTATATTATCTTTTAGTTTTGACTATTTTAAACCCTGATAATGCTATTGAGTTACAAATTGCTAATATTTTATCTTGGTGTGGGGCGGTCGTTTTTGCCTTTATTACTAATCGGAAATATGTCTTTAAAAGTAAGAATAAAAATGTAAAAAAAGAAGCTATAACTTTTGTTTCTTCACGAATTTTAACATTACTTATGGATATGGGAATTATGTTTTTAACTGTAACAGTTTTTAAAATGAACGATAAAATAGCCAAATTAATAAGCCAGGTAGTTATTACTATTGCTAATTATATTTTTAGTAAATTATTTGTATTTAAAAAAGAACATTAAAAAATGTTTTTTTGTGCCTAAATTGCAAAAAAATAAAAAAATTTGTAATAAAAAAAAGGAAATCAGAGATTTATCTATAATATATCTAATGTAAGGAATAATATTCTTACAAATCTAAAAAAGAAAAGGAGGTGAAAAATGATAGAAGAAAAAAATCCTTTTGTACCATTAACATCAGATGGAATATTTAAAGCTCTGTTTAGAAATGAAAGATATTTAAAAGACTTTCTAGAAGATGTCTTAAAAGAGAAAATAGAAGGTTTAACCTACTTGGATACCTATTTAGAAAAAGAAGATAAGGATACTAAAGAAAGTTTTTTAGATGTCTTAGTAAAATATGCTGATGGAAATTATGTTATAGTAGAAATGCAAAAATACAAAAAAGGCAGTATGATAACAAGGATGTTTTATTATTTAGGAAAATTAGCTTATAAAACTTTAAAAGATGGTGAAGATTATAATTCCATAAAGAAATTTATTGGAATTGGTGTATTAGATTATAATGATACAAATTTTGAAAAATTGCATAATATATGTAGACTATATGATGTAGATGCAAAAAAAGAAGTAACAGATATGTTAGAAATCCATATGATAAATTTGCAAAGTAAAAAGAAAAATGATAAATTAAAATGGATAAAATTATTTAAAGAAGAGAAAGAGTGGAATATGAGTAAGTATAGTGATGAAGAATTGAAAGCTGCTGTAAAGGAATTAAAAAGATTAAGTGGGGATCCAGAAATATCAGCAGTAATGGATAAAGAGTTCAAGGAAAAGTTGGATATAAAGCTAATGAAAACAGAGTTTACAGAAGAAGGGCGAGCTGAAGGTCTAGCTGAAGGTCTAGCTAAAGGTAAAACTGAAGGAAAAAAAGAGAAAGAAAAGGAAGATGCAATAGCTTTTCATAAAAACGGTGCTTCTGATGAGCTTATTTGCAAATCATTAAATATTACTCAAGAGAAACTAGAACATATCTTAAAAGAGAACGACGAAAACGAAAGTGAGTAGTTGTTCTTTTTTTGTTTTGCAATATGTTAAAAAGGAGAGAAAATAAATGAATAAAAAACAAAAGGAAAAAGAAGAAATCCAAAGATTGTGGGAAATGTTAGCATATGATAAAGAAGCGGAACAGAAATGGCTGTATGAGACTGAGCTGCAAAGAAGAGAATATGTTGGTGCTAAAAGAACTAAAGAAGCAGATGCCGTATCTTTCCATGAAAACGGTGCTTCTGATGAACTTATTTGTAAATCTCTTAATATGACAGAAGAAGAGCTACACGATATTCTAAGAAAAGCAAAGGACAATGAAAGCGAAAGCGAGTAGTTGTTCTTAATGTATATAAAAAGTAACGATTAAAATTAGTCGTTACTTTTTTAGAAAAGGCCTTTAAAAGTATTAAGGTTATAATTTCGATAAACATAAATTCTTCGTAAAGAATAAGTGTTTAAATTAAGGGGATTTTCTTTTCCTTTAATTGTACTTAAACCATATTTATAATATTTTTGGGCAATTGCTACGACACGTTCGTCAAAGCTTCCCGTTGGATAAGCAATAACATCTATTTTTTTACCAGTCATTTCTTGTAGTGTTTTTTGACTATCTTTAAGTTCAGTTTCAATTTGATTTTCGTCTAAAGTAGCTAAAGCTTTATGACTAACAGTATGACTTCCAACTTCTATTAAAGGGGATTGGGACATTTCTTTTAAATCTTGTTCGTTCATATAAACATCGCCACCAATCCAACCACTTATCATATAAATATTAGCTTTAATATTATATTTTTTTAAAATTGGAAAGGCATTAGTGTAGACATCTTTATAACCATCATCAAAAGTAATTATTATTGGTTTAGAAACGTTGCTTGCTGTCTTTATTTCACTAGCAAAAATTGGTGTGTAACCGTTATCATGAAGATATTGCATTTGGGCATCGAAGTCAGCTACTTTGACAAATAAGTTTGTTTGACCCCAAGGTTCATCTAAAATGCCGTGATAACAAAGAATAGGAACACCTCTATCTTTAATTTCAATTTTTGTATTTTCTAGTGTAATATTTAAATTTAAATTATATTTGGTGCTAAAGTCTTTTAATTTATTTTGAATATCTTCATTTTTACATAGATAAATACCATCTTTAACCGAATAATCTTGACTATTTCTAAAGTAGGTAAGTTCTTCTTTTAAAGTATTCAAATTATTTAAATATTCTTGGCGTTTTTGTTTTTCTTGTTCTAAATTTTTAATAAATTTATGTTTTTTATAAATACTTAAAATAGTTTTATTCACATCATTAGATTGAGAATTATTAGATATCTGGGCACTAGCAATTTCTTCTAAACTATTTAAAGGATATTTTTCTTCTTCAAGATTAATAGTATTTATAATTTCTTCAATATTAGCGTTATTTAAATCTTTAACGAGATTATTTTTACTAAAAGAGGCAAAATCAATACTATTATTTTTATTACTTTCTAAAATAACTTCATTAAATAATTTTTCTGTTTTATTTGTAGGATTTTCTTTAATCTCATTTTTTAGATAAAAACCATATTCTTTTTTAGTATTGGCAATAATTTGGGCTGTTTTTTTCTCTTCTTTTAGTTTTTTATTTTCTTTATATGCTTTATAAGCTAGACTACCACCAATTAAACTTAAAGAAAGAATTAAACCTACAATTATGAACACTTTCTTTTTCATTTCACACCTTCGCTTTTATTCTAACACAACAACTAAATAAAATATATCAAAAATAAATAATTTTTTTGTCAAAATAAGCCTCAATTTTTCTTATTAAAGATGTAAAACTGTAGTAAAAAAATTTTAATAATCTTTAAATTTATGGTATATTTAAGATGAATATAGGAAGGTATTTTTATGAACGGACAAGAATTTAATGAAAATGATTTAGAACATGTTATGGCTGGTAATTCTTATGGTATGGCTCAAAATGAAGCTTTAAATCATGCTGGGATGTATCGTGTAACTAGTATTGAAAAATTAAATAAACAAGATGATTTAACAGCAGCATTTGATACAAGACAAACAAATATGGAAGAATTAGAATATTTACGCGCTAATACCCGTCTTGGGCCGATTGCGGCGTTGAAGTTAGCTAATGCTAAGAGTATAAATATGAATTTAGCAACCGAACTTGAATATGAACTACGGACTAGAGCTTGGGAAAGAATTTGGGAAAAGACATGGAAACAATATGGTGATGGGCAAAGCTTATCAGAATTTGCTTATGATTCATTAAGACAACAATTAGATAATAATTATGGTGCTCCCCGTAGATAACAGTTAAATACTGTTTTTTCTTTTCTTTAAATAAACCGTTTATAAATTGAGGTGATAAAATTGGATCAAAGTGTCATAAATAATTTAGTTAAGACTTTAAATTTAAAAGAGGGGCAGATTAAGGCTGTATTAAATTTATTAGAAGAGGGAGCAACTATTCCTTTTATAGCACGTTATCGGAAAGAGAAAACTGGTAATTTAAATGAAGATGAAATAAGAGAAATAGAGCAAACTTATGAATATCAAAGTAATTTACTGAAAAGAAAAGAAGATGTTATACGTCTTATTGATGAAAAAGGAATGTTAACGGAAGATTTAAAAAAACAAATATTAGAGTGTTTAAAATTAACCGAAGTAGAAGACTTATATCGTCCTTATAAAGAAAAGAAAAAGACTAAAGCTAGCGAAGCAATTAAAATGGGATTGGAACCTTTAGCTAAGATGATTATGGCTTTTCCTACTAAGGGAACAATTGCTGATTTAACTAAGAATTTCGATATAGAAGAAAGCGTTGCAATTGAAAATGCTTCCTATATTATTAGTGAGTGGATAAGTGATAATGCTTATTATCGTAAATGGATTCGTAGTTATATTTGGAATAATGGCTATGTTGTAAGTCAAAAGAAAAAAGATGCTCAAGATGAGAAGAAACTTTATGAAATGTATTATGATTTTAAAGAGAAAATAAAATATATTAAACATTATCGCTTGCTTGCTATTAATAGAGCAGAAGATGAAAAAGTGGTAAGTGTAACTTTAGATTATGATAAAGAAAGAATTGTTAGTTTTTTAGAAGAAAAAATTATTAAAAATCCTAGTTCTTTTGTGGTAAATATTGTTAAGGAAGCTATAAAAGATAGTTTAAAAAGATTAATTCTTCCTTCAATTACAAGGGAGATTAGAAGTGAACTTACTTTAGAAAGTGAGAAAAAAGCTATTGTTACTTTTAAAACAAATTTAGAACATTTACTTTTAACAAGGCCAATTAAAGGTAGTCGAGTTTTAGGATTTGACCCTGCTTTTAGAACTGGTTGTAAGCTAGCTGTTATGGATGAAGCCGGAAATGTGTTAGATATTAAAGTTATATATCCTACTTTACCCCATAATGATTTTGAAGGTTCGAAAAAAGTTTTACGAGAATTAATAGATAAATATCATATCAATTTAATTGCTATAGGTAATGGCACTGCTTCTAGAGAAAGTGAACAATTTGTGGCGGAGGCTATTAAAGGGTTAGATGTTAAATATACAATTGTTAGTGAAGCAGGAGCAAGTGTTTATTCTGCTTCTAAATTAGCTGCTAGTGAATTTCCAGATTTAACAGTAGAAAAAAGAAGTGCGATAAGTATTGGTAGAAGAGTACAAGACCCACTTTCTGAATTAGTAAAAATTGACCCTAAATCGATTGGGGTCGGAGAATATCAACATGATGTTAATCAAAAAGAATTAAGTGAATCACTTGATTTTACGGTGTCAAAGGTAGTTAATGAAGTCGGAGTTAATATTAATACCGCCTCTAGAAGTATTTTAAAGTTTGTTTCGGGTTTAACTAAAACAGCTATTGATAACATTTTAAAATTCAAAGAAAATAAGCCTTTTAAAAACCGTGAGGAGATAAAAAAATTAAAGGGAATTAGTCCAAAAGTATATGAGCAAGCCATTGGTTTTCTGCGGATTGTTGATGGCGATAATATGTTAGATAAAACCGGAATTCATCCTGAAAGTTATGAACTTACTAACAAGTTATTAACAACTTTAAATTTAGATATTAAAGATATTAACACTAATTCTTTTAAGGAAACTTTAAGAAAGGTTAATGTTTCTAATTTAGCTTTAGAGTTAAAAACCGATGAATATACTTTAAATGACATACTTTCGGAACTTTTAAATCCCGGCTTGGACCCTCGTGATAACTTGGAGGCACCAGTTTTAAAAAGTGATATTTTACATATCGAAGATTTGAAAAAGGGGATGGAATTACAAGGAACGGTTCGTAATGTTGCATCTTTTGGAGCATTTATTGATATTGGTTTACATGATGACGGTTTAGTCCATATATCAAAAATGAGTAAAGAATTTGTTTCTAATCCTTTGGATGTTGTAAATGTCGGTGATGTTGTGACTTGTTATGTTGATGATATTGATTTAGCGAAAGAAAAAGTATCATTAAGTTTAATTAAAAATTGAGTTGTTATTTTGTAACAGCTTTTTTCTTGACAAAAATTTTCCAAAATTAGTCAAAAAAGCTTGCAATTTCCATTACGGGGGGGGGTATACTATTATTGAAGGGTAGTAATGCCTAAGAAGGAGGGAAAATGAAAGAAGCTTTTGATGGAGGAAATCAAGTAGATAGAAGTGCGGTTGAAGATGATATCATCGATGCTGAATCTATATTAGCTACTTTATTTGATCAAGATTTTACAGAAGTTGCTTCCGGAATAAAAAAGTTAAATGATACATGGTTGCCAACTTCGCTAGATAGTATTTTAGGAGGAATATATAATTCTTACTATAAGGCTTTAAATTCTTTAGCAAGCGCTTTAGGTGATAATATCCCAAAACAGGAATTAGCTCTTATTGGAGCAGCCAATTCTTCTAATAATATTGAGGGAACACCACCAATTGATACGAGTATCGTAACTACTAATAGAACTTGGGAAAATACTATAGCTATCGATACTAATCCAAATGGAACAGCCGGATTTAGTGACCCAGCATCAGTATTAGAAGCAATTAAATCTCTTGATTATAATATAGATAGTTTAGGAAATAGGTTAAATCAATTAATTAATGTTTATCAACGAATTTGGTCTGAAAACGCTTTAGTAAGAGCGGAAGCAAATGCCGCAGCAGAAGCGGTAAGAGCGGCGAGTAGGGAATTTAACAATAATTTTAAAACTGGTCAAGATAATGTGACAATGGCAGCAACGCAATCTATGGAAAGATTTACGGATGATGTTGATAAAATTAAATTATACGTAGAAAAGTTTATTGAAGCTTCAAGTGGTATATCACTAGATGTAGTATCAGCGAGTGAATCTGCAACAGAGGCAATTAATGAATTCGTAAGTGGCATGTATTAAAATTTTAAAAAAATAATAGTTTAATTTTCGAAAAAAATTGACAACAAAATGTCAATCTTTTCGGCGTGTTGTTGCACAAATAAATAAATTGGGTTTATACTTTTACTGTAAATAGCAGAGTTTGCTATAGGAAAGGTAGGAGAAAAAATGAGAGAAGCTTTTGATGGTAATAATCTTGATAGAGCTGCTGCAGCAAATTACTTAAATGCTGCCGATGCAGGCCTTGCAGGAGTAAAATCAGCTTTAACTAATATTTGTGAACAAGTTCAATTAATTAATGAAGGTTTCCCTGGAAAAGATGAAAGTGCTGTAATTTGTACAATTTGTAGAACTTTCTGGGAAGCAATGGCCGAAAAGTGGAGTGGAATATTTTCCCATATTTACAATATTAATATGGAAATGAAAGCTCAAATTATGACAGGAGCAACTACAGGAGATGTGCCAGGATTTAGCATAAATCTACAAAATTTCACAAACAATTGGCATCCTGTAACTAGTGAATCTGATGGTATTAAAGATTTCGCTGCAACATCTTCAGCAATTGATACTTTCGTATCTTTAATTGCTAATCATACAGCATCTGTTGATGATGTTATTACTCAATACAAAAATATTTGGTCATTAGCATCTGGTTCTAATTATGAACAATTAGCAACAAACGCTAATCATGCTGCTAATAATTTAAGAAATGGTACTTCAGCACTTGCTTATAATATGAGCCAATGGGGTACTCAATTAGCTCAAGATATTCATGATAGCGAAATATTAACTGGTCAAGTAAGTCAAGAAGCTCAAGAATTAATTAGTAAAATTACTGATTTATTTGCTTTAGATGATGACGGTATGTTAGCTGATTTCGGTGTTATTGGCGAAATGGACCAAGGGCTATATTAATAGCTAATTAAGAAATTCATAAACTTGAAGGTGTTAAAACTTTCAAGTTTTTTGTTTTCTTTTATTAAATATAGTATAAATTTTATTTTTATGGTACAATTAGATAGATAGTAAGGGATTGCGAGTTGGTGTGCTTTGATAATATACATTATAAATAATTTGTCTTTAAAAACATTTTTATTGCCAATTCAAGTTAAAGGTAGTTATACAATTACTGATGAAGATAATAATAAAAGAGTAAATAATTTAGTTAATATTGAACAATTAAATGACTCTTGGCAAATGGTTAGTAATGATGAATATAGTTTAATAGTTAATGGTAGTCAAGTTAATTCTACTATTTTACAAAAAGATACATTTTATTTTTTAAAAAGCAATTTAACCAATGAAATAGTAACCCTTTTTACTTCTGGAATTTATGATAATGAAACAAAATATGGAGTATATGGTAATCAAGATATTATAGTAGGTCGAGATGGAAATTGTCATATTGCCTATAATAATTCTTTAATTGCGATGCAACAAGCTAAAATATCTTATGTTAATAATATGTGGACTGTAGAAAATTTAGATGCAACTAAACCAATCTATATAAATGGTAATCCTATTTTTCAAAATACTGCTGTCTATCATGGTTCTATATTATTTATTATGGGATTAAAAATTATATTTTTAGGAAATACTCTTATTATTAATAATCCGGCGGGAAGTGTTAATGTTGCCTTAGCAGCAGTAGAAACCCAAGGTTATAATTTAAGTGATGAAGTATTGCCGGATGATAATCCTAATATGATTTTATATAATAAAAATGATTATTTTTCGCGTGCACCAAGATTTAGAAATACAATTGAAAAAGTTAAAATTGTTTTAGATAATCCGCCTAGTAAAATTAAAGAAGATACAACTCCTCTTATTCTAACTGTAGGTCCTATGTCTACAATGGGGATGATGGCTTTAGTTTCTATTTATTCCGGAGTTAATAATGCTATTACAAATGGCAGAGGTATAACATCAGCGTTACCTTCTATTGTTATGGGTGTTGCGATGCTTTGTAGTATGGTTGTCTGGCCTTTAGTTACGAAAAAATATAGCAATAAAATGGCTGAAAAAGGGGAATTTAAACGCAGGGATTTATATGAGAAGTATATTCAACAAAAACGCCAAGAAATAACCTCAATTATTACTAAACAAAGATTATCTTTATTAGAAGATTATATGTCTTTAGAAGAGTGCGTAACCATTATTAAAAATAATCGTACTAAGTTATGGGAACGTAAAATAGAAGAAGATGACTTTTTAAAAGTTCGTTTAGGTCTAGGAGTAGTTCCTTTACAAGTTGATATTCAGTATCCTACAGAAAAATTTACCGTTGAAGATGATATCTTAAAAGAAATAATAAGAAACTTTGTAGATGAGGCACGAGATATTTCGGGTGCTCCAGTTACGATTTCTTTTCTAGAAAAAAGAATATCTGGTATAGTTGGTAATGATAATTTAACTTCTTCATTTTTATTAGGAATTATCTTACAATTAATTACTTATTATTCTAGTGATATTTTAAAAATTGTAGTTTTAACTAATGAGCAAAAAGCTTTTAAATGGGAACCTTTAAAAACTTTAGTTCATAACTGGAGTAATGATAATAGTATTAGATTTTTTGGAACAAATTCGGATGAAATCAAACAAATTATGTCCTATTTAGATAAAGAATATAGTACGAGAATTGAAGAAAGTGGTAATGCTACAGGCGATGTTTATGTGCATTATCCTACTTATTATCTAATCTTAACCGATGATTATAAACAAGTATCGGAATCTAGTTTTATTAAAAAAATCTTAAAAGCTAATATTAATTATGGATTTAGTTTAATTATAACTAATGAAAAACTATCTAATTTACCAAATGAGTGTGTAAGTTTTATCAATATCAATCAAGAATCTTCTGGTCTTATTGAAAATGAATTAGTTTCTTCTAAACAAAAAGAGTTTATCGCGGAATTTCCAACGGCGATAAATATGCAAGAGTGTTGTTCTTTACTTGCTAATATTCCTATTAATATTGAGACAAAATCTAAAGGATTACCTGATAGTTATGAATTTTTGGAAATGTATAATGTCGGTAAAGTGGAACAGTTAAACTCTGTTAACCGTTGGAAAACTAATGACCCGACTATTTCTTTAGCAACACCAATTGGGATGGATGAAAATGGGGATATTTTTAAGATTGACCTTCATGAGAAATTTCATGGACCACATGGTTTAGTAGCGGGAACAACTGGTTCTGGTAAGAGTGAGTGGATTATTACCTTTATTTTATCAATGGCTGTAAATTATAGTCCCAATGAAGTTTCATTTGTTTTAATCGATTATAAAGGTGGAGGTTTAGCTTTAGCTTTTGAAAATAAAGATATTGGTATTAAACTTCCGCATATTGCCGGAACTATTACTAACTTGGATACTGGAGAACTTAATCGTTCTTTAATATCTATTCAATCTGAACTTAAAAGACGTCAAAGAGAATTTAATAAAGCGCGTGAAATATCAGGAGAAAGTACAATTGATATTTATAAGTACCAAAGACTTTACCGAGCTGGAGTAGTTAAAAATCCTATTTCCCATTTATTTATAATAAGTGATGAATTTGCTGAGTTAAAATCTCAACAACCAGAATTTATGGACCAACTAGTTAGTACTGCTCGTATTGGGCGTAGTTTAGGAGTTCACCTAATTTTAGCGACCCAAAAACCATCTGGTGTTGTAAATGACCAAATTTGGAGTAATAGTAGATTTAAAGTATGTTTAAAAGTTCAAGATAAAGCCGATTCTGTCGATATGATTAGAACGGATGAAGCCGCTAGTATTAAACAACCAGGACGTTTCTATCTTTTAGTAGGTTATAATGACTATTTTGCTTTAGGTCAATCTGCTTATAGTAGTATGCCTTATATCCCTTCTGAAACAGCGAAAAGAAAAATAGATACTTCGATACAATTTGTTAATAATACTGGCTATATAATTAAACAAGTGGATGATGTTAAGATTATTGAAAATGCCGCAAGTCAAGGAGAAGTATTACTAAATGTTGTAAAATATTTAACAACCGTTGCTACTCAAGAAAATATTAGAGTAAATCAATTATGGTTAGATAATATACCAAGTATTATTTATTTAAGTGAATTATTGCAAAAATATAGTTATCAAAAAGAAGCTTATGTAATTAATCCAATCATCGGTGAATATGATAATCCTGCTAATCAAAGTCAACATTTATTAACTTTACCTTTAACTAACAATGGTAATGCTATTATATTTGGGATGACTGGGTCAGGTAAAGAAGATTTATTAGTAAGCTTAGTTTATTTCTTGATAACTACTTATACAACAGAAGAATTAAATTTATATTTATTAGATTGTGGTTCGGAAACTTTAAAAATCTTTGATCAAGCTCCTCAAGTAGGTGATGTCATTGTTTCTAGTGAAGTTGAAAAAGTAGCTAATTTATTTAGGATGTTATTTGATATATTAGATGAGAGGAAAAAAGCTTTCTCTTCCTTTGGAGGAAGTATTAATGTATATAACAAATATAATGAAAAGAAATATCATAATGTAGTAGTTATTATTAATAATTTTGAGAATTTCTTAGAGTTATTTAGTCCTTTAGAAGAGGTATTTATCAAATTAACTAGAGAGGCTACTAAATATGGTATATTGTTTATTATTACAGCTGCTGCTTCTAACTCTGTAAGGTTAAAAATTCGTCAAAATTTCACGCAAAATATTGCCCTACAATTAACTGACCAATTTGATTATATTAATATTTTAGGAAATACGAATAAGATGGTTCCTTCAAGTATTAAAGGACGTGGTCTAGTTAAGATTGATAATGTTTATGAATTTCAATCAGCTAGTATTTGTCCTGAAGAAAATTTGATGGACTTTATAAAAAGTACAATTACGGATTTAGAACAAAAGAATTTAACTAAAGCGAAAAGAGTACCAATTTTACCAGAAGTGGTTAATGTTGAGTATTTAAAAACAAATAGTATTACTTTAGATAATCTTCCTTTAGGAGTTTATAAAAATGATTTAAAAATTGCCTCTTATAATTTTAAAGATGCTTATATGAGTATTATTACAACAACTAATGTTATGAATTTAAAACATTTTGTTAATGGTTTTAGTAAATTGCTTGCTTTAATTCCTAATCTAGATGTTAAAATATTTGATTATGTTAAAGTAACAGCTAATGGGGCTTATGTTAGTGAAACAGAGGATGCCTTTGGTAATATTATCAATGCTTTAACCTTTGGAACGGCAGGACAATTACTAATGATTATCGGCATTAATGAATTACTTTCTACATTAAGTTCAGAAGAGAAGAAAGAATTTGACCGTGCAATTTTAACTGCTAGAAATAATCATAATACTAATATAGTTATCATTGAATCATTTGATAATTTGAAAAAATATCAATTTGATGAGTGGTATAAAAATATTAATAGTAAAAATGGTATTTGGATAGGTAATAATATTATTGACCAAAGTGTCTTAAAAGTTGGTAAGATTACAAAGAATTTATATGATAATATAGGTAATGATTTTGGTTATATTGTTACAGATGGTATTCCAGTATTGTTTAAAGTAGTTACAGAAAATGAAGAAAATGCTGTAGAGGAATTAGAATTTTAGGTGATATAGATGAATAATAATAAAATATTAGTTACCGTATTTGTTCCAATGTTGGAAACAGAGTATGATGTATTTATTCCTATTAATAAAAAAATTCGTAATGTTACAAGGCTACTAAATGAAGCAGTAGTAGATTTATCAAATGGTTGTTTTCCTTTAAAAGATGATATTATGCTTTATAATCGTAATGATGGAACAATATTAGAGCCGTTAAAAAATGTTAAAGATGCCGGTTTAGTTAATGGTTCTCAAGTAATATTAATTTAAGAAAGTCTAAATTTTTAGACTTTTTTTCTAATAAAGAATATTCCTTATTTAAAAGGTGAAAATAATTAGTAAGGAATTTGATTATTAAGCATAATTATTATACAATTATAGAAGAAAGCAGGTAATATTATGTGCGGTATAGCTGGTTTTGTAAGCAAAAGAAAAGATAAAGATAAAATAGTAAAAGCTATGGGTGATAGAATTATTCATCGTGGACCTGATGGGGAAGGATACTATACTGATGAAAATGTGGCTTTGGGACATCGTCGTTTATCTATTATTGATTTAGAGTTAGGTGCTCAACCCATGTTTAATGAAGATAAAAGTATTATTACAATATTTAATGGCGAAATATATAATTATATTGAACTTAGAGCCGAGTTAAAAAAGATGGGGCATAAGTTTACAACAAATTCTGATACGGAAGTGTTAGTCCATGGGTTTGAAGAGTGGCATGAGGATTTACCAACAAAATTACGTGGGATGTTTGCTTTTGTAATTTGGGATAAAAATGAACAAAAATTATTTGGAGCAAGAGACCATTTTGGAATTAAACCTTTATACTATACGCAGATTGCTGATAACTTTCTTTTTGCTTCTGAAATTAAATCATTTTTGGAATATCCTGAATTTAAAAAGGAGTTAAATACGGAAATTCTAGGACCATATTTATCTTTTAACTACACACCAACGGAGGAAACTTTCTTTAAAAATGTCTTTAGACTTAATCCGGGTTATAGTTTTACTTATCAAGATGGAAAGCTTTCTTTAAATCGTTATTTCAAATTAACTTTTAAAGAAAAGGAAAGAGATTTTGCTGATATTGTTGAAGATGTTGCTAACGTTATGGAAGATAGTGTGCAAAAACATATGTTAAGTGATGTTGAGGTTGGGTCTTTTTTATCAAGTGGAATTGATTCATCTTATATTGTTTCTTTAGCAAAACCAGATAATACTTATACAATTGGTTATGATATTCCTAAATATAATGAGGCGGAGTATGCTAAAGATTTAACAGATAAGTTAGGAATAAAAAATAAGAGCAAAAAGATTAAGAAAGATGAGTATTTAAAGGTTATTCCTAAAATTATGTATCATATGGACGAACCTTTAGCAGACCCTTCTGCAGTAGCTTTATATTTTGTGTCTAAATTAGCTAGTCAAGATGTTAAGGTCGTTTTATCAGGAGAAGGTGCTGATGAGTTATTTGGTGGCTATAATACGTATCGAGAGAGTGTAGATTATAGTTTCTATAATAAAATTCCTTTTGCTATTAGAAAAATTATTTCAAAGATTTGCAGTATTTTTCCGGAACATCGTGGTATTAATTTTTTAGTTCGTCGTGGTCAAACGTTAGAAGAATCTTATATTGGGGTGAATAAAGTTTTTACCGAAAAGGAAGCTAAGAAGATATTAAAAGTTCCGGTAACAATTAAAAATAAAGATTTAACTAAAAAATATTTTGAGGAACAAAAGGGTAAAGACGAGATTATTAAAAGACAAGCGATAGATATTAATTTTTGGTTAATTAAAGATATTTTTGCTAAAGCAGATAGGATGACAATGGCTAATTCAATTGAGGGCAGAGTGCCTTTTACGGATGTGGAAGTTTTTAAAGTTGCTAGTAGTTTACCAAAAAGTGCTAAAGTTACGAAAGAAAATACTAAAGTGGCCTTAAGAGAGGCAGCCCACAGAGTTATTCCAAATGATTCTTATAAGAAGAAAAAATTAGGTTTTCCTGTACCATTACGTGAGTGGATGCGAGAAGATGATTTCTATCAAGATATCAAAGAAAAGTTTAATTCAGATATTGCTATTAAATTGTTTGATACAGATAAAATTATGAAGTTACTAGATGACCATTACAATAAAAAATGCGACAATTATAAAAAGGTATGGACTATTTATTGTTTTATAGTATGGTATCAAGTATTTTTTGAAAAAGTTAGCTAAAAGTGCTAATTTTTCTTTATATTAATGGAAAAAGATAAGTTTTTGGTACTATAAAAGTGTAATAATTAATTACAGAAATGTAGTTGAATATTACACTTCTTTTTATTATGATTGAA